>JAUSBS010000038.1 GCA_030651905.1 Coriobacteriia bacterium
GGCATCGCCATCGTGGCCGACATCGTACGGCCGTACGTGGTGCGGACGGAGTCGGGTCAGCCGGTCAGACTGCGGCGAGGCGTGGGTACCGCGCCCATGGGGCCGTTCCGGGGTAGCGCCGGACACTCCGACGAGGACGAATGGGAGGCCGCCGAAGGAGCCGAGGCGACAGCGAGGCGTCAGTAGGCCCTGAGCGCGTCGACGACGACCTCGGGGCCCGCCATGCGGATCGACGCACCCTCCTGGAGCACGCCTTCGGCCCCGACGAAGGTGCCCTCGACGTTCTTGAGCTGCTCAACGGTGACCGTGCCCGGGAGCAGGATGGCGACGATCTTGGGCTGCACGACACTCGAGGTGCTCGGAGCCATGTCCATCACGGCCCAGAAGCCACCTTCGAGCTCCGGCTCGTACGCGACCCAGCCGTTTGCGACGACCCGGCCGCCGCCGAGGTCGGTGACGGCCGCGGCTGGCATCGCACCCACCTTGCCGGACGCGCCCGGCGGGAGCGGGGCGGGCGCCGACGTCGTAGGCGCGGCCGGCGAGGCGCAGGCGCTCATGGCGAGCGTCGTGAGGAGCAGCGCGGCGGCCGTGAGGTTCGTTCGCATGAGGATGTCTCCCTGTAAGGACGGTGTCGATGATGATGTACCCGGTTGGACGCCCCATGGCGGCGAATGGCTTCTCGCTACTTGCCCGGTCCATACCTGTCGCGGGGATCGCGCCGGATGTGGCGTCCGCCGAATGAGACCGAATCGTCGCCGAACCGCTCGCGCAACTCGTCGACGGTGCGCTCGATCGCCGCGCGTCGGGCATCGGGCCCGCTCGACGCGGACGCCAGCAGGTCGAGCTGTAGCGCAGCGTGGTCGAATCCCGATACGCCCACGCCAAGCAGCCGAACACCGACTCCCGGAGCCCACTGGGCCTTCAGGAGCCGAAGCGCCGTCGTTGTGACCTGGTCGGTCGAGGCGACCGCCGTGGAGAGAGTCTCTTGCGCGGTGCGGGTGGTGAAGTCGCCGAAGCGGATCTTGAGGTGCACGGTGCGTCCCGAGAGACCCTGTCGTCGCAGTCGTGTCGCGACATGCTCCGCCAGGGCGGCCACCGCGTCACGGACCTCGGCTGTGTCGCGGATGTCGGAGCTGAAGGTCCGCTCGTTGCTCACGGACTTGACCGGCTCGCGCTCGCGGACGGGTCGAGGGTCGATGCCTCTCGCCCGCATCGCGACGCGGGCGCCGTGCGCGCCGAGGACCTGGCGCGCCGTCGCGTCGTCGAGAGCTGCGACATCGCCCAGCGTGCGGATGCCGAGCGCGCGCAGGCGGGTGGCGGTCGTGGGTCCGATGCCCGGCATCAATGCGATGGGGAGTGGCGAGAGGAACGCGGACTCTTCCCCGGGCCACACGACCGTGAGCCCGTGCGGCTTGTCGCGGTCGGATGCTATCTTCGCCACGGTCTTGGAGGTCGCGACCCCGACCGAGCACGTGATCCCGAGCGCGTCGACCGAATCGATCACGCGGCGGGCGATCGCCACGGGGTGATCGCCGTGCTGGCCGGGTGTGACGTCGAGGTAGGCCTCGTCGATCGAGGCGGGTTGGACCTCGGAAGCCACGGTGCGCAGGATCTCGAACACCTGGTGTGAGACCTCGCCGTAGCGCTCGAAGTCCCCGCGTGTCCAGACCGCGTGGGCCGGCAGCAACGTGGCCGCGCGAGCGGCAGGCATACCGGAGCGAACACCGTAGGTCCGAGCCTCGTACGACGCGGCCGCGATGACGCCGCGCTTGTCTGCGGATCCGCCGACCACGACGGGCCTGCCTCGCCAGTCGGGGTGGTCGAGTTGCTCCACGGAGGCGAAGAACGCATCCATGTCGACATGCAGCACGGCGCGGCCCTTCCAGGGGCGGGCCGTGTCGGCGTCACGTGAGCAGGGTATGTCGCTCGGTGAGGCGTCCATGCGACGATGATAGCGCCCGGGGCCGACGCCTCAAGCCGGCTGGTGACCCAACGACTGACCGCGAGCGAGGACCACACATGCTCATCGGCGCACACATCCCGGTCGGCGACGGGCTCCTGAGCGCGTGCGCGTACGCTCTCGACACCGGCTGCGAGACGATCCAGATCTTCGCCAAGAGTCCCCGGATGTGGCACGGACCCTCACGCGATCCGGCTGATGCGAAGGCATTCATCGACGAACGGGTCGGGCTGGGACTGGGTCCGGTCTTCACCCACGCCGCCTATCTCATCAACCTGGGTTCGTCCGACCCGCTGCTCTGGGAGCGTTCGATCGACGCGCTCGCCGACGAGCTGCGCCGTGCTGACCAGTTGGACGCGGCCGCCGTCATCGTACACGCCGGAACCACGTACGACGGGGTCAACGCCACTCCTGCCGGACGCGTTGCCGAGGCGGTCGCACGCGCATGGGAAGCATCGGGCGTAGGGGAATCAGGTCCCGCGGTAGCGCTCGAGAACGCAGCCGGAGCCGGGCGGTCCTTCGGTTCGCGGATGGAGGACCTGTGTGAGGCCGCGAGTTCGGCACGCCTGCTTGGAGCGAAGACCGCGGTGTGTTTCGACACGTGTCACGGGTTCGCCGGCGGGATAGACGTGTCGCGGCCGGAAGGCTGGTCGGAGGTCTGCGACAGAGTCGAGTCGGCGCTCGGCGCGGGCGGCCTGCTGGCGATCCACGCGAACGACTGCAAGGGTGAACTCGGCTCACACAAGGACCGACACGAGTGGATCGGCGACGGGTTCGTGGGCTACGCGGGCTTCGCGGCCATGTTCGCGGAGCCGCGGCTGTACGAGGTGCCCGTGATCCTGGAGATGCCCGGGGAACCGCCCGGGAAGGATGCCGTCAACGTGGCGCGCCTCAGGACATTGCGTGACGGCGACGGGGCTGCCGCCGATCGATCCCCAGCGAGCGCCTGACCGTCGCGAGCGAGAGTCGCTCGTCCGCGATCGGGATCTCGATGTGCGCGTCTCCGGCGGCGAAGGCCGCTATCGTGAGCAGTTCGGCGATCTGCGGCGGTTCGAGGTCGAGAAGGTCGGGTCGCGGCCGGTCGTCGTAGTAGACGCCGTGCAGGGCTCTCGGCAGGCGCTCCGCGACGAGTTCGGGTGTTCCTCTCAGAACGCAGGCCCTGAGGCCGCCCCTCACCAGATGCACCGTGACGGTCATGCCGCAGTGCTCCACGAGCACAGCGTCGTGCTCGGAGGCGTTGCGCATGACGCTGAGAGTGCTCAAGGCACGGTCGAGCGCGCGCACCGCGTCACGGAATCGGATGGCGTCCTCGTAGCGGGACTCACCGGCGGCCTGCTCCTGCAACGAGGTGAGTGTCTCGCGGGTGTCCTGGCCTCCGCCATCGAATACCGCGAGCACCTGCAGGACGCGGGCACGGTACTCGACCGGATCGGGGGAGGACGCGCACGGGGCCGGGCAGCCGCCTTCGCGAAGCTCGCAGTCCGTGGCTGTGAGGCGGGCGTCCAGACGTCGCGCGCAGCGGCGGAGGCCGTAGACCTCGGCAAGCCTGTCGGCCAGCATCCGCGCGGCCCATCGACTGGTGACCGGTCCGACCGTGACTCCACGCTTACGCCGCTTGGTCACCACACGGATCGCGGGAAAGGCCGAGGAGGTGTCGATGTGCAGGTAGTAGAGGGATCTGGGTCGCTGGGACGGCGCGTTGAATGGCGGATCGTGTCGTGTCAGGAGGCGCCGTTCCAGCAGCGCGGCGTCGAGCGACGATGCCGTTGGTATCGCGCGGATATGCGCGACCAGACAGCCGAGATCCGTGTGTGCCCGGGTGCCGGCTGGGTAGAAGTGACCGCGAACGCGCTGCCTCAGGTCTTTGGCCCGGCCGACGTAGAGCACTCTGTCCTCCGGGTCGCGGAACACATAGACGCCGGGGGTGTCCGGTATCCCCACGGTCAGCGGCAGCCGCGAAGCGAGTGCGTGTTGGTCGGGAAGCCCGCAGAAGGTGGCCAGATCGCCTACCGACGTCAGACCACGCTGGGCCAGGTCCGGGAGCATCGCGGCGAGTATCTCGGCGGCCGCCCGGGCGTCGTTGCCGGCACGATGGTCCGGTCGGACCGAGGTGCCGATGCGATTCGCAAGGAAGAGGAGACTGTAGCGCTCCAGTTCCGGGTAGAGGCGTCGCGCGATGAACAGCGTGTCGACGGCAGGTCGCGGGAACGGCTCTCCCCAGAGGCGTTCGGCCTCGTAGTCGAGAAAGCCGAGGTCGAAGCGGTAGTTGTGTGCCACCAGGACCGCGCCGGCGGCGAACGCGCGGAAGGCGGCCACGACCTCATCGACGGACGGCGCCGTCGAGAGCATCTCGTGCGTGATGCCGGTGAGCTGTGTGATGGCGCGTGGCAAGGGGTCGGACGGGCGCACCAGACTGGAGAACTCGGAGTGTACGACGCCGGCGCGCATGCGTACGGCGCCTATCTCGATGATGCTGTGACGCCCCGGCGAGCAGCCCGTCGTCTCGAGGTCGACGGCAACGAACTCGCAGTCGGAGAGAGGCAGGCCGCTCAACATAGATTCGCTGCGCGTTCCCTTCGAGGACTCGACGCTTGATCCGGGGCCGATGGTATCACAGGGTCCCGTTCGTATTGCCCGGCGGGCTGGTCCGGACTAGCATGGGAAGCGACCCGGCGCCGTTCGTCCCGGGTCGACCGATGAACCCTCGGCGCGAGAGGTGCGGCATGCGCTTTCTTCTGGTTGGACGCCAGCGCGAGACGGGCGAGGTCCGTCTCGTCTCGTCCGATACCTACCCGGCGAGACAGGACGCGCTGGATCGTCTGGGCGAGGCGGCAGCAGCTCAAGGAGGTCTTCCCGACCACGACCTCTTCGTCGTCGATCTCGACGTCGCTGTACCGGTCGTTTTCTACCCCGCGCCTGTGCAGCGCCCGGAGCCCGATGACGAGCCCATCGCGGACGTATGGGAGGCTCCTGCGCCGCAGGTGGACGCACTCGCGGAGTTGAGCGCGGTGGAGGAGGCGGTCTTGGAGGGAGCGCCCCCTGTCTGGGAACCGGCAGAGGCGCTCGAGCCATTGGCCGCGGAGTTGGAGGCGGCCGCCGCGGAGATCTCGATGATCTCGGTGGCCGAGCCCATGTCCACGATCGAACCCGAGCCGGAACCCGAGCCAGAACCCGAGCCAGAACCCGAACCCGAGCCAGAACCCGAGCCGGAACCCGAGGAGTCTCTCGACCTTGCGGATGCGCTGCGGCGTGCCGCCTCTCGGATGGAATCAGAGGGCATCATCGCGCCTCCGAGTGTCGAGGCGGTAGTGAGATCGCAAGGTCCAGCCGAGGAGCCCGAGGCGTGGCCTTGGGAGACCGCGGTCGTCGCGGACGTCACGGCAGAGGAGAGCGCGCCCGTCGCGGCCCCGCAGCCGCTGGATGAGTCACCCGCCTTCGAACCGGTGGGGATCGATGAACCGGGTCTCGAGGAGATCACGCTGTTGACGCCGGTGTCCGCCGACAGTTTCGATGCGCGGCCGGTCGTCGTAGGCGAGTACACGGATCCGCTCGCCGCTGATGATGATGAGAGCCCGTTCGCGGCCCTGCAGGCCGTGTTGGTCGAGGAGAGCGCACTCGAGGGGGCCGAGTCCGCGGAGCCGGTCACCGCCGAGGAGACTGACGTAGACGACCTCATCGCTGCGGATCCGGCGACGCTCGAACCGCCGGTGGAAGCGAAGGCCTACGAGCCCGGAGGCATGGAGATCGCCAGCTACACCTGTTCCGACTGCGTCTACATCACCACGTGCCCGAAGGCCAACCAGGAGGGTCCCGCGACGTGCGGGTCGTTCCAGTGGGTCTCGGTGTGACACGCAGCAACCGTACTTTCCCGTTCAGTGCGATCGTCGGTCAGGCGACGCTCAAGACCGCGCTGCTCGTCAACGCCGTCGACCCCCGGGTCGGCGGCGTTCTGATCAGGGGAGAGAAGGGTACCGCCAAGTCGACCGCAGTGCGCGCGTTGGCGTCGGTCCTTCCGCCCATCCGCGTCGTCGAGGGTTGCCGCTTCTCCTGCGACCCCGATGACCCCGTGGGACTGTGTGTCGAGTGTCAGCTTCGTGCGGCCGCGGGTCCGCTGACGGCGGTCGAGAGGCGTCCCAGGGTCGTCGAGCTCCCCGTGTCTGCCACGGAGGACCGCCTCATCGGCACATTGGATATGGAACACGCGCTCAAGCATGGCGAGCGTCGCTTCGAGGCGGGTCTCATGGCCGCAGCGAACCGGGGCATCCTCTACGTGGATGAGGTCAATCTCCTCGACGACCATCTGGTAGACACGCTGCTCGACGCCGCCGCCATGGGGGTCAACACGGTCGAGCGTGAGGGTGTCGCCTTCTCGCATCCCGCACGGTTCATCCTGGTCGGGACGATGAACCCCGAAGAAGGGGAGGTCCGGCCGCAGTTGCTCGATCGCTTCGGCCTATGCGCCGACGTGGTCGGCCTGAGCATGCCGGACCAACGTGTCGAGGTCCTGCAGCGGCGTGAGGGGTTCGAGGACGACCCCGAGGGGTTCTCGCGCGAGTGGGAGGCTTGCGAGCGGGAGCTCGAGGAGTCGCTCGCTCGCGCTCGCGACGCGGTACGTTCCGTGCGTATGCCACGGGAACTGCTGTTCCTCATCGCCAACGCGTGCGCCGAGCTGGGTGTTGACGGACACCGCGCCGATCTGACGATGGCCCGCGCAGCAGCGGCTTTCGCGGCTTTGGAGGGACGGGACGGTCCGACTGCTGAGGACGTGCGCTCGGTCGCACCATTGGTCCTGGCCCATCGTATGCGGCGCAGGCCGTTCGAGGACGTCTCGTTCGACCAGATGCGTCTGGACGTTCTCATGCCCGCCGGAGCACCCGACGGCCCTGAGGGCGAGGAGCCTCGCCCTCAGGAGGGCCAGGCGGGCGACGGCGAGGCCTCTGTTGGCAAGGGTATCCTGCATCAGGTGGAGGACTCCGGCGTCCCGGCCGTCGGAGGACAGCATCTCGTGACGCCGCTCGACGCGATGCGACGCAACGCGACCGGACGGCGCCAGGAGACTCGCAGTGACGATCGACGCGGGCGCTACACGGCCTCCGAGCAGCCACGCCCCGGGGCGCAGATCGACATCGCTGTGGATGCGACGATCCGTCAGGCGGCCTCTCGAGGGCGACGCGACGACGGGGGACTGGCCGTCACGGTGGAGCCGGAGGACATCCGCAACAAGGTAAGGCGCCGCCGGGTGGGCGCCTCGATCGTGTTCTGTGTGGACGCGAGCGGCTCCATGGGCGCCTCGAATCGCATGGACGCGGCCAAGGGCGCGGTGCTCGATCTGCTTCTCGACGCGTACCGGCGCAGAGACAGGGTCGGACTGGTGGCCTTCCGTGGCGAGGGTGCCGAGGTGGTCCTCGTTCCCACCGCCAGCGTCGAGCTGGCGCAGCTACGCTTGCGCAAGGTGGAGACCGGCGGGGCCACTCCGCTCGCGGCCGGGATCGAGCGGTCACTGGATCTGCTCGCGCAGGAACTACGGCGCGACCCGAAGACGGTCCCGTGGCTGGTTCTCGTCACGGACGGACGGGCGAACGTCGGTCTGTCGGGTGGCCTCGGGAGTGATGACGCTCGCGCGATGGCGGAGCGCGTTCGGGACTCGAAGGTCCACGCGCTCGTCCTCGACACGACGGAGGGTCTCAACGCGGGCAGTGCCGCGCGCGAACTGGCCCGTCTGTCCGGCGGCGAGTACGTCCGGCTACCGCGCGCGGAGGCGGCCACCGTGACGGGCGCGGTGCGCGAGCGGCTGGAGGCGGTCTGACATCCGGAGGGCTCAAGTTCTGCCGCGCAGCATGCCGATACAAGCGGTCGGACTCGACCGGACAAACGAGAGCGGGTAGACTTGTCTGTGCTCATCACCCGTAACGTGCACCAGTACATCGCAGCTCAAGGGGGACCGAAGATGAAGCCTCGGATCCGGATCGACCGTGCCGTGCTCGTCGGCGTGCTCGCCGCCGCACTGCTCCTCGGGACGGGAGTCACGGCAGCGTACGCATCGATGGACGACACCCCCGTGCCGCTGGCGGCGTCGGCATCCAATCCCATCGGGTGGTGGAGGGAGGGATGGGGCAACTCGCTCTACCCCGACTACACGCTCAACGTGCCCGTCCTGACTACGCCAGCAACGGTGGATCATCCCAGGGACGACGCCTTGGACGGTACGATACTGGGGACGCTGTACGACTTGAACCGCGATCCGACCCTCATGATGACCGGGCCGGTATCCGACTACTTCAGGAGCGCCCGTCCGACCGGCGTTCACCTGACGAGTGTCCTGGACATCCCCGGTACGCTCCTGAGCATCACTGACCCCGTTGAGGGGCTTTGGTACTACCACTATCTCTTCTACAGCAACACCCGGACCTCAGCCACCGAGCACGTGATCACCGTCGGAGTCGATATGACGCCCCCGGGCGCTGTGACCGGCCTTCAGGCGAGATCGACCGTGGGCGGGGCTGCGCGTGACTGGTATCCGAGCAAGCGTGCACACATCTCCTGGACTCAAGGTCCGTACGACATCACTCCTCCGGGCGTGACAGACATCTCTGGCGATGCGTACTACCAGGTGTTCATCGATGGCAAGCCGGTCATCCCTGAGGACGGCGGCACGACGCAGGGTCAGATGTTCGTGTTCGACTCGGCCAATCCGCCGTCTTCGATCACGATCGAAGACATGCCTTCTGGCGAACACACCGTCACCGTTGCGGTCGTCGACCGCGCGACAAACATCGGTGTGCAGAGCGAGGGTGCTCCCTTCAATTCTGATCCTGACTATCCCACGATCTCCGTGACCGTTCCGCCTGTGACAGGCGGTTACGCGCAGATCACGGCGGTGCCCAGAGATGCCGGCGGAATCGCCTCGGTCGACTTCTCTGTGGATAGTTCCTTCGTGGCTCAGGTGACATCGGCGCCATACACCGTCAGAGTGCCGGTCACAGTTGGAGCCCACACGTTCGAGGCCACCGCTACCGACATGTGCGGTCGTACCGCCACCGCGTCTGCGGACGCTGTCGTCGATCAGTCCACCGGGTTCAAGACGTTCATCACCGCGCTCATCGACGGGTTCACGTATCCCGATGCGCTCGGCGGTTCACCCGTGCGCTACCTCTCTACGAGCAGGATCGGTGTCTCCTTGGCGGCGGACCGCGCTGTCGACGCTTTCGCATACACGCTGAGCAGGTCGGAGGGCTCGTCCCCGTCTCTCTCGCCGCTACCCGGGGAGCCACCGACTGCCTTCTTGCCGCTCTCCACCGTCGGAGGGATGTCGGGAGGCCCGATCACATTGGATCTCGCCTCATGGAACGCGGTGCAGACCTCGCCACCCTCATCGATAGAGGGCACGTGGTATCTGACGGCGAGGGCCGCGATCTCCGACGAGTACCCGCCGCTGTCGAGCTCGATGCGCAGGGTGGAATTCGTCATCGACGTTACTCCGCCGGCAGCACCGACCGGTCTCGCGGCCAGCGATGGACTGCCGACGTCCACATGGACGGGTAGCGCGCGCAGGAACCTCCAGTGGAACAACTACCCGGCCGGGCTGTCGCAGTACGACGCACTCAGCGGCGATGACTACTTTGTCGTGACGGTCAACGGCGTCGAGCGCGCTCGTACCCGCCCCTTCCTGTCGCTGCCCTTCACCTATTTCAGCGTCGAGGACTTGCAGGCCGGCACCAACGTCATCGGCGTATCGGTGGTTGACCGGGCCGGGAACCGGAGCGCCGAGACCGTGCTGTCTCTGCTCGTCGATCCGGACGTGCCGACCATCACGAACACGTCGCCGGACAGGGTCGGACGTTTCGCGAAGCTTTCGTGTGTGGCAGCAGACGTTGCCGGTATCGCAAACGTCGCGTGGTCGGTCAACGGATCACCCGTCGGCACATCGACGACGGCGCCGTACGGGTTGACTGTGGACATGTACGGGTTCGGTCCGGGGACGTATCCCGTGACATGTACCGTCATGGACATGGCGGGCCGTACCAGGAGCTCCACGAAGAACGTCACCGTCGTCGACGTCGTCGCGCCCATGATCAGCGGGATGTCCGACTCCCCCGATCCCTTCTTCCCGATCAAGCACGATCGCTACAAGGACAACTCCGTGATCAGGTTCAGCGTCTCGGAGCGCGCATACGTGGCGCTCCAGATCTACGACGCGAGTGGTGCACTGGTGCGGGAGATCGGTGCGTGGAAGAACGCAGGCGCCAACTCGTTCACGTGGAACGGACACAAGTCCAACGGGGCCGTGAGTGT
>JAUSBS010000130.1 GCA_030651905.1 Coriobacteriia bacterium
TGGCGCCCAAGCCCGGCGATGCGTACGACCACATCGAGTCCGCGCGCGGATCGCTGGGCGTCTACGTCGTCTCCGACGGGTCGCCGCGGCCGTACCGCGGGAAGTTCCGCTCCCCGGCGTTCTGCAACCTGGCGCTGCTCAAGCTGCTCGCGCCGGGACACACCGTCTCAGACCTCGGCGTCATCCTCGGTTCGCTCGACCCCGTCTTCGGGGAGGTGGACCGATGAGCGAGACCGCTTCCTGGACGGGTCTCGCGCTCGGCGCCGCCGGCGGGCTGGGCGCCGGTCTCGTCATCGCGCTGGCCGCGCTGTTCGGCGTGTGGTGGGAGCGCAAGGTCTCCGCGCGCATCCAGATGCGCTTCGGGCCGCAGCAGGCTGGTCCGTTCGGACTGCTCCAGACGCTGTCCGACACCGTGAAGCTGGTGCTGAAGGAGGACATCCTTCCCGCGCGTGCCGACCGTGGTCCGTTCCTGCGGGCTCCGCTGCTCGTCTTCGTCCCGATCGCCACGTCGCTGCTCGCAGTCCCGCTCGTCACCGGGTGGGCGCCGCTGGACTCCAGCGTCGGCGCACTGTTCTTCCTCGCGGTCCCGTCGGTCTCCGTCATCGGCATCCTCGTCGGCGGCTGGTCGTCGGGCAACACGTACGCCACGCTGGGCGGATTGCGCGGCGCGTCGCAGATGATCGCCTACGAGGTCCCGCGCTCGCTCTCCGTGCTCTCCGTCGTCGTCCTGGCCGGATCGATGCGGCCCGTCGTGATGATGGGCGAGTGGCGCTGGTGGTGGATCCCGTTGCTGGCGGTCGCGTTCGTCGTCTACCTCATCAGCTCCATCGCGGAGATGAACCGCGGTCCGTTCGACATGCCCGAGGCCGAGTCGGAGCTGGTGGCGGGCTACTTCGCGGACTACTCCGGGATCCGCTGGGCCATCTTCATGATGTCGGAGTACGGCTCCATCGTGGCCGCGTCGCTTTTCGGCGCCGCGGTCTTCCTGGGCGGGACGCACGGGCTTCCGGGAGTGTGGGGCCTGCTCGTGCTGATCGTCGAGGCGATTCTCATCATCACGATCATCATGTGGGTCAAGTGGACCTTCCCGCGCTTCCGAAGTGACCAACTCATGTCGCTGGCATGGAAGGTCCTCACCCCGATGGCGCTGCTGCAGCTCGTCGTGGTCGGGGTGGTGACGGCATGGCTGTAGAGCGCAGGCACGTGGGCAAGGACGCGTTCTCCGTCACCGAGCCGGACGTGCGCGGCGTGGCCGGCTTCCTGGCCGGTTGGGCCTCCGTGTTCGCGGGACTGGCGCTCACCGCGCGCCGCGCGACCTCGGGCACGCCCAAGACGCTGCGCTACCCGTTCGTCAAGCTCACGCTCTCGCCGCGCTGGCGTGGCGCGCTCCGTCTGCGCGGAGCGCTCGGGCGCGACGAGATCCCGATCGTGCGCGGACCGTCTCCTCAGTACAACTCGGTCATCCAGGGCCTTCTCGACGTCGAGCGGCTCGCCCCGTGCACCGGCAACTGCCCGGCAAACGTGGACGCGCGCGGCCAGAACTACCTCATCGCCGACGACCAGGCCGCCGAGGCCTACGAACTCGTACGGGAGCGCAACACCATGCCCGGCGTGCTCGGCCGCATCTGTCACCACCCGTGCGAGGCCGCGTGCCGCCGCAACTACTACGACGAGCCCATCGCGATCCGCCCGCTGCACCGCTTCGCGTACGAGGCGTACAAGGCAGTGCGTGGCGAGCGCGTCAAGCCGCTCCCCGTCACGCGCACCGAGACGATCGCCATCGTCGGCTCGGGCCCCTCGGGCCTGACCGCGGCGCTGGACCTCATGCGCCTCGGCTACGCCGTCACGGTCTACGAGAAGGACGACAAGCCCGGCGGCGCGCTCTACACGGGCGTCCCGGCGTACCGACTGCCGCGCGATGTCCTCCACGGAGAGATCGACGACCTCGTCCGCATGGGCATGACGCTCAATCTCGGTGTGAAGGTGGGCGAGGAGCTCCCGCTGGAGCACCTCATCGGCGAGTTCGACGCCGTCTTGCTGGCCACCGGGCTGCAGGTCTCGCGCATCCTGCCCATCCCGGGCGCCGACGCTTCCGGCGTCCGCGGCGCGCTCGAGTTCCTCCGCGAGGCGAACTTCCACCACGAGGCGGACGTGCGCGGCAAGCGGGTGTTCGTGGTCGGAGGCGGCAACGTGGCCGTGGACGTGGCCCGTTGCGCGCTGCGTGTCGGCGCGACCGAGGTGCGGCTGGCCTCGCTCGAGGGCATGGACGAGATGCCGGCGCACCCGTGGGAGATCGAGGAGGCGCTCGACGAGGGCGTCATCGCGACGTGCTCCGTGGGTCCCGAGGAAGTCCTGGTCGAAGACGGCACGGTCGTCGGCATGCGTATGCGCGAGTGCCTGTCGGTATTCGACGAGACCGGCCGTTTCGCACCGAAGTACGGCGAGGGCCTCACCGACTTCGCCTGCGACGTCGTGGTCTTCTCCATCGGCCAGGCCGCCGTGCTCAGCGACGTGGTGGCCGGCACCGAGGTTGAGCTCGACCAGCGCGGTAACGTCGTGGTCGACGGCACGCTGTTCACCACGACGGCGTCGGGCGTGTTCGCCAGCGGCGAGGTCGTGACCGGCCCCGGCTCGTGCATCATGTCGATCGCCACGGGGCATGAGGCGGCCACCTCGATCCATCGCTTCCTCACCGGCGTTCCGCTGGGGAAGGACCGCACAGCGCGACCGGTCCCCGTCTACGAGCGCTACGAGAAGGCGCACATCGAAGGTGTCGAGAAAGACCGTCTTCGCGTGGTGATGCCCATGGCGCACCCCGAGGAGCGCCGTGTCGACTTCCGCTCGGTCGAGCTCGGCATGACGCACCTCGAATCCGTCGTCGAGGCGGCTCGGTGCCTGCGCTGCCAGAGCGAGGTGTGCGTGGGTTGCACGTTCTGCGCCCGCACCTGCCCCGACTATGCCATCAAAGTCGAGCGCGTGGACGATCCCGGTTCGCGCTGCCTGACCCGCTACGAGCTGGACCTCACGAAGTGCTGCTTCTGCGGCCTGTGCGCCGAGCAGTGTCCCACCGACGCGCTGGCGCACACCGGCCAGTACGAGCTGAGCTTCTACCATCGCGACCTCGCGGTGTTCGACAAAGGCGAGATGCTGCGCGACCCCACTCCGACGCGTGCCACCGGCCGCGACGGCATCTATCCGCCGCCGTGCCCGCTGCCGAAGCGGGGTGAGCGACCGTGAACCTCGTCGCATACTCGCTCGTCGCGCTCGTGACGTTGGCCGGGGCCGCGGTGGTGCTCTCCGCGCGGGAGACGATGCGGCTCGTGATCGGGCTCGGCGCGTTCCTGCTCGGCATGGCCGGCCTCTACCTCTACCACGGCATGGCCCTGCTGGCCGCGTCGCAGGTGTTCCTCTACGTCGGCGGCGTACTGGTGCTCTTCATCTTCGCCATCATGGCGCTGCGCCGCGACCCGGACGGTCGCGCCAGGATCGCCGTGCGCTTCGACCTCGGCGCGGCCGCGGTGTGCGCGGGGCTGTTCGTCCTGCTCGTGGTCTGCCTCGCCCCACTGGCGCCGTTCGCGGGGCCGGGGTCCGGGTTCACGCTCGAACAGTCGGGAGCGCTGCTTCTAGGCGACTACCTTGTGCAGTTCGAGATCGTCGGCGTGCTGCTGCTCGTCGCACTCGTCGCCGCACTGTCGATGACCGGCGGAGGTGAGGACCGGTGAGCGCGATGGTGGTCGCCTGCCTGCTCTTCTGCCTCGGCCTCTACGGCGTCATCACGCGGCGCGAGATCGTCGCGGTCCTCGCATCCGTCGAGGTCATGCTCGGCGGC
>JAUSBS010000041.1 GCA_030651905.1 Coriobacteriia bacterium
AGCGGGTCTTTGGAGCGTGCGTCGGTCATCACGAGACGTTGACGTCATCCTGCTTCTCGACGCGCTCGACGGTCTCGGCGTGCTCGCGCGGGCTGATGGCGTTGATCGCCGCTACGGCGCCCCACGCGACAAGCGCGTAGATCGCGATCGCGAGCAGAGCGCTCCACTCGAAGGTGGCGCCCGCGACGCGTGCCGTGCCGAGGATCGCCATGAACGGGGCCATGAAGAAGTCGGACACGCCGTAGACCATCTGAACGAAGCCCGCCTTGGCGTTGGCCCCCAGCAGCATGAGAACGAACCGGATGGCGATCAGTACTTCGATGAACCCGAAGACGAACCAGACAAGGCGCCCCAGCACCGCTTCGATCGGCGAGCGGATCTCCGTATGGACCTGACTGCGACGATCGGTCGCAGCCGCATTGATGTTCCACATGGTGTTCTCCCTTACGTAGGCTGGCCGCAGATCCGATACCGCGGCCAGTGATTGCGTCTTTCTACCTCAGCGCCGCATCGCACGCCCGATCGCGAGCAGGACGAGCGCGCCAACGGTGGCGACGACGATCGACCAGAGGTTGAAGCCGTCCACACCGCCGAATCCGAACAGGCTCATCACGAACCCGCCGATGAACGCGCCGACCACGCCCAAGATGACGGTGAGCAGACACCCTGATCGTCCGTCGCCCATCAGTGATTGGGCGAGCAGGCCCGCCAGACCGCCCACGACGATCCAACTCAGCAATCCCATTCGAACTACTCCCTCCACAACAGCGTAGGCCGGATCGTATGGGCATCGCCCTGTCGTCCGGCCTGTGTGGTGTTCTTGCCCCCGATGGGGCCGCGCCAACCCGGCGCCTATGGGGAGCAGAGCGTCGCGACCGGTCGGCCTACTCCGTGACCTGGTCCTCTGTGGTCCGCGGTACGACGACACCGATGGCGCCGGGTACGACGATCACGTCCACGGGAGTCGACCCGCACTCCTCGCCGTCCGCGATCAGCACCTGGGCCGGGCTGGCTACCACACGGATCTCCTTGCCCTGCCACCGGCTGAGCATGCGCGGCTCCAGCCCCTGCGCGACATCCACCGCGCTGCCGAGCAAGAAGGGCAGATCGGCTCCCTGCACCACGACCACGTCGAGCAGCCCATCAGAGACACTGACATCCGCAGCGATCTGCACGCCCGCGACCCCGGTGCTGGCCGAGTTGGCCACAAGCGCGCTCAGGCCTTCGCATTCGAAGGTCTGGCCGTCCACAGTGATCGAGTAGGTGGCCATCGGAGGGTCCGAGAGTGACTGCAGCGCCGTGAGCGTGTAGGCAAGCCACCCGAAGCGATCCTTCATCTCCCGGGTGGTGTCGAGGACCATCGCCGCCTCGAATCCCATGGCAAGGCGCAGCGCGAACCAGTGCTTCCCCGCGCGTCCCATGTCGACCCGCCTGATACTCAAGTCATCGCCGACGGCGAGCGCCGCGGCGTCGGCAAGGTTCGACGGGATGCCCAACTCCGCGGCGAGCGCGTTACCCGTGCCGCCGGGGAGCAGCAGGATGGGCGGGCCACCCTCGGCCAAGGCCGAGGCCACTTCTGCGACACTGCCGTCGCCTCCGTAGGCGCCGATCAGGTCGTAGTCCTGCCCGGCGGCCTCGCGCGCCGCCTTCATCCCGTCGCCGGACTGGTGCGTGATCGCGACGTCCCAGTCGATCCCGGCCGGACGGAAGACGTCGTTCAGCACGCTCAGGATCGGTTCGGCCTGGCCGGCCGCGGGGTTGATGATGACCTTCACGCGCACGTCAGTTCCCTCTTCTCGAAGCCGCGGAGCTACACGACGGGTGCCGTCTTCGGTCTCTGCCTACGCAGCCAATCCCGCTCGAACGCTCGGATCTGGCGCTCGATGTGATGGGCGCGAGGGTCGGCGACCGGACGCTTGGCCACGATGGTGTCCATCGCCTCGTCGGCCGACATGCCTCGCGCGATGAGGATGCACGATGCCATCGCCACGCTGCGATGGATGCCTCCGAGGCAGAAGATGAGCACGCGACCGCCCGACTCGAGTACGAGTACGGCGGCACTCGCACCGCGCCGAAGCATGAACAGGGGGATCGGCACCAGTGGACTGTCGACGCTCGGCAACCGCATCAGCCGGAACGGGGGCCGCGTCAGAGCACGCGGTGGAGCGAACCAGATCATGCTGAGTACGAGATCCACGCCAAGGCTACGCACGTGCTCCACGTGTCGGGTACGGATGATCGAAGCGATGAACAATGAGTCCGTGATCGCGGATACGTCGTACGAGGGCTGTTCCGTTCCGGGGGGTTCCATGTCTGGGTTGATACCCGCCACGCCACCCGGCCCAACCACGCATGCGGCCCCGGCCTCCCCTCGATGGGTGACCGGGGCCGCATGATGTCCTAGCTGGCGGAGAGGGGGGGATTCGAACCCCCGTGACGGTTACCCGCCAAACAGTTTTCGAGACTGCCGCATTCAACCACGCTGCCACCTCTGCGCGAGGTGGCGCGCCCGCGGGTGGGCGGGCGCGGCGGACGCAGTATACCGAGCGGGCCCACGGCGCGGCAACAGCAGCGGCGTGGCGTTCTGTGGCCACAGAGGGTTTGCCGGTCGGCGCGCTCGTGCTGGCGCCCGAGAACCGCGCGCGCTACTCTCGGCGTGACTTGGAGAGCCCGCCGAAGGGGCGACCGTGGTCCTGACTCTGATCCAGAACATAGCCCTCCTCGTCGCGCTCAGCGTGGTCCACCAGTGGATCGTGCGGCGCTGGCGTGATTGGACGATCGCAAGGCAGGTCGCCTCGGGCCTGCTCTTCGGCGCGATCGCGGTCGTCGGCATGATGACGCCGTTCCGCGCGGCCGCTGGGATCCAGTACGACGGCCGCTCGATCATCATCGCTGTGGCGGCGGTCTTCGGAGGCCCGGTCGTGGGCGTCGTGGCCGCACTGATCGCTGCGGCCTACAGGGCGTGGCTCGGCGGCGCGGGCGCTATCGCCGGCGTCTCGGTGATCGTCGAGGCGGCAGCGCTCGGCATCGCCTACTACTACATGCGGCGGCGCACCCCGAAGGCGGACCGCTGGCCCCAGATCTACTCGTTGGCGCTGGCCGTGCACGCCATCATGCTCCTGCTGCAATACACGCTGCTCGGCGATGTCGGGCCATCGATCGTCAGCCAGATCTGGTTCCCGGTACTCGTGCTGTACCCCGTCGGGATGCTGCTCGTCTGCCGCTTGATGCTCGATCAGGAACAGCACATGCGGGATGAGACCACCCTGCGCGAGCTCAACGAATCGCTCGAGCGCATGGTGGACGACCGGACCCAGGAGCTGCAGGCCACGAACGAGGAGTTGCTCGCCGCGACCGACGAGCTCCAGGCGGCCAACCAGCAGCTCACCGCCGCCTCCACCGAACTGGCCGTCACCAACCAACGCCTCGGCGAGGCGAGCGAGGCGAAGTCGCAGTTCCTGCGGGCTATGAGCCACGAGCTGCGCACGCCGCTCAACTCCGTCATCGGCTTCTCTGATCTGCTGCAGCGCGGCACCGCCGGAGAGGTCAACGACGAACAGACGAAGCAACTCGAGATGATCAACCGGTCAGGTCGACGCCTGCTCGCGATCGTCAACGACATCCTCGATCTGTCGCGCATCGAGGCGAAGGCCACCCAGGTCGCACATGAGACGTTCGATCTGGTCGTGCTCGTGCGAGACATCGCGGCGTCGGTCGTCCCGGGAGCCGGAGCCAAGGGCCTGACCGTGACGGTCGAAGCGACCGAAGACGAATTCAGCGTCGAGTCCGACCCGAGCAAGGTCGGCCAGATCCTCATCAATCTCCTCGGTAACGCGGTGAAGTTCACCGATGCGGGCGGTGTCACCGTGCGCATCCAGCGTCCGAGCGCCAGCATCATCGCCGTCGAAGTGCGCGACACCGGACCTGGGATCCCGCCGGAGCTCCTCGATGCAGTCTTCACCGAGTTCGTCCAGCACGACGAGCACGTCGAAGGCACGGGGCTCGGGCTGGCCATCTCCCGCAGCCTCGCCGAGCTGCTCGGCGGCACCGTCACGCTGGACAGTACGCTCGGCGAGGGCGCGACGTTCACACTCATGCTGCCCGTACACCCGAAGAAGGGTTCGCGCGGCGCGTAGAACGGCACCTGCCACGACGAAGCGAAGGCCCGTCCGGGCGATCCGGGCGGGCCTTCGACTGCTTGTCGGCTGGCGGAGAGTCAGGGATTCGAACCCTGGGTACGGTTCAACACCGCACACACGATTTCCAGTCGTGCACCTTCAGCCACTCGGTCAACTCTCCGCACTGCACCCCTCGCGAACGGCTGGAATGGCCGCCCGAAGCGCAAGCGCGAGTATAGCGAGGCGGATGCCGAGGGGCAATGACGTCAGGCGTCGTCGTCGACTGGAGCGGGCGCACCTTCGCGCCTCGGGCGGTACTGCGCGCGCTCCTCCGAGGCGTAGTAGCGACGCTGTGGGTCGTTCGGGCCGCTTCCAAGGTCGACTGCGAAGCCCAGGTCCACGAGCGTGCGCAGTCGCGTCCGCGTCGCCCGTGTCGAGCGGTTGATGCGAGCAGCGAGGGCCGCGGTCGAAAGCCCCGGCTGGGCATCGAGCAGCTCGAGCAGCTCGACGTCGAGGGAATCGAGGCCTGTCGACGGTCCGCGCTCACAGCGCAACGTCACGCGGAAGCGTCCGGCAAGCTCCTCGAACTCGGGGGCTGGCAGGCCCGCCGCCGAACAGGCGTCGCGCATGAGACGCACGCCCGTGCCCCAGTGCTCGACCGCGCCCAGTTCGCGGAACACGCGCGCTATCGCGCGGTTGCGGACCCGGCTGGCGCCGTCCAGCATCGACTCGATCGTGACTCCGGGTAGCAGAAGCCCGGGATTCTCGATCTCAAGTCTGTCGTCGAACACCGCGACCTTGAAAGCACCACCGATCTGGCTGTAGTCGGCATGCACGATGGCATTCAGGATCGCTTCCCGGACGGCCGCCATCGGGTACTGCCACGTCTCGACGCGCCGGGTCGAGTCCGCGGCGTCGATGGCCACGCGCATCGGAGTGCTGCGCTTCACGAAGGCGACGGCCTCGTCCACGAGAACGTCCGGCCGGCTGTGGAGCTCCGCCATGTCCACGAACCGGGCACGCGTCGTCCCCTTGAAGCGCGCCAGCTGCATCCAGGCATCCGGGAAGTGGCGCTCCCTGTCCCGCCCGAAGAGCAGGATCCCCGCCACCGTCGGAACGGTCCGCCCTTGGCACTCCCCGACGAGGCGGAGTGAAGCGAGGTCCGCGGGGCGGATCGCGCGGCGCCCCTCGAAAGCCGCGCGCACAGCGTCGATGTCGACGTCGCGCTCGCCCAGATCGGGCAGGAGTTGCTCGTCGTAGCTCTCGTTGCGAGCGTAGCGACCCAGTTCGGCGACCAACTGCGAGTCGGCCACGCGGTTCGTCGAGCCGACTCGCACATACACGCCCTCGCCGGGACCCTGTGCACGAAGGTGATACGGCCGCGATGCGCCAGGGTAGACCCGCACGACCAGGACCGAGGCTTCTCGCCACGGGACGATCTCGATGTCGGGAAGGACGCGCGGCGCGATCCCATCGGAGATCAGGTTCGCGAGGCGCTCCTCTTCGAGCAGCGGATCCCCGACGCCCACGACCGTCCTGGTCCCGTCGGTGACGCCGATGACGAGCGTCCCGCCCGCGGTGTTGGCGAACGCGCAGACGGTCCGGAGCAGCGCGACGTGCCCGCTCGCATCGCGCTTGAACTCGAGGGTCTTGCCCTCGGGGCGTGTGAGGATGTCCACCAGTCGCATACTCGGTATTCTACTCGGCAGTCGCAAGCACCGCAAGACTTCCGAGTAGCCTAGCCCAGTTCGCGGACCTTCTGCGCGGCGGCGCTGGCCAGGTCGTTGCCGACCACCAGCCGCAATTGCGTGGTGAGGTTCGAGGCGATGTCCTCAAGGTCCATGCGCGTGATCGTGTCCGGCGTCTTGCCGATGCGGCGCGACTCCAGGTCCACCGACACGGACGCCAGCACCGTCCCGACGATCGGCCTCAGCGTCTCCTCGATCCTCTCAGCGAGCACGTTAGGCATCGATGTGCTCACTGCTGCCGTCGACGGGCATCTGCGCACGTGCCAGCGCGTCCTCGTCGGACAGGACCGACAGGAACCGCCCGAGTGCCGCGCGGACCCTGAAGAAGTAGACGCAGAAGAAGGCGATGGCCGCGATCACGAGTGCCTGACCGCCGATGACGATCTGATCGGCGACCGCACCTTGTGGCGTGTAGCGCGAGGCCCAGGTGGCCAGGACCGACCCGGCAAGGCAGATGCAGGCGAGTACGACGTAGGAGATGTTGTCCGCCATCGCCGAGCCGCGGGCCACGCGAGCGAGCCCCAGCGCGATCATGAGTAGCACGACGGCCGCCAGCAGTGTGACGATGCCTATCGCCCACATCACGGGCTTACTCTCGGGCGATTCGGCCGCGAACGCGAACGACGGGATCGCCAGGCAGGCGATGGCGACAAGGAATGATCCGATGCGACGCGTCATGCTGGACTGCCTCCTGTGTGGGTCATCGTGCACGCCGTGAAGCGTGGTGCATGCGGGGAGAGGAGTTCCCGTGGGATCCATGGTAGAGGGTATCGGGCTTCCCGTGCAGCGACAACGTGACGACCGTCACCACTACGACGAACGGTCCTACGGACGGAAGCCTCCGCCATCGCGCCGAAGGTTGCCGAAGAACGCCTTCAGCAGCGTCGCCGACTCGTCCGCAAGGACGCCCTTGGTGACATCGAAGCGGTGGTTGAGGCGCTCGTCGTCGGAGAGGTCGTAGAGGGTCCCGACCGCGCCCGCCTTCGGGTCCGGCGCGCCGTACACGAGCCGCGCGATACGCGCCTGATGCATCGCGCCGGCGCACATCGGACACGGTTCGAGCGTGACGTACACGGTGCACTCTGACAGCCGCCACCGTTCCAGGCTGACCGCGGCAGCCCGGATGGCGAGCAGTTCCGCGTGCGCGGTCGGGTCGCGATCGTTCTCACGCCGGTTGTGCGCGCGCGCGACCACCGCGCCGTCGCAGACGACGACGGCACCGATGGGCACCTCGCCCTCATCCCCGGCGGCCCGCGCTTCTTCGAGAGCCAGTCTCATGTAGATCTCGTCGTCCATGCGTCCGAGTATACTGCGTGCTTGATCGCATCCCTTGCGGAGGGGTGGCGGAGTGGTTGATCGCTCCGGTCTTGAAAACCGGCAAGCCGCAAGGCTTCGAGGGTTCGAATCCCTCCCCCTCCGCCACTCAGGGACCTCACACGTCAGGAGCACAACGATGGACACCGACCGCGACGATCTGGAGCAGTCCCGCGACGAGACTCGCGCCGCCTTCGAGAACCGCGCGCTGGTCTACGCGGCGCTCTACGAGGAGCTTTCCGACGAGCTCGGGCAGGAGCGCGCCTCGGAGGTCATGCGGCGCGCGATCTATCGACGCGGCGTGGAGATCGGGCGCAAGTACCGCGCCGCCGCTGCGACCCGCGACCTCGAGGAGGTCGGCCGGCTCTTCTGCGACGGCTCGCCCTGCCAGGGCGCGCTGTTCGAGCCCGGGGTCGAGGAGCTGGACGACGAGCGCACCGTGCTGAGCATGGCGTCGTGCCCGCTCGTGGACGCGTGGCGCGAGTCCGGGCTCGACCCCGAGGAGATCGACGCGCTGTGCGTGATAGCAGCCGCTGTGGACGAGGGCACCTTCGAGGGCGCGGGCCTGGAGCTGACGTTCCTGGACCGCCTCGGCAGGCCGGGTTCGCAGCGCTGTCTGCTGGAGATCACGCTGCCGTAGAAGACCCCGGGCGCCGTGCGCGCAGATAGGCCTCCGTGCTAGAATCCCGCACGCGCCCTATCCGGCGCATCTGGAGAGTTGGCCGAGTCGGTTGAAGGCGCTCGCCTGCTAAGCGAGTAAAGGGCTTGAAGCCCTTTCGAGGGTTCGAATCCCTCACTCTCCGCCATTTGACATCTCGCCTGCGCGGGTGGCAGGATACGCAAGCCTTCGCGGGGCCGTGTTTCGCGGCCCGCACACGCGCCTTTAGCTCAGCGGATAGAGCGTCCGGCTACGAACCGGGAGGTCGCAGGTTCGAATCCTGCAAGGCGCACCACAAGCACACGACGAAAGCCGGAGAGGCGACCCTCTCCGGCTTTCTGCTGTCTGTCCCTACTTCTGCTCGCCCCAGTTGATCGTGCTGAGGTAGCTGGTCCCCTCAGGGTTGATGAGCATCAGCATGCTGGGCGGCTTCTGGATCTCGCCGAAGAGAACTGCGTAGCCGGTCAGAAGCACCCTGTCGTAGCCCTCGGACGCGATGTTGCTCTTCACCCAGGCCTCGACCGCCGCCATCGCGGCCTTCTCGCCGGCGCTCTCGGGCGTGAGCCCCACCAGGTAGGTCGATGCATCGACCGTGGACAACGACCCCTTGTAGAAGCTCTCGTTCATCTTGCCGTCACCGCGTGCCACGCCGCCGTAGCGCTCCCACATGGTCAGGGGCTTGATCTGCATATCCGGCCCGTAGGCCTGTATGAGGAATGAGCCGAACTGTCCATCCGGGCGCTTGCCTGCGAGGATATCGAAGGCGTAGCCGATAAGACGAGGAGTGTAGCCCTCCTTGTTGGTGAAGATGGGAGTGTTGGTGCCGTTCTGCTTGTTGCCCGCCTCGGTGTTCGTGATGTAGTTCTGGAGCGCCTTCGTGGCGTTCGCGGCGGCCGACTTCTCGTTGGCGCTCTCGGGTGTGATGGTGGGATAGGGTTCGGCGTAGAAGGGCTCCTTGGCGGCCGGGGCAGTGCCTCCGCCGCCTGCGGGCTTCGTGGTGGACCCGGAAGTGCAGCCGGCGGCGAGCGCGAGTGCCAGCAGGATCACGATCACCAGTGCGCTTCTCTTCACGTGTCCACTCCCTCTCGTAGGTCCCGTCACTGCGTGCCGTACTCCGTCTTCTTCAGTCATGTATCGCAAGCCGGCGCAGTAGTCCGGCCTTCGGCGCGCCTTCGGCGTCCCATCCGCGGTGGGCGTAGTAGCGGCGCATCATCGACGCGAGCGGCACGACGCTGTCCGGACGTCCCGGGTCGATCGGCTGCTCCAACATGCGGACAGGCAGCGTGTCGTCCTTCGCGGTGAGACCGAAACGCCTCCCGAGGAGCCGCTCCAGCGTGAAGCCTCGCTCGCCCACCTCCCAGAAGCGACCGAAGCCGAGCCGCTCGCCTGTGACGAGTTCGACGGCTCGTATGTGCGGCACGAGCGGCATCGGGATCCCGAGCGCGCCGGGCGAGATCGCGCGCAGACCTCGGAGGATCGGCCCCGAGATAGAGAGCGCCCCCGCGGCGATCCGTCCGATCGGTCCGTCGGCGCCGCGGACGAGAGCGCCCGGGAAGACCGCGTAGGTGGTGAACAGGCAGCTGCCGGCGGCCGAGACCGCCTCCATGAGGTCCTGGAACATCGCTGCAAGTGCGTGCTTCGATGCCTGAGAACCGCCGTTCATCGGCAATGCGAGGCCTTCCAGCGCCACCATGTAGCCCCCGTTGAGGTGGCATCCCCCGCGGTTCGACGTGGCGTAGCCCAGGCCGTGCCCGATCGCGCGGCGCGGTTCGTACGCCGCGAGCTCGAGGCCCTTGACCTGGATGGCGACCTCGGGAGCGCCGCACTTGGTCGCCAACGCGCGCGAGCCATGCGCGAGCTCGTCGCCGACGCCACGCCGGTATGCGATGTCGTCGATGAGAGCCGCGATACCCTCCGTGCTCCCGAACGCGACCGGGTAGCCGGCCAGCCCGCGCTCGGCGAGCTCCATGGCCGCGGCGATCGTGCCACCCGCGGTCATCGTGTCGATGCCGAGCTCGTCGAGCTGCACGTTCCACTCGATGATGGCGTCCATGTCGGAGATCCCGAGATTGCTGCCGAGCAAGACGAGCGTCTCGAGCTCGGGGCCCTTGACCTTGCGCCCCTCGTGCTCGACGACGCGACCGCAGCGGATCGGGCAGCTCAGGCAGCCGTCGGTGCCCACGAGCCGCCCTGCTGCCAGCGTCTGCCCGGAGATGGCATCGGCGTCCTCGAACCGGGCCTCGCGACTGTTGCGCGTAGCCACGACGCCGAGGGCCTGCATCTTCGGAAGGAAGCCTCCGGTACCGAACGCCGGCATCGCTTCGCCGGTCATGGGATGGCTCTTGAGCGCGGCACTCCACTTCTTGATGTGAGCGCGGAACTCCTCCTGCTTCGCGATGGGCACCTTCGCCGTCCCGTGCGCGGCGATTCCCTTTAGGCTCTTCGATCCGAACACCGCTCCGAGACCGGTGCGGCCCGCTGCGCGGTCACCGGAGAGCAGACACGCATAGCGGACCCGGTTCTCGCCGGCAGGCCCGATCACGAGGGCCGCCGCGCGCGCTCCGGTGGCGGCGACGAGCGCTTCCTGGGCCGCCGTGGTGGTCAGGCCCCACGTGTCCGCGGCGTCATGGAACGTGACGACACCGCCTTCGCCGATCTCCAACCACACAGGAGCGTCGGCAGCACCGGTGATGACCAGCGCATCGACCCCCGCCTTCTTCAGGTAGGTGCCGAACGGCCCCCCGCAGTTCGAAGAGCCGACGGTGCCGGTGAGCGGCGAGAGCGCGCTGACATTGAATCGGGCGGTGCTGGGCGCGCCGGAGCCGGTGAGCGGCCCGGTCGAGACGACCACGGCGTTGTCGGGTCCGAACGGATCAGCGTCCGCGGACAGCGTATCCAGGAGGATGCGCGCGGCCATGACCTTGCCGCCCAGCGTCGCGCGCCGGTCACCGTCGGTCCACGGGTAGTCGCTCACCTCGCGTGTCGTGAGGTCGACGCGCAGGACGCGGCCCATGTATCCGCCGAGCGATGTGCTCACATCGCCGCCTTCAGGACCTCGAGGATCTCGTCGACGCTGACGTCCTTCGGGTTGAAGGCTATGGCCCCGTCATCGACGGCGGCCTTCGCG
>JAUSBS010000008.1 GCA_030651905.1 Coriobacteriia bacterium
CTTGCCGAGATACTTGAGCGCCATGACGACCTCTTCGAGGGCGGCGTTGCCGGCGCGCTCGCCGAGGCCGTTCACGGTCGTGTTCACGTACGTCGCCCCGGCCTTGATGCCGGCGAGCGCGTTGGCGGTCGCCATGCCGAAGTCGTCGTGCGTGTGCATCTCGATGTCAAGCCCGCCCTCTTTCGCAAGGAACGAGATCACGTTGTACGTGTCGAACGGGTCGAGGATGCCGAGCGTGTCGCAGAAGCGCAGCCGGTCGGCGCCGGCGTCCTTGGCCGCCTTGGCGTACTCGCAGAGGAACTTGAGGTCGGTGCGCGACGCGTCCTCGGCGTTGACCGAGATGTAGACGTCAGGGTTCTTCTCCTTGGCGTACGTCACGCACTCGGCAATGGTCTGGAGCACCCACGGGCGTGACTTCTTGAGCTTCGTCTCGATGTGGATGTCCGACGTCGCCAGCGAGATGGCGATGGCGTCCACGCCGCAGTCGAGCGACGTCTGGATGTCGACCGTGTTGGCGCGGTTCCAGCCGAGGATCGAGGCGTTGAGGCCCAGGTGCGCCATCTCCTCGATCACGTCGCGCTCGTCGCCGCCCATCGCGGGGATGCCGGCTTCGATCTGCGCCACACCGATCTCGTCGAGCAGCTTCGCGATCCGGATCTTCTCCTTGTTGGCGAAGACCACGCCGGCCGTCTGCTCGCCGTCGCGCAGCGTCGTGTCGTCGATGTAGACCGACCGGTCGCCGAGTTTCGACTCGACAGGCATGTCATAGATGGGTGTGTGATCCACGAGCGGTTCTCCTCAGATGTCGCTTGGGCCCTCGGGAAATGCACAGTGTATCGTAGGGCCGTGGGGAGCGAAAGAACGCGCGTCCGCGCGGAACCGGGTGGTTCGAGGTGTCGCCCGGGGTGGAACATACCCTCGACACGCCGTTAGAACAGCACGCCCTCCCCCGCTATCGAGCTGCAGGGGGGCCGCGCGCGGTCAAGTGAAGAGATCCGATTGCCGATATAATGTCTCGGAATGGTGTGCCGCGCGCCGTGCCGTCGTGGCTCGCGTGCGGCAACGGATGGAGGAGAACGGGATGCTCCCGCTCAAGGCGCCACCAGCACGGCGCCGGTCACCCGCTGACGATGGGATGTCCGTCATCGAGGTCATCATCGCGATGGCGATCCTGCTGATCGTACTGGCGGGACTGTGGTCCCTGATGCTCGCCTCCACGACCATGGGGCAGACCGCCAAGGGACGCGCGGTCGCCGTCGAGACCGCCAACGGCTACATCGAGATGGTCCGTTCCATGCCGTACGCCCGAGTAGGGATAGCGGGCAGCGAGCCCACCGGCACCCTCGTCGCCGTGAAGGACTACACCCAAGGCGGCCTCTTGGCGCGCGTGATCCCGACCGTGTCGTGGGAAGCCACAGCGGGCATACCGACCTATAAGGTGCTCAGCATCCAAGTCACCGTGACCAGCGGCACGAAGGTGCTCGCCACCTACTCCACCAAGACCTACATCCGCGACCGGCGCTCCGGCGTCACGTCGATGATCACGGAGCCCTCGGCCCGATTCGTCAGCCCCTCACCTCTCAACGGGGCGGTGGTCTGGGACTCGACCTACGTGCACATCACCGGCGACTCGTCCGGTGACAGCCCTGACTGGGGCGTCCCGCTTGCGCTGATGACGATCGAGGGCAATAACACACTGCTGACGGGCTACACGCTGACCGCCTCATGGGTACCGCCGACGAACACGTTCCTCTACACCCGGTCCTTCAACTGGAACACCCTGGACGGCGCATGGGGCGATGGAAACGTCGTTCTGGTCGCCCTCGCGTCCAACATGTCCGGCATGACCGGCGTCGACTCTCGCTCGGTCGTGGTAGACAACTTCGCGCCGACAGTCGCGCCCTCATCCGTGGTGACCACGCCGACGATCACCGACACCCAGGTGCCGATGGAGTGGACCGAGAGCATCGACGGCAACCTCGAGGTGCCACGGTACTACCTGACCGTCTACAAGCAGGGCTCGAGTTCGAGCGAGCTCCTGACCTCATGGACGTCCTCCGGCGCGACGTATGAGACACCCGGGCACATCGGCTCGACGGTCCCCTACTGGCTCAGCACCACGCCGTTCTCCCGCTACGTGGTGTCGGTCAAAGGGTGCGGCCCCCGGTGGAACGTCACGAGCAACCCCACATGGACGTCCGCGGAAGCGCTCAGCGCCCCCTTCTACTCGCGCCCGCGGCTTGCCGTCCACACCGACTCGGGCGCGCACGACCTGAGCGTGTCCGAGCCTAGCTTCAAGTCCGACACCACGCCCGTCTACACGTGGTATGCGAGCACCAACTCGGGCTCCACCTGGACGGATTGGACCGCCCTCGCCACGACCTCGGACCACACCTGGTCGAACCCGGTCGGCTCGACGTCGACCCTGTACCGCTATCGGGTGCAGGTCGACTTCACGCCGACGACAGGCGTCGCAACCAGGATCGGTTCGCAGATCGCAGCACAGACCCGTGCCGACGACTACACGTTCACCGCGGCCCCGGATTGGACCGTGTGGTGGTGATGCGCGGACATCTGCATAGCAGCACCGGCCGGCGCGACGGGGGCTTCACGCTCACGGAGCTGCTCGTGGCCATGGTGCTGTTCGGCCTCGTCCTGGGCTCCGCATACCTGGCGCTTCAGGCGCTCTCCCGCGCCAGTGAGGCCGCCATCCAGGAGTCCACGTTCACGCGCAACATCACCTACCCGATCGCCCAGTTCCAGAAGTACGCGATGCAGAGCCAGTACCCCCTGCAGTACGCGGATGGGTACCGCTTCGCGTTCTGGATAGACCAGCACGACGACAACACCCCCGACCTCATGACCTTCTGGACGGACAGCTCCGGCAAGTTCTACAAGAGCACGCAGCAGTACAACGCCAACAAGACCACGACTGTCGGGACAGCGCGGACCGCCGTGCTCAGCGCCGACAACGCCAACGTCGAGACAGGGCAACCGCTCTTCACGTACTACCGCAAGGACGGCGCCGCGATCACCACGACCTCGACCATCCCCGCGAACGCCGACTCGGTGAGGATCACGATCGTCGCGAAGTACGGGACGAGCACGATGGAGTCCTTCGGAACGATCACGTTCCGGAACCGCACCTACTAGGGAGCCCGAGATGAGCACTCACATCCGCGCGAACACCCCTCAGGAAGACGGCTGGGCCATCCCGGTCGTCATCATGATCACGGCATTCGTGACGCTTCTGTCGGTCACGGGCTTCGCCATGTCCTCGCAGGTGCTACGCGAGTCGGTGGTCGTGCAAGACGAGTCGCGCGCGTTCCAGGCCGCGAACGCAGGTATCGATGCGGCGATGGCCCGCCTCCCCGGCGGACAGACCGGGACCTACACCGTCGGCGCCTCTGAGCTCGGCACCGGAACGACCGCGGTCGTCAACGTCAAGGCCGTGCCGCCGTGCTCCTATCGCGTGACGTCCACCGGCTATGCCGTGCGCGGCAACCAGGTGACCAACGAGACGATCCAGACGGAGTTCACGCGATTCGACCTCTACGACATGAACGTGAGCGCGGGCTCCAGCGGCGACATGATCAGCACGGGCGCGATCAAGGGCAACAGCGCGATCTACGGGCCGTATTACACCGGCGCGGGTATCGCGACCGCTCGCTTCGCCGGCGGCCCCCTCTTCGTCGGGGGAAACGTCACGGGCGGCAGTTTCTCCGGCATCGCCAACGCGTATGTCGGCGGTACGGGGGGTAGCTCGATAGGCGCGACCACGCTGTCCTCCAGCGTGCCGAAGCTGCCGCCCCTGCCGGTCATCGACGTGGCGATGATGCAGGGCTGGCAGGAGCTCGCCCGGGCCCAGTCGATCGACAACAAGATGGGCGACACGACGAGCGTCAACACCGAGACCGACAACACGAAGACACCGGCGAGCTACTACACCGTTGTATCGGGCCGCAAGTCCTATGCGACCATGAAGGGCTGGAGCGCTGCGACCTACCCGTACTACAAGTACATCGGGCCCTCCACCGGCATGTCCGCTCTCGGCGCCGGGACGACCCACCTCACCATCACCGACAGCACCGCGTCGTTCGGCAAGGTCACCTCGACCGGCTACGACGACCTCGCGTGGGATAACGCGACCAACATCCTCTACGTGAACGGGACGGTCTTCGTCGACGGCAACGTCAGCATCAGCGGAGCCACCATCATGTACAAGGGCAACGGGACCATCGTGGCCAACGGCACGATCCACATCGCGTGCACGGTGTTCGGGCCGTTCAGTGGGCTCAGCACAGCGTACGTGGACGGCCAGAACTGGGACCATCAGGCCTTCCCCGCCGACCAGGTGCTGGGTTTCGTCAGCCCGACGGAGATCCACCTGACTGGCGGTAACGGCAACAGCCAGAAGGCTCGGGGCGACGACCCCGACATCGCGGGCGCCTTTTACTGCCCCGCGCAGATCAGGTTCGAGAAGAACATCCTCGTGGCGGGTTCGGTCATCACGAACACGATGGTCGGACCGGGTAACGGCCAGAACGTGCACCTGCGCAACTCGCCCAACCTCAAGATGGTCGCGCCGCAGAGCATGCCGGGACGCAACGACGGCCTCATGGGCTACACGAAGTGGATCCGCAAGTAGCGCTCACTCGCACTCGGGCAACGTGATCAGAACCGCCGCTCCGAACTCGTGAGCGGCGGTTCTGCGTCGGCGGCGCGTCAGTCCTTCTGGGCCTGACGCGCCGCTCCGCCATCGACGGAGCGAAGCATCCCCACCATGCGGCCCAGCCCGTACTTCAGACCGGTGACGCTGCCGGCCATGACCGATATCGACGCCAGCCACAGCCACTGCAGTTGTAGCAGCGCGCCCGCGACCGCCAGCACCAGACCGATGAGCATGCCGATGCCGTTGGCGATCCGGAACCGTCGTACGGGCAGTCTCCTGCAGCGCACGCCGTACCGATAGCCCAGCCAGAACGAACCGCCGAAGCCCGCGACGACCGCCGTCGCCATGTACACGATGTCCACGCGCGTCTCCTGTTCGACTCGATCTTTGATCGGCAGCAGTCTATCAGGTGTGCGAGGGCTGTCAGCCCCTGCGCCCCGCCAGATACCGCGAGAAGAGCACCCAGCCGACGAGCAGGTCGAAGTAGAAGGTGGTCCCTCGCCACAGGAGTGCGGCGGCGCCAGCGGTCTCGAGCGGAACGAGTCGCGAGAGCACGGCGGTCATGGCAGCCTCAACGGCACCGCTGCCGCCCGGAGTCGGCGACGCGGATGCAAGCGCCCACACGCCGAGCACGGTGACGAGGATCGGCACGGGGTCGCCACGCCACCCGAGACCTGCCAGCACCACCGGCAGGATCGCGAGCAGGCACGCCCGCGAGACCAGCATGCCGGCGAGTGCGACCGCGAGTGCGCCCGGACGCTCGCGGACGAGTGAACGCAGCCCCTCGGCGAAGTGCAGCGCCTCGCGTCGTCCGCCCTCGGCGAGCCGATCGGCGCGCTCCTCCCCGACCAGCCGGCGCAGCGATCGGGAGCCCAGCACGCGCTCGACGCTGCGGGCTGCCGCCGCGGGCCGCGCCAGGATCGCCGCGACCGCCGCGAACACCAGGACGAGCGCGCCCACGCCCCAGAGTCCGGCTCCGGAAGCACCCGTGGCGCGGGCCGGCACGACGGCGACACCGACGGCTCCCGCCACCACGAAGAAGACGCTCGTCACGAGGGCACGGGCACCGACGACAGCGGCCGCCTCCCCCGCGCTCATGCCCTCTCTCGTCAGAGCCCAGGTCCATCCCGGGATCCCGCCCGA
>JAUSBS010000028.1 GCA_030651905.1 Coriobacteriia bacterium
GCCGATCTTGGCGGGGGCTCCACCGAACTGGTCTTCGGGTCCGCGCACGACACCGACGAGGGCCGTGTCGTGCGGATCTCTGCGGCCCGCTCGATCGACGTCGGCTCACGGCGCGTGCTCGACATGTTCCTCGCCAGCGACCCGCCTTCGGGCGATGAGCTCTCAGCCGCGGCCGTCTGGGTCGCCGACGAGATGCGTCCGTTCTTCGCGGCGCTCCCGGAGCGGCCGCGCACCCTGCTCACGCTCGCGGGCACCGGAACGACGCTATCCGCGGTCAGGCAGCAGCTGGCCGTGTACGATCCGGAGAAGGTGCACGGCTCGCGCCTGTCGGGCGGTGACATAGCCGATCTTCGCGAGGAACTCGCAGCGATGACGCTGTGCGACAGGCGCACGGTCATCGGGATGGACCCCGACCGTGCGGAGGTCATCGTTGCGGGGGCGCTCATCCTCGAGACGATCCTCGCGCTCGCCGGATTGGATTCCACCATCGTGAGCGAGCACGATATCCTCTACGGGCTGGTGATCGAGGGCGCCTGACGCCCGCCCGTCAGTCGCGGACGGCATGGATCGGCGGTCCCGGTCGGCCCCCTACCCCAATCGGCAGAGGGAACCGGCTTAAACCCGGGTCAGTCTGGGTTCGAATCCCAGGGGGGCCACCACGGGACCGCGTCCGCCGTCCGGCGGGAGCTGGGTGCGAGTGGATCCAGTGAGCGTATCATCAGCACTGGAGCGGCCGTCGATCGGGGGGACGATGACGAGCCCGCATGCGTCGGTCTTCGGCCGCCTGCCCCTATGGGTTCGGGCGGCACTGCTGTTCCTTGGGTACGTGGTCGCCGCGGAGCTGGGTAACCGTCTGTCGGTCCAACAGACGTTCTCGACGTTCTGGCCCCCGGCGGGTCTTGTTCTCGGGGTGCTGCTGCTGACCCGGCCGCGGGACTGGCCGATCCTGATCGCCGCAGCGTTCGCGGGCAATGTCGCGTCGGATCTTCTCCACGGCCGGGAACTCCTCGTCACGCTCGGCTTCTCCACGGCGAATACGGTGGAGGCGCTGGCGGGCGCCGCGCTCGCTCGGCGCTTCCTCGGCAAGCGGATGACGTTCGATTCGCCGACGAAGGTCCTTGGATTCACAGCGCTGGCAGCGCTTGCCGCGACAGCGCTCGGCGCCACCATCGGCTCGGCTGTGGTCGTCGCCTCGTCCGCTGGGCAGGCTGCGTACCTGGACGTGTGGCCGACCTGGTGGCTCGGGGACGTCCTCGGAGTCCTGCTGGTGACGCCGGTCTTGATCACATGGGGCACGCGCGCGAGCATCGACCGTCCCGGAGACACGCACCGCCCAGGCCGATTGATGCGTGGTGCCTCCGTCATCGCTGGATCCGCAGCGCTCGTGGTCGCCGGCTGGGTCGTCGTTGTGAACGGGGGTATCACCGCAGGGCTGAAGTTCCTGCTCTTCCCGCCCGCAGCGATGATCGCGTGGTGGGCGGGACCTCTGGGGGCAGCGTTGTCCACGCTCGGTCTGGCGATCAGCAGCAATCTCGCGCTGGTCTCCATGGTCCCAAGGCTCGGACTCGTCGAAGGCGACATCCGGCGCAACATCCTGCTTCTGCAAGCCTTCCTCGCCGCCATCGCGTTCACGACGCAGATGCTCGCAGTCGCCATGGAACGGTCGCGTCATTCGGCCGAAGAGGCGCGGGTCGCCGCCCAGAAGTACCGGCTTCTCCTTGAGGAACTGCCTGTCGGGGTGACGATCACCGACGAGATGGGCGTCGTGATCGAGACGAGTCGAAGGGCGGCGCAGATACTCGGCGCATGCGACGATCTCCAGCGGGAGCGCGGGATCGGAGGCGCTGAATGGACGATCGTCCGTCCCGACCGCACGCTCCTGCCCGCGAGCGAATTCGCATCGGTGCGCGCGCTCGAAGAGGGCGTGCCGGTGTCGGGTCAGGAGATGGGCGTGGTCAAGGACGACGGGACGATCACGTGGGTCAGCGTGAGCGCCGCGCCGATCCCCGTCCCCGGATACGGGGTGGCGGTCATCTACGGTGATGTCACATCCGAGGTGGAAGCGCGCGAGGATCTCCGTCGAAGCGAGGCGGAACTGTCGATGGCGAGGGACAATCTCGAGGAGGAGGTCGCGCGGCGTACCCTCGAGCTGGAGTGGGCGAACCGCGATCTCCTCGAGGCCAACGAGACGAAGAGCCGTTTCCTCGCCAATGTGAGCCATGAGCTGCGAACCCCGCTCAACTCGGTCATCGGGTTCACCGGGGTGATGCTGCAGGGGCTGACCGGTCCGATCAGCGAGGAACAGCGCGGCCAGCTCGCGATGGTGAAGCGCTCCGGTCAGCGCCTGCTCGCACTCGTGAACGACCTGCTCGACCTGACCCGGGTCGATGCGGGCAAGGATGCGTTGGAGGTATCCGAGTTCACATCAGCCGAGCTGTTGGAACAGGTCGTGGAAATGGTCGGGCCGTCCGCCTCGGCAAAGAGGCTCGCCTTCGATGTCGAATGCGGTGCCGAGCCGATCACGATGCGCAGTGATCAACGCAAGCTGCAGCAGGTGCTGCTCAACCTGCTCGTCAACGCAGTCAAGTTCACGGCGAGCGGGACGGTCGCCCTCAGTTGCGAACAGGTGGGCGAGCGCGTGATCTTCCGCGTCAGCGACACCGGCATCGGCATCCCTGAGGAGGAGCTCCTGTCGATCATGGACGAGTTCCACCAAGTCGACCGGGCGGACGGCATGAAGCCCGAGGGCACCGGGCTCGGGCTCGCCATCAGTTGCCGACTCGCACTGCTTCTTGGCGGCACGCTCTCGGCGGAGAGCGCACTGGGCGAAGGCTCGGTCTTCACGTTGGATGTTCCCATGGTCATCACGCCGCGCGACGCTGCGTCCTAGCGGGCGCCCGCGCCCCTCATCGATCGCCTCTCGTGTGAGATACTTCTTCGCGTGCGGACCACCCGCATCGCGCGGCCTCAGAGCCGCACGTGTCACGAGGCCAGCGAGGAGGTCGACGACCGCGCCGATGAGCGACGAGACGCCAGTCCGCCTCTACCAGGCGTTCGTCGGCCAGGACCCGGCCGCGGCCATCAAAGTCGTCGAGGCCGCCCGCGCAGCCGGCGTCCAGCAGACGCAGCTCTTCGACACGCTGTTCGCGCCGGCGCTTGCGCTGCTTGGGGCCGCGTGGGCGTGCGGAGAGGTCGACGAGGTCACCTTCACGCAAGCGGCCGTCGTCGCCGAGCAGATCACATCGTTCGTCGCGCCGCCGTCAGCCGTCGCGGACACGGGGGTCACCGTCCTCATCGGATGCATGCACAAGGATCGCCACGCGGTCGTCAAGAACATCGTGGCCGCCGCGCTCAAGGAGGCCGGCAACCGCGTCATCGACCTCGGGGTGGACGTGAGGCCGGCAGAGTTCCTTGAGAAGGTCGAGGAGACCGGCGCGCGGATCGTGCTCGTCTGCGCGGAGATCCTGCAGACGGCCTCCGGCGTCGGTCGCGTGCGCGACATGTTCGCGACCGCCGGGCATGACGATGTGGTGCTGCTGGTGGCGGGGGGTCCGTTCGAGGCGGATCCTCAGATGGCGAAGCGCGCGGGCGCCAACGGGGTCGTTCGCGGGGCCGAGAGCGCCATCCGGCTCGTCGCCAGGGTCGCGGCCGACAGGCTCGGCATCAAGGCAGCGTCGTGAGCACGGACCGGACGCAACAGGTGCTCCTCGCCGAGAACCTCGCCCGACAAGGGCAGTTCGCTCCCGCTGTGGATGCCTGCCATGCGGCCCTACGGGTCGACGGGCGACAGCCCCACGCACACGCACTCCTCGCGGAACTCATGCTCACCGGCGACTTCTATGATGAGGCGATCAAGGCCGCGACGACGGCGATCGAGCTGGACCCCGACTGCGCGCCCGCGTATCTGGACCTCGGACTCGCCTACGACCGACGAGGCGGGATGTGGGACCAGTCGATCCTGGTGTGGCACGAGCTGGCCGAGGTCGTCCCCGATCTCGTGACCGCGCACGTCCAGCTCGGCGAGGCGTTCGCCGCGGCCGCCTTCGACGAGGAGGCAATCGACGCGTGGCGCAAGGCCCTCCAGCTCGATCCGAAGCATCCGCGAGCGATGTACAACCTCGCGGTCGCCGCGCTCAAGCGCGAGGGCGTGCCGACCGCGCTACCGGGCTTTCGCAAGGCGGGAGAACTCGACCCGAGTCAGGACGAGCTGTTCTTCGCCTTGGCGAAGATAGGCCCCCTGCCCGACACACTGCCGGACCCCGATCAGGTGCCAGACGACCGGGACGCCTTGCTCAAGGCCGCCGGGTCGCTGGCCCGGGCGGAGGACTTCTTCGCCGCCCAGGACCTCATCGGCGCGATCCTGGACGCGCAGCCCGCCGATGCTGAGGCACTCGCACTGGCCGGATACATGTACCTCAAGCAGGAGGCGGTCAACGAAGCGACGGCGGTGGCCCTGCGCGCGCTGATGATCGACAGGGAGTCTGCGACAGCCGTGTACGTCCT
>JAUSBS010000045.1 GCA_030651905.1 Coriobacteriia bacterium
GTGTGGGCCTGGGCCTCAGCCACGCCGCTCACGGCTCCCGACGTAGCCAGCACGATGGCCAGGACGCCGACGGCCAAGACCCTGGACGCCAGGGCGCCCATCGATCGAACACTGCTCTGTACCTTCACACGGACCTCCACGCTCGGGGACAAGGACAGACGGCGAGTCGGGAGGGCGTGGCTGTTTCACAGCACGCGACAAGACAGCGGGTGTGGACCGTGAGGGTCCTCAGGGTGGGGAATGGCGCTTCATGCTGCCTCGCACCCGGCTCCGGGGGATCGCACTCGAGAGTGCGACCGCCGCCTTGAGCCGAAATAGAGCACGAGTATGCTTTTCGGCGGTGGGACCGCTGCTTGCTGCTCCTGACCGGCCCGCGGTCGTGCGCCTTTCGGCATGCCGCCTTCGTCTGCGGCCCGCTGGCTTACGTCTGCTTCGTCTTCGTGCTCCGGCGCCGGTCCCGTGGATCTCACGCCATCTTGGAGCACCGTGCCGGCTGGCCCGGAAGGGTCGACCGCAGGGGAAGCCTAGCACATGCCGTGCCGTTGACCGAATCTCCGCAGTTCAGCGGCGCTATTCTACTTCGCGGTGGTCGTGGTCGCACTCGATGCGCCGGACAGCCGTGACAGGACGGTTCCCAGCTGTTCGAGCAGTGTTCCGTACTGCGCCCAGTCACCGGCGCGCTGCGCGGCGAGCGCCTTGTCGTAGAGGTTGCGAGCGAGCGCCGCGTCCCCTGCCTGCACCGGGCCGGCCTTGTCGCCGCCGCCCGGACCGCCGGTCTGGCCGCCGGAGTCGGTCGTCCCGCCACCGAACACCTTCGCGAGCGCTGTGGTGAAGTCGGGAGCCATCGAGATGCGGTCGGCGTAGCTGACAACGACCCGCTTGAGCTCAGGCATCGGCGAGGACTCCGCCTGGATGTAGAGCGGCATCACGTAGACGATCGCGTCCTTGATCGGGATGACCAGCAGATTGCCCTGGATGGCGCGGCTGCCCTGCTGGTTGAGCAAGGTGAGTTCCTTGGAGATGTCCGGTTCCTGGTTCATCCGGGCCTTGATCTGCTCGGGGCCCAGAATGAGCCGCTGCTTCGGGAAGTTGTAGACGAGCCGCTTGCCGTAGTCGACCGGGTCGGAGCGGGCGGCCATCCACCCGATCATGTTGTCCTTGTTCCGCGGCGTGAACGGTTGCATGAGGATGAAGCTGAGCTTCGACTCCCCGGGGAGCTCCATCAGCACGTAGAAGGGATCCATGGGGGCGCCCTTCGCCTCCCCCGGGATCGACCACTGGTCCTCCTTGTTGTAGAAGACCTGCGGGTCGGACATGTGGTAGGTCTTGTAGACCTCGGCCTGGAGCTTGAACAGGTCTTCCGGGTAGCGGAGATGGGTCCGGATCGACTCCGGCATCTTTGCCGCGTCGGTCAACAGTCCCGGGTAGATGCGGCGATACGTGGCGAGGATGGGATCCTTGTCGTCGAACGCGTACAGCGTGGTCGTACCGTCATACGCATCGATCGTGGCCTTCACCGAGTTGCGGATGTAGTTGACGCCCGATGCCCCGTAGCGCTGCGAGTACGGGTAGTACTGCGTCCACGTGTAGCAGTCCTGGACCCAGATGATGCGACCGTCGGCGAGCACGGGATACGGGTCGCTGTCCAAGATGAGCCACGGAGCGAGCTCCCCGAGCCGATCCGTGATGTCGCGGCGGAAGAGCATCCGGCTCTCCGGCTTGATGGCGCTCGTGAGCAGTATCTCGGGTGCGGAGAAGCGCAAGGCGAAGGCGGCGCGCTCCAGCGGGGTGCCCACGGGCACGCCGCTCTTGCCGGTGTACGCCGTCTCCGCGTTCTGGCCGCCGACGGGATAGTCGAACTCTTTCTGGGTCGTGTCGACGATCGCGTACTCGTTGCTCTCCTCGCCGAAGTAGATGCCGGGCGTCTTGATCTTGAGATCGACCGTGGAGACCGGCGGCAGGTCCTTCACGAGGAAGACGGGCAGCCCATCGACACTGGCACGGTTGACCGGACTCACGACCGCACCGTAGCCGTGCGTGTAGATGAGGTGCTGGTTGATCCACGTCTTGGCCTGATCGGAGAGCTGCGTCACGTTCATCTCGCGCACCGAGATCAGCACCTGCTGGAGCGCGCCGTCGATCACGTAGCGATCGATATCGACGTCCTTGAAGTCGTAGTAGAAGCGGATCTCCTGGAGCTGCTTGTAGGACTGGACCACGATCGACGGGTCCCACAGTCGGACGTTGCCGATGGTCGCAGTGGCCTCGGAGACATCACGGGCCGTGAGGTCGGTCGCGGCCGGGAAGGACTTGACCTCGACGTCGGTGAGGTCGAACGCCTTTCGGGTCACCTCGATGTTGCGCTTGATGTAGGGCGACTCGGCCTGCAGCTCGTTCGGGTTGACGCGGAACTGCTGGACGAGCCCCGGGTACACCCCGCCCACGAGCACCGAAGCGGCGACCCACACTCCGAGCGCGACGGCCGGCAGCCGCCAGCCCTTGAAGCGGATGTTGAACAGCAACGCGATACCGGTCGCGAGCGCGATGAAGATGAGGATCTGATACGCGGGCAGCTGGGCGTTCACGTCGGTGAACGACGCGCCGGTGACCTGGCCGCGCGGCGAGAAGTTCAGTTCGAAGATCGAGAGCCAGTAGTCGAACGCCCTCGATGTCACGATGAGCCCGGCCAGCACGGACAGGTGCCCCTTCACGTGCGGGTCGAAGCCCTTGAGACGCTCACCGAGCCGGATGGCCCCGCCGAAGACGTGCATCGCGAAGCTGAGCGTGAAGACGAGCACCAGCATGCCGAACAGCCAATCGGACACGACACGCAGAGCCGGCAACTGGAACACGAAGAAGGCCACGTCCCGACCGAACTGCGGGTCGACAGTGCCGAACGGCACCGCGGACAGCGCCACCCGCAGCGACTCCCACTCACCGGCCATCGACGTACCGGCGCCCCATCCGACGAGCAGCGCCACACCGAGCAGGACCCAGCCCATGAACGGCTCGGCCCACTTGCGGACCTGGGAAAGCGCGAGCTGGAACTGCTGCTGCGGCGGCAAAGCGCGATCGGGATCACCCAGGACGGACAGGACGGCCGGGGGCGCCATCCGCCGCGCGATGATCAGGTTGATGTAGACGAGCACGGATCCGACGGCGCCGAAAGCGAGGCCCGCGGTCGTGCGGCTCCAGAACCGCGTCCAGAACACCGCGGAGTGCCCGAGGTCCTTGAACCACAGCATGTCGGTGTAGAAGACGGCCAGCGCCCCCGCAGTGGCGAGCAACAACAGGAGCACTCCGATGATGACGGCGCGAAGTCGCACCATCCCGGTTCCCCGACCTGATGACGCCATGATGAGCCTGCCTTCCAGGGTTGGATCGACTCCGGGCCGCATTCGCGCAGCCCCGGGAGATGACGTCTAGAGGTAGTCGTCCACGTCCACGTTCAGACCGGTCGGATCGAGACATGCCGCGATCGTGAGCGAATCCGGTCCTCCGCCCAGATCCACGTCGCGAGGCTCCACGATGCCTCCTTCGGCGTCGGCGAAGACTCGCACGCACGGCCGCAGGACGTCGCTGCCGCCAGGACGTACGACCACACCCGTCTCTCCGTTGCTGAGACGCACGACGGAGCGTGGAGGGTAGATCCCCATCATCTGCACGAACAGACGCACGAGAGCGGGGTCGAACGCGCTGCCCGCGTTGCGCGCGAGCACCTCCATCGCCGCGTCCTGTAGTCTCGCCTCGGAGTAACTGCGGCGTGACGTCATCGCATCATACGCGTCAGCGACGGCCACGATACGACTTGAGAGGTGTTGACGCCGGGCGGGGCGGCGTAGCGGATACCCGTCCATGTCGAGTCGCATGTGGTGTTCAAGGACCACGACGATACTCGAGCGGTCCAGCCCCGGCATCGTGGCTGCCACCTCCGCTCCGTAGAGCGGGTGGAGCCGTACGGAGTCCCACTCCTCACTCGTGAGCGCTCCGGGTTTGTTGAGCACGTCGGCGTCGATCGTGATCTTGCCGATGTCGTGCATGAGCGCGCCGACGCCGAGCGAGCCCAAGAACCGGCGATCGCTCGACAGCGTCGAGCCGAGCGCCAGTGACAGGATCGCCACGTTCACGGAGTGGAAGAAGGTGTATTCGTCGTAGTCCTTGAGGCCGGAGAGTTCCAGCAGTGCGAAGTGGTTCGACAAGACGTTGTCGACGAGGCTTCGCACGACGCCGCGAACGCGCTCGGCAGAGGCAGCACGGTTCGTCTTGATGAGCCGATCGAGATCGCGCATGAGATCGAGCGCGCTCGAGTAGCTCGCCGCCGCAGCTGCCTTCCCATCCGTCTCGACCTGCTCGTCGCGCTCGTAGACCCGCACGGCGGACAGGGACACATGCGGCGCGTCCGCGGCCAGGATCGCCGCGCCGAGACCCCCGAGTGCCTCGATCCCCGCGCCGTCGATCACCAGGATAGGCAGTACCCGCTCGAGTTCGCCCGCCGTGAGACCACGGAGGAACGTGATGCTGTTCGCGGCGCCCTCGGACATGTCTCGTACGAGCTGGTCGAAGAGCACGCTCTCGTCGGCGAGGAGCATCTGCCCGAGCATGATCTCGTTCTCGAAAAAGGTCAGCGCTACGTCGACACCCTCGGTGTGATACGGGGTGATGACCGTCATGAGGCCCTCGACGCTCTCGCGGACCGCGGGGTGCCCCTGCGGATAGAAGCGCTGCGCGCGTCGCGCGCCGGAGAGCCGGGCGAGCACTTCCCGGATGCGGCGGACCTGCCTGGCCGTGAAGACCGTGGTGGTCAGAGTGGGCCTCGGGTTCGGATCGGCACCGGCGGTCATCTCGCACCACCTCCCGCCGACTTCGCGCGCAGGGTGGCGAGCGCGGCGGTCGCCGCGGCACGGATCTCGCGGGTCCGTCCGGCCAGCAGGCCGCGCTGGCGCTCGATCCCCTCGAGCACATGCGCGGAGCCCGGAGAGCCGATACGTCCCAGCGCCTCGATCGCCTCTATGCGCGGTGCGTTCTCGCGATTGCCGCGGCCCTCGGCCCGTGCCACCTGCTCGAGCGCTGACACCGCCCCGGTCACGTTGAGCAGCCCAAGATAGCGGGCGGCGAGCTGGACGTTCGCGGCGTCTTCGTCTCCGAGAGCGGCCATGAGCATCTCGTCCGCATGGGCGTCGCGGATGCCCGCGGCCGCACGGATCGTCTCGCGGCGTACGCGATTGTCGCCGTGCCGCAAGGTCCGCTCCAAGAACGGGAGGGCCTGCACGTCGTGAGTGCCCCCGAGGATGGCGACCACGTTGCGAACGAAGTACCAGCGGCGGTCCGCGACCCGGCGTCCGAGCTCGCCCACGCTGTCCCGCGCCAGCGTGGACACGAGGTCGACCATCGCCTTGCGCGCGGCCATGTCGGGCTCGTCGGCCAGCACCTCGAGCAACGGCGCGATCGTCTGGGCGCCGAGCACCGCGAGCAAGCGGCGGCAGGCGGCATGCTCGGGCGAGTCATGGCGGTAGACGCGCATCGCCGACGTGATCCGACGCATCGACTCCGGCCGCGCCAGCACGCGCACCAACTCGCTCATCCGGTGGCGATGATCATCGGCCAGTCCGGGGTCCGCCGCCGCGGCGGTGAGCGCCTCCGCGGCGTCCGCGGCGACCTCGAACTCCTGCTGGTCCACGAGAAGACCGATGCTCTCCTCGAGCAGGGTGACGATGGCGTTGAATTCGTCCTCGCGCGGCTCGAGCGTCGCGATGGTGACGAGCGCTGAGAGCACGTCGCCGTCGGTCAGACCGCGAGCCGCCTCCGCTCGCAGCGCCGCCGCCCCGTCCTCGTAGGCGTGGGTCGGCGGAGTCCCGGGTGTGAGCTCCAGCAGCCTGAGCACGCTGTCCACGGGCTGAGGGCCCGAGGACCGCGTCCGATCGCGCGTCTCGAGTCGACGCGGTGCTGCCGCATCGAGCACCTCGGTCACGTCGGACTCGCTCATCCCCTTGGCCCGCATCGCCTCGCCGGCCGCGCCGAGCACGTCTCCGCGCGTGGTGGAGATGCTGATGAGCGCGAGGTTGCGGATGGCTCGCGAGAGCCCCGAGCGTGCCTCGGGCGTGCCGGGGATGTCTTCGAGGATCGCCGCCATGACCTCGTCGAGGCTCATCTGGCGGACCACGGCGGCCACGACGTCGTCGCGTCTGGCCTCGGTGAGAAGTCGCTTCGACAGCAGCGTGTGCCGCATCGAGGGGTCGAGACCCAGAACCGCCTCGGCCACCGAGCGCAGGAGCGCCTCTCGTTCCTCGGGAAGCTCGAACTGGATGCAGTGCGCGAGCGCGCTTATCCGTCCGGTCAGCTCGGCCTCGGTGGGCGCGACCCCGCGCGAGGTGCGCGACTCGCGCATGAACGCCCGCAGAACAGCCTCGTGCGAGACCGCGCGGACCAGCAATCGGCGGTCGCGCGGCCGGCCGGCCGCTGCGCCGGCTATAAGCTCGTCGACGCGCTCAGGGCTCGGCGGCCAGGGCTCACCGTCCTCGGTCTCTTCAGGCTCGTCGGAGCCCTCGACCGGGTCGGCATCGACGATGCGTGTGGACACCTCGGTCACGCTGATCGCCGAGACCCCGCGTTCCCACAGTTCGCTGGCGAAGCCGCCGGCCGCCACGATCGCCTCGGGCGGCATCTCGATGATGCCGAGGAACGCCACGATCTCGTCCGCGGTCGTGCCGGCATGGAACCGCACTTCCGAGAGGTTGCGCGCGTAGAACTCCCGGGCGAACGACGCGAACGCCCCGGTCTCCGGCAGGACGGGCGCACCCTCGTACAGCAGCCCCTCGCGTGCGACCGACAACAGGACCACCGGCTGGCGCTCGAGGACCTGGTGGAGGATGCCGACCGCGACCGCCGCGTTGTCGCGCGGGATGGTGCTGACGCCGGGGTAGAGGCGTACCGCCTTGGAGGCGATGTTGAGCTGCTTGACGAAGCGCTCGATCAGCACGGGAGCGCGTGGGGCCTTTGATGTACCGGCCGGTGCCACTGGCTGGTCGTTCCTCCCGGAGACGGGTGTCGCGCACATGCTTCGCAGGCCCTAGCGCCGCTGCGCACCGGCAGCTGAGCCGATACCCATTATGAACGTATCGGGCGGACGCGGTGCTATCATCGCCGCCATGAACCCGACCACCGGTCATGACGCGCCGCTCCTGCTCGCCTCGGCCTCGCCCAGACGCCGACGGCTGCTGGCGATGCTCGGCGCGCCCTACGAGATCACCTCGGTCGACACGCCCGAGGACCTGGACTCGCCGCTCAAGGGTGTGCCGCCGGTCCTGGCGCGCTCCATCGCCGCGGAGAAGGCACTCGCCGCGCGCGCCGAGGCAGACGAGCACACCACCGTCCTCGCGTTCGACACGATCGTCGTGGCTGACCGGCGCATCCTGGGCAAGCCCGCCGATCTGGACGACGCGTTCGCGATGCTGAGGTTGCTGTCGGGACGGACACACGACGTCATCACCGGAGTGGCCTTCCAGCTCCCCGGGATGCTCGAACCGCGCACGTTCGCCGTCACGACACCGGTCCTGATGCGGGAGCTGTCGGAGGATGACATGCGTGCCTGGGCCGACAAGGGCGAACTGCTCGGCTGCGCCGGCGCCTACAACATCGAGAGCCACCTGGCCTCGGTCGAGGCCGACCAGTGCTTCCACAACGTCACGGGGATGCCGCTGTGTCACCTCTACCGCGCCCTCGTGCGTGACGGCTACTCCGGGCTCACGTCGCCCGTGGCCGCCTGCGACGCAGCGCGGTGCACGACGTGCGAACTGGGCCCGCGGGTCACACGGGTGGCACCCGCTATCCCCGCACCGCGGTAACGATCACCGACTCGTCCGCGGTCGGTTCGAACACCTTGCCGGTGTGGTCGCCGAAGAACCTCACGTCGCCGAAGCCGGCGGCCTCCAGCTCGCCCGCGAGCACCGATGACGGCAGCGCCGTGTGCAGCGACCGCCGCGACGAGACCTCCCACGGCGCGTCGGCCTCCCAACCACCTGGTGGGCGGTGCAGCGTCGCGAAGTCGAAGCGGATACCAGCGTCGACATAATCCATCACGCGGAGGAAGACCCACGTGCCTTCGTCGTCCTCGCGCACCACCGGCGGGATCGAGCGCAGTTGCCTCCCGAGGAGCCGGTCGTGGTTGAGCAGGTGCAGGACGACAACGCCCCCCGGGCGCAGGACCGCCGCGAAGTCGCGCACGGCCTCGCGCAGGCCCGCGAGCCCGTCCACGTGCGGGAGCGCGTTGCCGGTGCACGTGAGCGCGTCCGCGAGCGGCAGCCCGAGCGCGGCCAGCCCCCCGAACCCGCCCTCCACGAACCGCGCGCTCGACGCCTGGTGGAATGCGAACGCCCGCGCCTGTCCGAGCATCGCCGGATCCGGGTCGACGCCGGTGACGTCAAGTCCCCACGCCGCGAAGAGCGACGCGTGGCGACCGGTGCCGCACCCGACGTCGATCACGCTGCGGACCCCGTGCTCGGCGAAGAGCAGCCGGAAGAACGGCATCTCGCGCTCTATGCGCTTGCCCCAGTCGACGAACCGGTCGTAGTCGCCCGCCGGGGGCTTGGCCTGCTCGCTACCCGGCGTCACGATGTCGCCCTTGGGTCGTCCATGTGGAAGATCCGCACGGCGTTGCCGCGCAAGACCAGGTCACGGTCGCCGTCGGACAGGCCCAGCTCCTCCAGTACGCGCATCTGCTGATACTTGATCCACGTGCGGTAGGGAGCGGTCGTACCGGAGTCCGTGCCGAACAGCACGCGTTCGGGACCAAGCGCCGTGAGTGCGCGCTCGAAGACCTCCGGCAGCGTCATCTTCGGGACGTGATAGTCCATCCAGTTGTTCGTGCCGGACGTGTCGACGCACACGTTCTTGCACTGGTAGGCGAGCCGCAACGTGTTGCCCAGCCATCCGGCGCCGAAGTGCGCGATCACGAAGGTGATCTGGGGGAAGTCGCGCGCCACCGGTGAGAGGTCGAGCGGATCGGCGTAGCGCAGGTCGCCTGTCGGATCGACCGTCACGCCGTAGTGGATCGTGATGGGCGCCTCGAGCTCGGCGGCCTTCTCGAAGAA
>JAUSBS010000029.1 GCA_030651905.1 Coriobacteriia bacterium
CCGTCCTCGTCCTCGTCGTCATCGAGCATGACGAAGGACTCCTCGTCGAACTCGTCCACGTCGAGCAGCAGGGTCGGGAGGCGTTCCTCGGACCCTTCAGGCACTTCGACCGGGACCAGCGACAGCGTCATGCCGTCGCCCACGAGGTCGAAGACGCAGCCACCCTCGGCGTCGGTCGTGAACGTCAGGTAGCGGAAGCTCAAGACGTTGATGAACAGGCACTCGTTCACGAGGATCGTGGACGCGCCGGATTCGGCCATGATCTTGACGAGCGTGGCGCTGCCTTCGGCCATCAGCTCGCCGTCGACGGTCTGGCGGTAGGTGAGCGTCTCGAGGGTCTCGAGCGCGCGGACCATGTCGCGCGGGTGCGTGACGGTGCCGTTATGGACGAGGCAGCTTGCGAGGTTGTTCGTACGATCCGTGCTCAAGGTGCCTCCAAACGGCTTCGCTCATGTGAGGTGTGAACGCCGAATCCTACTCGGATTCTAGCACCGCGTCCACCGCTTCCCGGGGGCGGTCGGGTACCCTAGATGACGAAGGGTTTCACCCGCGCGCCGGACGGCGTGCGGCTCGTCGAGCAGCGGGGGTGCGCGTGCACGTACGCAAGGTCGTGCTGAAGGCACTGAAGGCCGCCGATGGTCCGATGACGCTCTCACAGATCTCGACGGGTCCCGCGGCGTCGTTCAAGCCAACGCTCGTGCGCGAGACGATGCGCCACCTGGTCAAGTCGGGCCACGCTGTCGAGGTCAAGACCGACACGTTCGTGGCGCTGCGGGCGCGCAACACCGTACAGGGCCGCATCCACTTCAACATGCGCGGCTACGGCTTCGTCTCCGCACCGGCCGGCGACGTCTACATCGGCTCCGGCGACATGCGTGGCGCGATGCACGGCGACACGGTAGCGATCCGGCTCCACCAGCGCACCGCCGGCGGCAAGGGCCAGGCGGGCGAGGTCGTGGAGGTCGTGGAGCGCCACAACACCACGATCGTCGGCCGCTTCGAGAAGCAGGGCAGGCTCGGTATCGTCTCGCCGACCGACCGCCGGATCCGCGGCGACGTGCTCGTCGGGCACGACGCGTTCGGCGGGGCGACCACGGGCCAGATCGTCGTCGTGCGTCTCACGCGCTACCCGTCCCCGGGAGCCGCCGCACAGGGCGTCGTCGAGGAAGTGCTCGGCAACGACAGCGATCCGGGCGTGGACGTCGAGATCGTCATCCGCGAACACGGCCTTCGCACCGAGTTCCCGAAGGAAGTCGAGCTCGCCGCCGACGCGATCCCGGAGGCCGTCGGCGCCATCGAGAAGGGCCGCGAGGATCTGCGCGAGCTGCTCACCATCACCATCGACCCCGTGGACGCTCGCGACTTCGACGACGCCATCTCGCTCGAGCGCGCCGAGAACGGCTTCCGCATGTGGGTGCACATCGCGGACGTGAGCCACTACGTGCCGTGGGGGAGCGCCATCGACCAGGAGGCGGTCAAGCGCGCCACCTCGGTCTACCTTGTGGACCGGGTGCTCCCGATGCTGCCGGAGCGCCTCTCCAACGGCGTGTGTTCGCTCAATCCCGGCGTCGACCGCTTCACGATGACGGCGCAGTTCGACCTGGACCGCACCGGACTCGTGGAGGGCTACCGCCTCTACCCCAGCGTCATCAACAGCGACCACCGCTGTGACTACGAAGGGGTCCAGCGCTGGCTCGAGACCGACGAGGGATGGCCGTCGCCGGAAGCGGCCCGTCTCATCAAGGACTTCCGCGACATCGCCGCGGCAATCGGCAAGCGCAGGATCGCTCGCGGCGGGCTCGATTTCGAGTCGGTCGAACCGAAGGTGTGGCTGGACGGCGCGGGGCACCCGGTCCAGGTGACGCTTCGCGAGAAGACTGTGGCCACCAACATGATCGAGGAGGCGATGATCGCGGCGAACGAGGTCGTGGCGCGCCACATGCGCGACCATGAGTCGCCGATGGTCTACCGCATCCACGAGGACCCGGACCCCGACGCGCTCGCCCAGATCGCCACCGTGCTCAAGGAGTTCGACTACCCCATCAAGGACGTCGGCGCCGCGACGCCGCGCACGTTCCAGCGGCTCATCGAGTTCGCCCACGACCGGCCCGAGCGGTTGCTCATCAACTCGCTGCTCCTGCGCGCGCTCAAGCGTGCGCGCTACGTGGACTACCTGGACGGCCACTTCGGGCTGGCCTCCGACGCGTACTGCCACTTCACGTCGCCCATCCGGCGCTACCCGGACCTCGTCGTGCACCGCCTCCTGCGCGCCCAGCTCACGGGTGCGCTCGGCGAGCCGCCCACCTCGGACATGGTGCCGGAGCTGGAGTGGCTCGCGGAGACGAGCTCGATCATGGAGCGGGAGGCCGAGGCCGCCGAGAACGACTCCGTGAAGGTGAAGCTGTGCGAGCTGATGGCCGAGCACATCGGCGAGGAGTTCGAAGGCATCATCTCCTCGGTCTCGTCGTTCGGGGCGTTCGTCACGCTCGACAACACGGCCGAGGGCCTCGTGCACGTCACCACGATGTCGGACGACTACTACCGCTTCGACGCCGAGCGATTCCTGCTCTGGGGCGAGAACAAGGGCAAGCAGTGGCGGCTCGGTCAGACGGTGCGGATCCGGATCGTGGACGTCGCCATGGCCGATCGTCGCATCGAGATGGAGTGGGCATGAAAGTAGTGCGCGAAACCGTCTGATAGACTGCTCGACACACCCCGTTATGCGAAAGTGAGGCACGCTCATGCGTCCCGCTGATCTGAAGTTCCTGAAAGACCTCACCGAGGCCGCGTCGCCGTCCGGCTTCGAACAGCCTGCCGCAAAGGTCTTCCGCGATCGCATGGTGACGTCCGCCGACTCGGTCGAGACCAACGTCATGGGCTCCGTGCACGCCGTGCTCAAGGGCACCGGCACGGGCAAGAGCGCCGGCCCCTCGGTCATGCTCGCCGGTCACATCGACGAGGTCGGCATGATGGTCAACTACATCACCCCCGAGGGATTCATCGCCTTCAAGTCGATCGGCGGTGTGGACGCGGCGATCCTGCCGGGCATGCGGGTCGACGTCCACACCAAGCAAGGCGTGCTCCGCGGTGTCATGGGCAGGTTGCCTATCCACCTCATCGACGAGGACCAGCGCAAGACGGTCACCAAGATCGAGAAGCTCTTCATCGACTTGGGTCTGCCGGCCGACAAGGTCAAGAAGCTCGTGCGCATCGGCGACCCGATCACCTACGGGGTCGGCTTCGAGACGTTCGGCGACGGCATGGCGGTGGCCCGGGCGTTCGACGACAAGATGGGCGCCTACATCTGCGCCCGCGTGCTCGAGGAGGTCAACAAGGCGGGCGGCGCCAGGGGCGATCTCATCGCCGCCGCCACCGTCCAGGAGGAACTGGGCCTGCGCGGCGGTCACACGAGCGCGTACGGCGTCGACCCGGTGGTCGGCATCGCGCTCGAGGTCGGCCACGCCACCGACTATCCGGACGTGGACAAGCGCAACCACGGCGAGGCGATCTGCGGCAAGGGCCCGATCATCGCTCGCGGCGCCAACATCAACCCCGTCGTCTTCGACTTGCTGTGCGCCGCCGCCGACAAGGCGAAGGTGGCGTACCAGATCGGCGCGGAGCCTCGCGGAACGGGCACCGACGCCAACGCCATCCAACTCTCGCGCGGTGGCAAGGCAGCGGCGCTCGTGAGCATCCCGCTGCGCTACATGCACACACCCACGGAGGTCCTGGCGCTGTCCGACATCGAGGACGCGGTGAGGATCCTCACGCGCTTCGTGCTGGACCTGAAGCCGGGCACCGACTTCACGCCGGCCTAGGGGCACGCGAGCGCCCGAACGGAAACCGACGAGCCCATGTCGCGCGAAGAGAAGACCATCAGCAACAACAAGAAGGCCTTCCACGACTACTTCGTGGACGAGCGCTTCGAGACGGGCATTGCGCTGACCGGCACCGAGGTCAAGTCACTGCGTGAGAGCGGAGCGTCGCTTCGCGACACGTTCGCCACGGTGCGCAACGGCGAGGTATGGCTGCATGGCGTCTACATCGCGCCGTATTCCCATGGGAACCGCAGCAACGTCGAGACGGGCCGCGCCCGCAAGCTCCTCATGCACCGCAAGGAGATCCGCTACCTCATCGGCAAGACGAAGGAGAAGGGCTACGCCCTCGTGCCGATCCGGCTCTACTTCACCACCGCGAACCTCGTGAAGGTCGAGCTCGGACTGGCGCGCGGCAAGAAGCTCTACGACAAGCGTGATGCGATGGCTGAGGCCGATGCGAAGCGCGACGCTCAGCGGGAGCTACGGGACCGCACCAAGGGACAGTAGCCGTCCTAGCGCGGACGCCTGCGCTGTGTCACGAGCGCGTAGGCGGTGGCGCCCACGAGCCAGCCCCCCATGACCAGGCCCGCGGTGACCGCGACGTTGGCAATGAGGTAGCTGAGGCTGTAGAAGGCGTACCCGAAGAAGGTGTAGAGCCAGATCCCCGGGATCCCCGTGATCTGATTGGCCAGGCTGTCGCCCGGCACGGTCATCCAGACCAGCGCGCCCCAGGTCGAATAGACGTATCCGCCTGCGATCCACAGGACGGCCGGTGCTGACGCGACGACCGCGACGCCTCTGCTCGTGGCCGCGATCCGGCTTTTCGTGGCGGCCACTACGGCGCTCCTCCGTCTGTCTGAGGGCTCCAGGTCAGCTGCGTGATGACGAACTCGCCGTCCCGCTTCTCGACCGTCATGCTCACTGTGGACGGGTAGGGGGCCACCTCTCCCGTGACGATCTCGTTGAACGTGTACTCGTAGACTCCCGCGCTCCAGCCGCTACCCGCGTCCTCGAAGGCGGTTGCCCTGGACTGTCGCAGATGGTCGCGATAGCCCCGCAGGGCCTTCGCCGCGTCATCGACCACGTATCGCGCTCCCGCGTCTGGCCCGCCCTTCAGCAGCTCGGCGCGAAACAGGCCGCTGAACTTGCGCGCTTGAGGCTCCTCGGCCTGCCACTGCGCCTCCGCGGCGGCCTGGTTCTGTGTCTGGAAGACGAAGGTGTAGGCGGCCCAGCTCATCGCCGTGAACGTCGAGAGGGCGACCAGCATCGTCACCGCGACAGCGATCCTGCCCGCGATCGCGCGGCCTCGTGTCGGCCACAGCGCATCCTGCGCGTCGGTCGCGCGGACCACCCGGAAGGTCTCGGCGTTTCGCAGCACGGTCAGACCGGTCACGAGCCGGCCGGCGGACACGTGTTCACCGTTCGGGAGGAGCAGACACGCCCGCGTCGCCAGCGCGGCGCCGCACGACAGCACGATCAGCGGGATCGCCACGACGAGGAGTTCCACGAACGGCAGGGAGAGCGGCACCCACAGGAGCACGATCACCCACGGGGCGCCTAGGACCGCGAAGCCGTCGATCCACGCGGCGGCGATGCGTCGCCCGCGCGGTGCCTCGGGGACCCCGCCGAAGGGATCCAGTGTCGGTGTGAGTGACAGGTCGCTGCTCACGGGGACACCGTCCCGGCGTCGGCGGCCGGATCGCCGTACGATTCGCCCGGTGCGATCGCCGTCACCTTGAGCCGACCGTCCACCTCTTCGACGACGATACTCACCGTGCGCTGGACCGGATTGCCGTCCTGCACCGGGTTCACCTCGCGGAACACGTACTCCCACGTGCCGGGACTCTCACCGTTGCCGTCGAGCTCGAACGCGGTGACGCCCTCGCGCCGGATGCGCGCGCGATAGCCCGAGAGGCTCTCCTTCGCGTCCCCGGCGACGTAGCCCTCGCCGCCCGTGGGGTTCGCGGAGAGGAGGTCTGTGATGAACGCGTCGACCAGCACCCGGGCCTCGGGCTCGTGGGTCGCCCACTCGGCGCTCTGCTCGGCTGCGGGGTCGACCTGCTTGCCAGCCTCGTAGTAGACCCAGCCCCCGCTCGCCCAGATGCCCACGGCCGCCAACGCCACGAGGGACAGCGCCACCCTGCCGGTCCTGACTCTGGCTCGTGTAGGCCGCAAGGGTTCGGCTACGTCTTGAGCCCGTACCACGCGGTGCGCGTCGAGCGTCCGAACGACGGTCAGTCCTGTGATGAGCTGGCCGGCGCTGATGCGGTCCCCGTTGCGCTGTCGGCGAGCCTGCGACAGCAGCCCGGCGCCGGCACATGAGAGGAGCCACAGCGGGATGACCCAGAGTGCCGTGACCACGAGGAGCGGGATGGATGCGAGGAGCAGCAACCATGGCGACCCGATCACCGTCACAGCGTCGATGAGCAGTCCCGAAGCGCGGCGGGCGAAGGATGCCTCGGGTGCTCCGTTGAACGGGTCCGCTGTGTTCTGCTCGTTCATCGAGGGGTCCCTCCGTTTGTCAGCCGAGCCGATTGAGCAGGCTGCCGACGGCCCACATGATCACGCAGAACATCCAGTACGAGACGATGAGCAGGCTGACCGCTAGCCAGAGGAGGGTGAGGGCGGGCGGTACGAGCGGAGCCTGCACGTCCTCGGGGGCGGCGAGGCAGGACGCCATGACAGTCCGCAGACCGCGGGCGGTCCGCACCCGGCGGAGCCCGCACACCTCGAGGCCCGGCCCGCGCACGAGTGCGCCCGGCCGCCGGCCCGTCACGTACCCGGAGACGGCGACGCCGACGGCAGCGATGGAGATCGGGAACATGACGGGGGCCGACACGATGACCACGAGCGACAGTCCGACCGGCACCGTCAGCAGCGCGATCCCCATCGTCACCCACGCTGACACATCGAGGAAGAGCGCGACGGTGCGTCTCCATCGCGGCGCGACGGGCGTGTCGACAGCGACGGTGATCGGTGCGAGGCCCGCCTTCGCGCGCACGGAGTCGGACGGTGTCCCGAACCGTGCGACCGCGAGGACGGGGATCGCGACGCTGGCCGCGATGCCCACGGGGAGTGCGAGGCCGGGATCGCCACCGCGGAGGTTCAGCGAAGCGAACAGCACGACGAACGGAGCGAGGATCGCCGCACTCCCTGCGGCGATGAGCATGAAGTCGACCGTCGCCGACAGGTGAGGGGAGCCGAGAGGCTCGGCTTCACCGACCAGGTCGATGGGGGAGTCGCCGACATGGGCGACGCTTCGCGGCACGATACTCACCGCGATGCTCTCGGGCGGTCGACGCCGAGGAACACCATGCCGGGGCTGCGAAGGGGAAGGACCCCTCGCCGGCACAGCCAGAACAACGTCACGAGCCCGCCCGCCGTCACCGGAGTCACCCACACGACCGGCGTGAAGAGCAGGAACTCGAAGATCGGGAACGCGAGGTATGCCAAGGCGTCCACGGGCGAGGGGGGAAGCTGAGCGCCGCCGCTGTTCATCGCGAACGAGATGACTGCGGCGAGGGCCGCTGCGGTCGCGACCAGCGCAAGAGCCAGAGCGAGCGCCAGATCGGCGATCATGGCCGCAGCGCGACGGCCCGTCGGGATGGCGCTGGCTGGTTCGTGGCCGTTCTCGCGTTCGCTGTGCATCGCTGTCCCCCTCCATCGTTTGCTCCCTGTGTCGAGCGTGGTACTAAGGCCTGGGCTCCAGCCCCTCGCCGGCGATCTCGTAGATCTCCCAGTCCGGCCCATAGGAGTAGGTGTTCTCGCTACCCGGCTGGAAGACTATGCGCAGCGTGACGGTGAAGACGACCTCATGGGTGCCGCGGGACGTGGTCTCGGTCACGGGGACACTCCACGCGCCGAGCGAGATGTTGGTGACCTCACCCAGCTTGTAGGCGGTGAGCTTCTCGTCCTTCGCCCGGGTGACCACGCGCTGGTACGCGGGCAGCGCGATGGGGTTCACGAAGATATCGCCGTCCACGTCCACGCCGAACGTCACCAGACTGTCGTAGATCTGCGTGACCGCTTGCGTCACCTGCTGGCGCTGCTCGGCCTCGCTGCCGGCCGTCTGCTCGAAGACGCTGAGGGGTGCCTGACTCTTGAGCATGAGGTAGGTCTCATAGCCCAACGCACTCACCATGATCATCGCGACCGCTACGGCGAGCACTCCGAAGGCTGCGCTCGTGCGGGACGTGCGCAGGCCGAGCGCCTCGAGGTCCTTGGAGCGCACGACCCGGCGGAAGCCGGGTGCGCGCACCACGGCGAGCCCGGTCAGCGTCATGCCGGCGGTGCGACGCGGCCCCCCGGTGCGCCAGGGCTTCCACACGTACCAGGCCCAGGCGATGGCACACGCGAACACGCCGATCCCGAGCGCCGCGGACCATGCGCGGGGCTCTCCGTTGACCGCGATCGAGTAGGCGGGTACGGCCACCGCTGCCGGAACGGCGAGGCCTACGAGAATGTCCAGCGGGACCGCGACACCCATGCGCCACCACTCGGCGGTGGACATGCCCTCCGAGGCCGGGACGCCCCTCTCGGCAAGGATGCCTGCCGCCAGCTGCGCGGGTTCGCCGAACTTCGCGATCGCGGCGGCGGCCGCATCGGCGTCGCCGTCCGCAGCCTCGTTGAGCAGGGAGCGGATCTCGCTGGCCAGATCGTCGGCCTCGGCCGTGCCGAGGAAGTCCAGCTCCACTTTGAGTCGGGCGATGTAGCGGTCGATCAGCCCGGCAGCCGTGCGTTCGCTCATGCCTGCTCCCCCCTGAGGGCGTCCATCGCTTCACCGATACGGCCCCATTCGGCTTGCGCGCGCTCGAGGAACAACGCGCCCGTGGGGGTGAGTTCGTAGTACTTGCGCGGGTTGCCGGGGGTGTCGGTCTCCCACGATGCGGCGACCAGCGCGTCGGACTCCAGCCGCTTCAGCACGGGATAGACGGTGCTGACGCCGGCGACGAGGTCTCCCAGCTCATCGAGAGCCTGCACGATGCCGTAGCCGTGCAGTCGTCCACGCTTGTGGAGCAGCTCCAGTACGAAGAGCTCGACGATGCCTTTGCGTGCCTGGGCCAGCCACGATGCGAACGGGTCCACTCGATCCTCCCCTCGATACTACACATAATGTAGTACATCACGACGTATAGTACCCGGAGCGGGCGGTGTCAAGCGCTGGCACGACCTTCGCTCGGCGCCTATACTGTGACTCCGCCGCGCACATACGCGGCGGCGCGCACTTTCACAACAGTCGGGTGCGCCCTCTTCGGGGGCGACTGGATTCGACACGATACGTTCGAAGGAAGAAGCAGGCCGAGGTCTCCTCGCCTCGTTAATCAGGGGTACAAGACGCCAAGCGTCGACAATAACTACGCTCTCGCTGCCTAAATAGTCAGCGACGCCGCCCGGTGGGAGTCCCCGCCACCGGATCCGACGTCAGATAGGGGACTACCGACCGGCTGACGGAAGTATGCCGCGGGGGAATCGCAACCTTCCTGGGAACGGACACGTGGGTCGCCGGTGTCGTCCGTTCCGAGACACAACAGGTGACTGAGCCTGGAGATGCTTCCGGAGTGTGTGTCGTGGACCGGAGTTCGATTCTCCGCGCCTCCACCAGACCTGATACAGATGCCCGCGTGACCTGCCACGGTCGCGTGGGCATCTCGCGTTCCCGGCAGCGGCTACTCCTCGTCGCGCGCGGGCGGCTTTCGCAGGCGCTTGACGCCGCCGCGATGCGCCTTGTCCTCCAGCACCCGGCGCTTCACGGAGCGCGGCTCCTTCGTCGGGACTCTTGGGGCATCGACCCGGTTCAGCGCCTCGAGCTTCTCGCGCAGTCGTGCGACGGCTATCGACTTGTTGAGCAGCTGACTGCGCTCCCGACGACACGTGACGGTGATACCGGTCGGCTTGTGGAGGAGCCGGACCGCGCTGTCCGTGGTGTTGACGCTCTGGCCGCCCGGGCCCGTGGCGCGAAACGTCTGGACGCGACACTGAGAGAGCAAGGCGACATCGCTGTCCGGTATGTCGATCGGTCCCTCCATGCGCGCGCCTCCTCCCAACTGCCGATTCTACCTCGTCGTCCCTCCCGGGACACAGCACGGCAACGCGTGCGGCGCGCAGCAGCCATCCTCGCTGTGCGGTATGCGATACTGCCCGATATGCTTCGCCAGGGTGCCTCCGGCACGCCGCGCATCACGAAGGGACCACGCTCGCATGATGGAATGGATCGCGGCGCTGCCGCCGTACCTGAAGTACATCGTCCTGTCGTGGCTGCCCTGGGTCGAACTCCGTGGCGCGATCCCGCTTGCGTTCCAGCAAGGCGAGAAGCTCTACCTGCCGCTCATCCTGCTGGCGAACATGGCCATCTACTGGCCGGGCTACTTCTTCCTGGACCTGGTCTACCATCGGATCCCTGTCGGCTCGTGGGTCCACCGCAAGCTTGAGAAAGTGCGGGAGAAGGCCCATTCGATGGTCGAGAAGTACGGCTTCCTCGGACTCGCGGTCTTCGTAGCGATCCCGCTGCCGGGAACCGGCGCCTACTCCGGCACCGCCGCGGCGTGGCTGCTCGGCATGGACCGCTGGAAGGGGTTCTGGGCGGTCACACTGGGCGTCGTCGGCATGTTCGTGATCGTATGGGGAGCCGCCGAGCTCGTGGCGGCGGGGATCAACCTGTTCTAGGACGACGCGCGGTGTGTGACCGTCCGTCATCGGGGCGTCGTCAGCGTTGCCGACGAGGCCGAATCTGTGAGTAGGGGATTCGATGTCCCGCGGGCGGGTCACGGATAGGGACGTTGCAGTCATGGAGGAACTCAAGCGCATAGTCCTCGAGGCCGAGGACAGCATCGTGCGTAGCGTCATGATCGCCGCGCGCATCCATGGCTACGGCCATCACATGCCGGCGCTCGAGGACTCCTATCGCATGGGTGTCTCCACGATCTCGGCGAACCTGGCGCAGGGCCTGTCCGTTTCCGGGGACGTCACCGAGGTCAGCGCGAAGGCGTCGGCCGACAGTGAGGCCATCGAGTCGCTCGGTGCGCGGTTCGCACGGATGCGCCAGGGCGAGGGCGTGGATCTTGCGCTCTTCCTTGGCCTGCTGAAGCACTACCGCCACGCGTACGCGGACGCGGTGCGCGCGGCCGATGTCGAGCGCGAGAGCGAGCGGCGCTACCTTGCGACGATCGATCGCTACTTCGACCATCTCGAGATGGGCTTCGCCTCGACATGGAGCGCCTTCACGCTGGGCGACATCTCCGCGAGCATGATCGAGCGCAACCGCACCGTGACGGCCGAGAAGAACCGCTGCCTGTCCACGTTCGGGGACATCCCGCTCCCCGTGCTGTTGCTCGATGAGCGCGGACGGCTCGAGAACATCAACGCCGCGGCCGCCGATCTGTTCAGCCCCGCACTCGCGGGGCGGGGAGCCTACTTCCCCGATCGGACGCGCCGGGAGGCCCCTCCCGTGCTGCGCGAAGAGATCCGCGCGTTCGCCGAGAGCGAGGCGCGCGAGCTGAGCATGGAGCGGGAGATTCGCACCGGGAAAGGCACCCGGTACTTCGAGGCGCGCCTGTCCAAGCTCGCCGGGTTCGAGGGTGAGTACAGCGGCATGCTGGTGGTGCTGACCGACCTCACCTATCGCAGGGCTGCCGAGGACGCTCTGCGTCGCAGCCAGGGCAAGTACGTCTCGCTGTTCAAGAACATGCTGACGGCGCTCGCATACATGAAGGTCGTCCTCGACAAGAGGAACCGCCCCGTCGACTACGTGTTCGTCGAGGTGAACGAAGCGTTCGAGCTGATGGTCGGCCAGTCGGCATCGTCGATCCAAGGCAGCCGCTTCACCGAGGTTCTGCGCGGCATCGAGCACTCGCGACACGATTGGATGGGAGCACTGGGCGCCGTCGCCGTCACCGGCGAGAACGCCTCGTTCGATGCGCTGGCCGAGTCGCTCGGCCGCTGGTACTCGGTGTCGGTGTACACCCCGTCGCCGGGCTACGTGACGGTGATGCTCTCGGACATCAGTGAACTCAAGTGGGTGCAGGAGTCGCTGGCTCACTCCCGCGACTTCTACCTCACACTCTTCGAGGGGTTTCCCACACTCATCTGGCGTGCGGGCCCGGACGGCTCGCACGACTACTTCAACGCATCGTGGCTTGAATTCACGGGACGTACGCTGGAGCGATCAATCGGAAGCGGGTGGCTGGACGACGTGCATCCCGACGACCGGGAGCGCCGGCGTACCGCGATCACGGCTGCCGCGCGGGAGAGACGGCCGTTCACCTTGGAGTACCGGCTGCGCCACCACGGAGGCGACTACCGCTGGATGCTCGAGTCCGGTCGCCCGTTCGACGAGGTCGAAGGCGGGTTCGCGGGGTTGATCGGCTCCGTGCAGGACATCAGTGACCGCAAGCGCCAGGAGCAGCAACTCGAGCATCTGGCGACCCACGATGAGCTCACCAATCTACCGAACCGACGCGTCTTTGAAGAGGCGCTGAAACGCGCCGTCGCGCACGCCCGTCGCGGGCACCCGTCCTCGCTGCTGTTCATCGACGTCGACGGGTTCAAGGATGTCAACGACTCGCTGGGGCACTCCGAGGGAGACAAAGCACTCGTCGACATCGCGACCCGGATCCACGGCGTGATCCGCGCCGAGGACCTGCTGTCACGCATAGGTGGCGATGAGTTCGCCGCTCTTCTTACCGACACCGTGCTCGCTGACGCCAAGCGTGTCGCAGAGCGGATCCGCACGGTACTGCGCGAGGCCCGTGCGGGCCGACCCGACGATTCTGGAGGCCTCACACTGAGTATCGGGCTGGTAGCGGTCGATGGTCTCGCGCCCGAGGACACCGTCTTGTCGCAGGCGGATGCGGCCATGTATCGCGCGAAGGACTCCGGCGGCGACCGGGTGGTCGTCTTCCAGCCGGGGTTCGAGCCCGATCCGAGGGATCCGGCCACCGGTTCGATGCTGGCCAAGATCAAGGACGCCCTGTCGCGCGACGGTGCGCTGCTCTTCCACTACCAGCCGGTGTTCCGGGTCACCGACGGCTCGATCGAGTACTTCGAGGCGCTGACGAGGCTCGTCGATCGCGAGCAGCGTGTCATCCCGCCCGGCGATTTCATCGGGGTGGCGGAGCGGTTCGGGCTCATGCCGCAGCTCACGCGCTGGGTCGTCGGGCAGGCCGCGGCGGTACTTGCGGCCAACCCGACGCTGCAGCTGGCGATCAACCTGTCGGGGCTCGACGTCGAGGACGCGGTGCTGCTCGACGATGTGATGCACACGCTGAAGGCCCGGTCCGTGGAGCCGGGGCGCCTGAGCTTCGAGATGAGCGAGAGCTCGGTGCTTCGCGATCTGGGCGCTGCGCGCGAGTGGATATCGCGCGCTCGGGACGCCGGCTTCGGCTTCGCGCTCGACGACTTCGGCGCCGGCTACAACTCGTTCGGCTACCTGCGCTCCCTGCCGGTCGACCGTGTGAAGATCGACGGCAGCGTGACGCGCTCACTGGTGGCCGATCCGCGCCAGCTGACGTTGCTGGAGGCCGTTCGGGCGGTCACGAGCATGAGCGGCGTGCGAACGGTCGCGGAGTGCGTGGAGAACGAGTACGTGCTCGAGATCGTACGCGACGTCGGACTGGACCTGGCGCAGGGCTTCCACTTGGGCCGGCCGAGTTCCGATCTCGGCGGCGTGCCGGTGGACTGGAGCAGCCGATTCCCTGGAGCACGCCAAGACTGAGCCGCGGTACCCTCCAGATCGCCTCTGCTACTTCGGCTTTACCACCATGGAGGAGATCGTGATCACCTTGTCATGATCGATCTCGTCGTAGTACCACGCCTTGTCGGTGGCGCTGTAGAGCAGCGAGTGGTCATCCTTAGAGGTGAGCGTCACCGTCTTGCCGTTGGGGCGCTTGACCGTGATCACGTAGTCCTTCTCCGGACGGATGCTGATGCGACTGCCTGAAGTCGAGAAGTAGAGGTGCTCGATCGGCTTGGTCCAGTCCGCCGCGACCAGTCCCAGATCGGCGTAGGAGGTCTTCTTACTCGGCCAGTGGCCGTGTGCCGCGTAGTACTTGGCCATCAGTGTCATCAGGTTGGTCGAGATCTCAGAGAAGCTGGACCCCAGTGGAGACAGTGGGGCAGTGGGGAAGTAGTGCACCGAGCAGCCCAGGGTGCGCGCCGGAGCCGTCGGGTCCGCCTGATCGACCCACGCGTAGACCCCGCCCGCGGGGCACACGGGCGTGCTCTTGATGTAGGTGCCGACCAGATCGGCGACACTGGCGGGGCGGCGCGCGTTCGCGACGTAGAACGCGTGATCGGATCTCTCGACGACTGTCCGCGTCGCCGCACACGCGCGCAGCTCAGCCAGCTTGCGCGCGTTGGCGTAGAGCGGGACGACGATGGTGACCAGTACTGCGATGACCAAGATCACAGTCATGAGCTCCACGAGCGTGAAGCCCATATCCGAATCGAGACGTCGTTTCATGGGGTCACCTTGCCTCAGGGATGGGCGAGGATCCGGACACCGAGAGCGACGCCAGACCATGCTCCGCCGGGTTCGGGCAGCTCACGAGGGTACTCGCGGCGCCAGAGCTCTTCTCGGTGCGATACGGTGCCGACGTCGCCGGGCAACTGAGTGAGGAAGGTGCAGTCGTGTCGGCCTGCATCGCGGCGCCGAAGGCCCAGAGGTTGTTGACGCAGTCGTCGCAATGCCCTGCGGTCGTGTACCGGCCCGTCCGTATCGGAGGCAGCGCTTCAGCACTCTCTACGAGCGCCGGGATGCGGGCCGCGACGATGAGTGTGCACACGACACACGCGATGACCAACGCACCTCGCGTCCAGCGCGGACGATGCGCCCGCGCCCGCTCGTCGTTGGCGAGGCGCTCCTCGCTTGACGCATGCTGCTCCGCCACCTGGCCTTCGGCCGTCGCGATCGCGCATGCGTCACATACTTCGCTCCCGGAGTCGTGCTCACAGCCGCAGCGCGGACAGAGCTTGGCTTCGTGGTTCGCAGCGGACATCGCCGGCTCCCGTCTCACCACTCAGACTGCCATCGGGCCCCCCATGCGGGCATCTACACTCTAACATCGGGGTTCAGGCATATTCGAGCACTGTCGGCCCAACGGGCGCCGACGCGGGTGTCGCCTATGCGACAGTCATGTCATCATCGGCAACGGGGAAGTTACTCACGGGGGGCGCACGAGGCGCTCCGAGCAGGAAAGGACGCACCATGGCAGACGAGGCACACTCGCTCGCCGTATTCATAGACTTCGAGAACCTCGCGCTCGGCTACGAGCGCGATGGACAGAACGGCAGCGCGATCGCGGGCAGGCGGCGCCGCAAGCCGGCCGGCAACACCGGCATGCTCGACGTGAACGCCATCCTCGAGCGGCTGGTGGAGAAGGGCAAGGTCATCGCCAAGCGGGCCTACGCCGACTGGGGCCGTTTCGAGAAGTACCGCGTGATAATGCATGACTCCGGGATCGTGATGATGGAGATCCCCGAGCGCGGCAAGACCGGCAAGAACCACGCGGACATCCAGTTGTGCGTGGACGCGATGGACATGTGCTACAGCAAGGAGCACGTGGACACGTTCGTCATCGTCTCGGGCGACTCCGACTTCACGCCGCTCGTATCGAAGCTCAAGGAGAACGGCAAGAACGTCATCGGGCTGGGCATGAAGGACTCCACGTCGGACCTGCTCGCCGCCAGCTGCGACGAGTTCATCTACTACGAGGACCTGGGCACCGGCGCCGCGGCCGCTCCGAAGGTGACCGCGCAGGCCGTCCCTAAGGCGAAGCGCCCCGCGATCCAGCTGCTCGTCGAGACGATCCAGGGTCTCCAGCGAGAGAACAAGGACGTCATGTATTCTTCGTTGGTCAAGGACACCATGAAGCGGAAGAACCCGGCCTTCACCGAGTCGAGTTACGGATATCGCACCTTCTCCGCGCTGCTCGAGGAAGCGGAGAAGCTCGGGTTCATAGGCCTCAAGACCGATCCGCGGTCGGGCACGTACGTCGTGACCGGCTTCGCCGAAGGGAAGTAGCAGCGTGGATACCTACGAACCGAAGTACGTCTGCACTGGCGACGAGGTCGCCGTCATCAAGACCGCGAAGGGCACGATCAAGTTCACCTTCTACTGCGAGGACGCCCCGAAGCATGCGGCCGCGTTCGTCGAGCTTGCCGAGAAGGGCTTCTACGACGGCACGAAGTTCCACCGCGTGGAGCCGAACTTCGTCATCCAGGGCGGAGACCCGTTCTCGCGCGATGGTGGAGGCCCTGAGGGTACCGGCGGTCCGGGCTACAATCTGGCGGCTGAGTTCAACAGCCGCTCGCACCTCGACGGCACCGTGGCCATGGCGCGCTCGGGTCACCCCGACTCGGCAGGTTCGCAGTTCTACATCTGCGTCGGACCGCAGAGCTTCCTCGACAACAACTACACGGTGTTCGGTCAGGTCACCGAGGGCCTCGACGTCGTCCACGCCACGGAGCGCGGAGACGTCATGGAATCGGTGACGATCGAGCGTTCCTAGTGGTGGAGTCCGACCGTCGCTTCGCCCGTGAGCTCTTCGCGCGCTACCCCGGCACCATGTCGCTGCCGTGGGTCGGTCTCGCCACGCTCCCGACCCCCGTCGAGTCGATGCCCGCGCTGGCCTCGGCCGCGGGCGCGGCCGGGCTCTGGGTGAAGCGCGACGACCTCTCCGGCGCCGCCTACGGTGGCAACAAGGTCCGCAAGCTCGAGTTCCTTCTCGGCGAGGCGCTGGCAGCTGGCGCCACGGACGTCATCACCTTCGGGGCCGCAGGCTCCAACCACGCGCTGGCGACGGCCATCTACGCGGGTCGGCTGGGCTTCAAGGTCCATTCGATGCTCCTGCCCCAGCCGAACGCGCGCTACGTGGGGCGCAACGTCCTTGCGGGCATCGCGAGCGGTGCCGACCTTCGCCACTACCCCGACCGCGCGCATCTCCTGCGCGCGACCGCGCGGCTCAAGCGCGAACTGCGCGACCGAACCGGTCGCCAGCCGTGCGTCATCCCGTTCGGCGGGACGACGGCGCGCTCGAGCGCAGGGTTCGTGAGCGCGGGGCTCGAACTCGCCACGCAGATCGAGAAGCGCGAGATGCCCGAACCGGACGTGGTGTACGTCGCGCTCGGATCGATGGGCACCGCTGCCGGCGTCGCGCTCGGCATGCGGGCCGCGGGTCTGCGCTCGAAGGTCGTAGCCGTCCCGGTCGTCTCGTACGAAGTGAACACCTCCGAGGCGCTGCTCGCACTCATCCGCGAGACGCAGGATCTTCTGCATGCGAGTGATTCCACGTTCCCCCGGTTCGCGTGGGGTGAGGGCGACGTCGAGGTCGCCTCCGGCTTCCTCGGCGAGGGTTACGCGCACTTCACTCCCGAAGGGATGGAGGCGGTGCGTGCGGCGGACGCCTCAGGGCTGCACCTTGAGGGGACGTACACCGGGAAGACCTTCTCGGCGATCCTCGCCCACGGTCGATCGGGGCGGCTGGAGGCAGCCACCGTGCTCTTCTGGAACACGTACTCGTCGGCGGACATCTCGGTGCTCACGCGGAGCGCAGGCACGGCACGGGTGCCGGCGCGTTTGCGGCCGTACCTCGAGCGCGACGTTCAGCCACTCGATCGGGAGCCGTCGTGAAGCTCACCCTGTTCGCCACGTGCGCCCGGGGAGTGGAATCGCTGCTTGCCGAGGAGCTCTCCGCGATCGGGGCGAGGGACGTGAAGGCGGCGCGGGCCGGCGTCGCGTTCCGTGGCGATATCCGCACCGCCTACGCCGCCTGTCTGTGGTCGCGGACCGCTTCGCGCGTGCTGATGACCCTGGGGCAGGTGCCGGCGGACACGGTGGACGCGCTCTATGAGGGTGTTCGCGCCATGCCGTGGGAGGACCATATCTCGCCCGACGGAACTCTGGCCGTCGATTTCGCCTCCGACACCAATCCGGCGTTCCGCAACACGATGTTCGGGGCGCAGAAGGTCAAGGACGCGATCGTGGACCGGTTGCGCGACCGCTTCGGACACCGTCCGAACGTCGATCCCGTCGCGCCGGACGTGCGCGTGAACGTACGCGTGCGGACCGGTAAGGCGACCGTCTCGATCGACCTGGCGGGCGATGCGCTGCACCGTCGCGGCTACCGCGAGGCCGGCGTGCAGGGTGCGGCGCCGCTGAAGGAGTCGCTGGCCGCCGCCGTCCTGCTCTTCGCGGGATGGCGCGAGGTCGCTGCCGCGGGCGGCGCGCTGCTCGACCCGATGTGCGGCTCCGGCACCCTGCTGATCGAGGGCGCGTGGATCGCGGGCGACGTCGCGCCGGGGCTGATCCGCCCGTACTTCGGCTTCACCGGGTGGCTCGGGCATGACGCCGATGCGTGGGCAGACCTGCTCGCGGACGCTGACGGGCGCGCGGAGGCGGGGCTTGCGAAGCTGCCGCCGATCGTGGGCTCGGATAGCGATCCGGCCGCAGTGGAGTTGGCCGTGGCGAACCTCGCGCGCGCGGGTCTGCGCGGGCGGGTGAGCGCGGTGCAGGGTGCTATGGAGCGGATGCTTCCGCCAGAAGGTGCGACGACCGGTCTCGTGGCGGTCAACCCGCCGTACGGTGAGCGGATCGGCGAGCGCGCGACGCTGCTTTCCACGTACCGCATGTTCGGCGAGCGGCTCCGACACGAGTTCCCCGGCTGGCGGGCAGCCGTGCTCACCGATGACGACGCACTCGCCTCCGCGGTCGGCCTCGTGCCTCAGGAGTCGCATCGCCTCTACAACGGGCCGATCCACGTCCGTCTCGATGTGGCGCCCGTTCCCGACGCTGCGGTCGTGGACGAGACCGCCGGTGCCGCGGCCTTCGGCAACCGGCTGCGCAAGGGCCTCAAGCATCTGTCGAAGTGGGCGAAGCGGGAGGGCGTGACATGTTGGCGCGTCTACGACGCGGATCTGCCGGACTTCGCGGTGTCTGTGGACCTCTACGACGGCGAGGACGGCGTCCGCCGGGCGGTCGTGGCGGAGTATGAGGCGCCGCGCGAGATCGACCCGGTCAAGGCGGCCGTTCGCCTGAGCGAGGCCGTGGCGGCCGTCCCAGCGGTGCTCTCCATGGCCGAGACCGAGGTCCGCGTGAAGGTGCGTCGTCGCCAGAAGGGTGAGTCGCAGTACGAGCGGATGGGAGAGACCGGCCGCTTCCATGTGATCCGCGAAGGCGACGCCCGACTGCTCGTCAACCTGGACGACTATCTCGACACGGGGCTGTTCCTGGATCACCGGATAACGCGGCGGATGGTGGCCGAACTCGCCGAGGGGCGCAGCCTTCTCAACCTCTTCTGCTACACCGGTGCCGTGACGGTGCAAGCCGCACTCGCCGGGGCGACGTCCAGCGTGTCGATCGACCTGTCGAACACCTACCTGGAGTGGGCCAAACGCAACTTCGAGCTCAACGGCCTGGACGCGAAGCAACACACGCTCGTGCGCGCGGACGCGACCGCATGGCTGTCGCAGGCTGCTGCGAACGCCGCCGGCGCGCGGTTCGGCGTGGTGTTCCTCGATCCGCCGTCGTTCTCGACCAGCAAGGCGATGGAGGACACGCTCGACGTCCAGCGCGATCACGTGCGGCTGATCCGTGACGCCGCGACGCTGCTGGAGCTGGACGGCGTGCTGGTCTTCTCCACGAACCTGCGCAGCTTCAAACTCGATGCGGCGGGCCTCGTCGGCCTGCGGGCCCAGGACGTGAGCCCCCAGACCATCCCGCCCGACTTCGAGCGGAGCCCGCGGATCCACCGCTGCTACCTGATACGCCGGTAGGAGCTGCGGCGCCCCCGGTCCGCGCGCTACAGCACGCGGACCGGGCAGACTCCATCCAGCGCTCTGGCGAGCCGACGGTCGGCGGTCACGAGTTCGCAGTCCAGGATCAGCGCGAGCGCTGCGTAGGTCGCGTCCGACGTCGAGAGCTGCCGTTCCACGCAGAGGCGGGCGGTCGAGATCATGAGCTCACGGTCCGGCGTGACCAAGGCGATTCCCGCATCGAAGAATCCGTCCATGGCTGCAGGGAGGTCGCTCACCTCGCGCTTTCGTCTGCGAAGGACGTGCATCAGTTCGTGAACCAGCAACGCGGGCCCGACCAGAGCTAGCTGGCGTTCGCCGTGTGCCCCGAGCAGGCTGGCCGCTTCCTCGATCGAGTCCTCCCCCTGCGTCGCGAACCACTTCAGCGCGACTGATGCATCGATGACGAGCGCTTGAGTCTCATTCACCGCGAAGCTTCCTCTCGAGTTCGCGCTCGGCCTCGTCGCGCGCGTCGTGCACCAGCTGGACGGTGTCTTCGTCGCCCGTGAATCCCATGCGTGCGCCGATCTCCTTCATGCGCTTCTGGGCGGCAAGGATGCGCAGGCGCCGCACCTCCGTGCTGCGGTCGTCACGCACGGCGACGATGTAGCGTGCCGAGGCCTCTTGGATGAGTCCGCTGCGAGACATGTCCAACTGCTTGGCCTCGGCGTCGATCCACGCCAGCAGCTCATCGGGGAGTGAGATGTTGACCTTTGCCATGACGGGACCTCCGGTGGTGAAGACGAGTAACCACCGGGAGTATACACCGACTTCTTGCCGATTCCTTACCCGTCGGTGATCGCGATCGCCGTGACGGGGCAGATCTCCTCGGACTCGCGGACACAGTCGTACTGCTCGTGGCCGGGGGTCTCGGTGATGACGTGCGCGAGCCCGTCGTCTCCCATACGGAAGATCTCCGGGCACGTCTCCTGGCACAACCCGCATCCGATGCACAGATCACGGTCCACGACCGGCTTCACGGCTCGTCGCCTCCTCGGAGAGTGCCATGGCGGCGCCATTCTTGCGCCACCTGCGATACCGTATGAGTCATACCCGGAAAGCCCGAGGAGCGTGCTGGTGCTGCCACCGTATGTCAGAGGGGACGTCCCGCCGCACACCGTGCGCGTCAGCCGCCGAGCGCGGCGCATCCGACTGACGGTCACGCCTCGCGACGGCCTCGTCGTCGTTCTCCCACGCGAATCGGACCGCCGCCGGATCCCCGCGCTCCTGTCCGAGCATGCTGCGTGGATCGAGCGGGCGCTGATGCGCACTGAGGAGCGCCGGGCGCACCTGGCCGCGGCCGCCCTGGCTCCACTGCCGACGAGCATCGAACTCCCGGCTGTCGGGCGTGTCTACGACGTCGAGTACTGGCCGGTGGCGGCCGGGGCGAGCGCCCGGGTCACCGAGCGCGCCGGGGGGCTCTCGGTCAACGTCCCGGTGGGCGACGACGAGGCCGCGAAGGCTGCGCTTCGTCGGTGGCTGTCCCGCGCGGCGAAGGCGCATCTGGTTCCGATGCTCGAGATGGTCTCAGACCGCGAAGGCCTGCCTTTCACGCACGCGACCGTGCGGGCCCAGCGATCACGGTGGGGGAGCTGCTCGAGGGCGGGAGCGATCAGCCTCAACCGCTCGCTGCTCTTCCTCGCGCCGGAGATGGCGCGCTGCGTCATGGTCCACGAGCTCGTGCACACCGTGCGGCACGACCATTCGCCGGAGTTCTGGCGCCTGCTTCGCGAGCGCGTCCCGGACGTCGATCGACTCCGTCGCGAACTGCGGCAGGGGTGGCGCCGGGTGCCGGTCTGGGCCGAGGAAGGATAGGGGCGCTCAGGAGCGGGCGATCCGCCCGGCTTCGAGTCTCACGGCGCGATCCGCCCACCCGCTCGCGACCGCCGCGTCGTGGGTCACGACCAGCACGGCCGTACCTTTGGCGCGCCGGCGCTCGACCGCCGCGAGGACGATCGCAGCCGCCCGTGCGTCGAGTGACGTCGTCGGCTCGTCGAGGAAGAGCACGCGGGGCTCTCCGACCAGCACCGAGGCGAGGGCGACCAGCTGCCGGACCGAGCGCGAGAGCTCGTACGGATGCCTGTCGCGCACGTCGGACAGACCGAGCTCCTCGAGGGCCGAGGTGACCCGCTGCTCGACGCAGTCGGCCGAGACCCCGCGCACTCGCAGAGCCCAGCCGATCTCGGTGTCGACCCGGGGGTTGAAGATCTGGTCGTCGGGATCCTGGAAGAGGATGGCGGCTCGCTCGGCCGTGGCGCCCGGTCCCAGCGCCGCGGGGTCGTCACCCATCAATCGGACGGTGCCGCACTGCGGGGCCAGCAGTCCCAGCCCCACACGCAGAAGCGTGCTCTTTCCCGCGCCGTTGGGTCCGAGGATCGCGACCGCCTCGCCCTCCCGGACCTCGAGCGTCACGGCTTCGATACCACCACCCTCCTCGTAGCGGTAGGTCACCGCGTCGATTTCGAGCGCGAGCGCACCCGCGATGACCGGCGCCCGCGGCGGGGCGGGCAGGCACGCCTCCATCGCGCTCGGTTCGACAGTCCGACCGTCGGTGAGGCCGATGACGCGCGCGCCGAGTGCCGCGGCGAGGTCGGAGTGGCGGGATGCGACGAGCACGCCGCGCCCGTCGGCAGCGAGCGCTCTCAGACGCGGAAGGAGGTCACGGGCACCCTCCTCATCGAGCTGTTCGAACGGCTCGTCGAGGAGCAGGACCGCGGGGTCCGTCGCGAGTGCCGCGGCCAGTGCGACCCGCTGGCGCTCGCCGCCGGACAGCGTGCGGAGCGGGCGCTGGGCAAGGTCGGCGACGCCCGCCTCGCGAAGCATCTCGAGCGCGGTGGTGTCTGCGACGTCGTGGCGCATGCCACGGCATTCCAAGGGGAACGAGACCTCGGCGAGCGGGGTCTCGAACAGGTGGACGCCGGGATTCTGCACGGTCATCGAGACGAAGGGCCTGTTCGTGACGTCGGCGATCCCGCCGACGAGCATTTCACCGGTGACGAAGCCCTTGGGCGTCTCGGGCGGGTCGCCGCCGATGCACGCCAGCAACGTCGACTTGCCCGACCCGCTCCCGCCGAGCACGAGTCCGATCTCGCCGGGATCGAGGGACAGGTCGATGCGCGCGAGCGCCCACGACGGCGCGCCGGGGTAGGCGAACCCGAACTGGCGCCCCACGAGTGACGCCCCTGCATCCGGGAGGTCTCGATCATCGACCCGCTCGTAGCCTCGTGCAAGCAGCAGCAGCGTCATCTGCTCGGCGCGCGTCAACGCCTTGACCACCACGGGGATGAGCACCTGCACGTACGCCTTGAGCTTGAGCCCGAGGCTCGGGCCGACAGGCATGCCGCGCGCCTGTTGGGCGATCAGGGTCACTCGCATCTGCTCGCTCAGAACCGGCGCGACGGTGAGCGCCATGGACACCATGACGCCGAGGTCACGGTTGCGCCGGCGCGTCCAGCGCACGATGTCGCGAGTCTCGGTGGCGAGCAGGAAGAGGTTCGCTGCGGTGACGAAGCACGCGAGTCGCAGGGCGGTCGTCACCCCGAACGTCAGTCCCTCGATGCCGAAGATCCCGACCCATGTCTGGTTCGCCGGATTCGCCCAGCCGTGTACGAGGACCATGGAACCCATGACCGGCGTCAGCGGGATGAGCCGGCGCAGGAGGCTTCTGACGGGTACTCGTGCGCAGAGGGCGAACGCCAGCATCGCGAGTAGGCCCGCACCGAGCCACCACGGATCCCGCAGGGCGGCGCTGGCGGCCAGGGCGCTGGCGACGGCGAGAAGCCGCAGCCCCACGCGAGGCTCGCGAGCAAGACGCGAGGGGCCGGGCGCGTGTGACGCCCGGCCCCCGTCGTCGACTGATGTCGACGGGTCGCTCATACGCTACTCGGCCGGAGCGGGCGGTGCCTGGGAGCCCTGCTTGTCGGCGATCCCGCGGAAGGAGGCGGGCAGCGCCATCACTACGCCGAAGACGAGGAACGCGCTCAGTACCTTGTCGGCGAGGTTCGGACCGACGCGGGAGAAGAACACGGCGCTGAAGAGGTCCTGCCCCGACTTGAGCAGACCCGCGACCGCGACGTCCAGGACGCCGCCCGTGAGACCACCGTAGATATAGGTGCCGATCAGCGGGCCGACGATTGAGGCGGCCACGGCGGTGCCGAGACCCGCGATCAGTGGCGCGAACCACTTGCGATAGCCGAAGGCCAGCGCCGTGTAGCCGGTTATGATGCCCACGAGGATGTTGACGATGGCGAAGAACATGTCCTGAGGATTCTGGATCGCCATGATGACGTTACTCAGGCCGCCGGTGAGGGCCCCGATCCACGGGCCCAGGATGACGGCGACCAGCATGGTGCCGATCGTGTCGAGGAAGAGCGGCAGCTTCAGCGTCGTGTTGAGCAGGCCTCCCACGATGTTGAGGCCGACACCTACCGGGACCAGTACGAGCCACAAGCGCTTGTTCATGTGAACCCCGTTCCCTTAGAGTTGAACAACAAGCGGAACTTATCACAACTATCAGCAAGAGTGATACTACCGAACCATGGGAGGTCGGCCGGTGTCGGAGCGGGCGCGAAGGATAGCCGTGGTGGCCCACTGCCATCTCGATGTGAACACCAAGGTGCACGGTCTGGCCGACTACGCCGGGGCGCGCCGGGATCTGATCGAGAGACTCCTCGCGAGCGACGTGGGGCTGATCCAGCTTCCCTGCCCGGAGGCGACCTACCTCGGCATGTCTCGGTGGGGCATGACCTACGAGCAGTACGACACGCCTGCCTACAGGCGGCACTGTCGCGACATCCTCCGTCCGACGGTCGATACCCTCAGCGCGCTCGCAGGCGACGGATGCGAGGTCGTGGCCGTCTATGGCGTCGAAGGCTCGCCCAGCTGCGGCGTCACCGAGACGTGTCGCGGCTACAGCGCCGGCGGGGAGATCGAGGGCGTGGCGTCCGGCGACCGTGAGATGCCCCGGGCGCAACGCACCGCGGGGGCCGGGGTCTTCTTCGAGGAGCTCGCGGCGATGCTTGGCGCAGCCGGTCTGGAACTCCGGCTCGAGGGGGTGAGGTAGACGATCCCGCTAAAGAGTGCGAGTGGTAGCCGTCGGGGGGCGGGCGTACCCTCGGGCCGTCGATCGGTGGCGAAGGGGCGGCGGTGACGGGTCTTCAGCGAACGATGAACGTGCTTTCGGGCGGGGTCGTCGCGCCTCCCGCGTGCGGCGTGACGTTCATCGCGTCCGACGTCCTCCCACGTCAATCGCGCGCGCTCGATCCCGCGGCCGCGCTCGCCCGCGCGTACGCGGACGCGGAGCTCGACTTCGCCTTCGTGTCCTCGTGGGAGCCGTGGGCGGGCGTCCTGGCCGGCCTACTGCGCGAAGCGAGCATCGCGGTGCTGTGGGTCGTCCCCGGCGTGTTGTGGCCCGCGCTCGGGGCGGTCGGGGTGGGCGAGGGACTGCGGACCATCGCGCGCCATCCCGGATCGCTCGCGTCCGAGCTCGATCGCGCCGCCGAGGCCATGCTGCACGCGGTCGCGACGGGCGTCGGACTCCACGCGGACGCCGTCGTCGTCGCCGATGACATGGCAGGTGAGACGGGACCGCTCGTCTCACCCGACTTCGTGTCCGCCCACGTCCTCCCGCGACTGACGTACGCGGTCGACGCCGCCGCGAGCGCGGGTGTTCCGGCGCTACTGCACTCGGACGGCGACATCTCAGCTCTGCTGCCCGCGTGCCGTGACGCGGGGTTCGTCGGCGTGCACGCGTGCGTATCGGGCGCAGAGGCGTTCGAGCGCGTGTACGCGCACGCACGGCGCCAAGGTCTCGCGGTGCTCGGCGGTCTGCCGGCGCGGCTGTTGTCGGGCGGTCTGCCCGCCGCGGTGCTCGCGGGCACGCGCCTCGCTATACTGGCGCAGTCTGGTGGACTGCTCATCGCCGACGACGGCGGGATCACGACTCCCGAGGAGTACGCTGCTCTGCTCGCGGCGCTGGCCGCGACCCGGGACTGACGCGCTGGAGGGTTCGAACATGGCGAACGCTTTCGACACATATGCGGCCACCGGGACACCCGAGCGCGGGCAGCTGCGCCGTGCCGCCGCGTGGGATCTCGGGCTCGTCGCCGTGGTGTTCATGATCCTGTGGCCTTCCCCGGCACTGCGGATGACCGCAGGGCTGCCGTGGTCGATCCACATCCCGATCGCCCTCGCGTCGCTGTTCGTCACGCTGTGGCTCTACTCCGCGGTCTTCGCGCGCGTCCTTCGCCGCACGGTCGGCATGTACATCGCCGACGTCGGGTTCACCGACGTCGAGGCCGCCGCCCGCACGAGCGCGCTCGCGCTCTGGTCGCTCGGATGGACCGCCGCGCTGCTGCCCACGGCGTTCGGCGCGGCCGGACCCGCGGACCCCGAGCGCGGCTGGTCCGCGCGGCTGTCCGCGCTGACGCTGGTGTCCACGCGGGTCGCGGACTGACGGGCATCGACGCGAGGCAGGCGCACCACGGTGCCCCTCACGGCGTGCTAACATCCAAGCGCTGGGGGCAGTACGTTTCGCGGAGGTAGTCGCTTTGGCGCTCGAAGGCAATCTCAAGGACTTCACGCTCACGGACATGTTCCGTCTGCTGGCGTCCGGCCGTAAGTCGGGCACCCTTCATCTCGAGCACCCGGAGGCTCAGGGCAAGGTCTGCTTCGACAAGGGCCGGGTCTTCTTCGCCTCGTCGAACTGGAACCGCGAGTCGCTCGGCCGCCGGCTGGTCAAGTCCGGCGTCATCTCCGAGAAGCAGCTGCGCCAGGCGCTCGGATTGCAGAAGATCCAGAAGAAGGAGAAGGCCAGCCGCAGGCTCGGGCAGATCCTCGTCGACGAGGGTTACCTGGAGTCCAAAGTGCTGGAGAACTTCATCCAGGACCAGATCAACGACACGCTCTTCGACCTGTTCCGCTGGGACGAAGGCAACCTTCGCTTCGAACCGGACGAGAACTGCGAGGACGAGGACATCGGGATCGCGGTCTCGGTCGAGAACATCATCATGGAGGCGTCGCGCCGGCTCGAGATCTGGAACAAGATCCGCGAGAAGATCCCGTCGATGAGCACGGCCTTCACTATGGCCGCCGCGCCCGGCGACAAGTCCATGGAGATCCATCTCAAGCCCAAAGAGTGGATGCTTCTGTGCTACCTGCACGGGAGACGGACCGTCCGCGAGTTGATCGAGCTGACCGGATACAACGATTTCGAGACGGCGAAGATCCTCTACGGCATGTTCTCGGTCGGGCTCATCGACAAGGTCGGCGACCCCGACGAGAGTCAAGCCGCCGGCGGGTGACCGGGGACACGATGCCCGGCAGCGGCGAAAAGCTCTCGAAGGACCTGACGGTCGCGGAGTTCCGGCAGTTCCGCGACTACATCCACCAGCACTCAGGCATCTATCTCGAGGAGTCCAAGACCGACTCCCTTCGTATCTCCCTGCTGGCCCGGGCCACGCGCATCGAGTGCGTCGGCTGGGATGCGTACTTCGAGGTGCTCGCCCGTGACGAGCGCGAGTTCCGCGAGCTGATGAGCCTCATCACCATCAATGAGACATCGTTCTTCCGATTCCCGGGGCAGTTCGACGCACTCAGAGAAGTCGTCCTGCCCGAGATCGCGGAGGCGCGCGCCAGTGAAAACCGTACGTTGCGGATGTGGTCGGCCGGCTGCTCCACCGGTGAGGAGCCGTACTCGATCGCGATGACGTTCCTCGACTCGGGCCTCGAGACGGCCGGCTGGCGCGGGGAGGTCTTTGGCACCGATGTCTCGACCAAGGCGCTGGGGGTGGCGAAGGCGGGCATCTACCCGGCGCGCGCTGTCGCCGGACTGCCGGATGACGTGGTGACGCGCCACTTCGTCGGGGTCGACGACTCGTTCCGCGTCGCGGCTCACGCGCGCGGCCTCGTGGACTTCGGTTACCACAACCTCATCAAGGAGCCGTACCCGCTCGCATTGATGGGGAACTGGGACGTCATCTTCTGCCGCAACGTCACCATCTACTTCAAGTTGGAGTCCACCCGCCGCGTCGTGCAGAACTTCCACAACAGCCTCAACGAGGGCGGATACCTCTTCATCGGTCACTCGGAGACGCTCACCACGATCAGCGATCGGTTCGACCCGGTGGAAGTCGGCGGCGTGTTCCTGTACCGCAAGGCGTCCGTCCGCAGGGTGCACGCGATCCCCCCCGTAGCCGTGCGCGAGATCCGCTCGAAGCGCCGTGCGGACACGACCGTCCCGGGGACCCCGAACCCGCGCTCGACGCCATCGCCACAGACACCCGTGACCGGGCCGGGTGACCCTCTCGCCCCGGTACGGATCCATGTGGCCGCCGGCCGCCCCAAGGAGGCGCTCGCCGAACTGGAGGCGCTCCTCATCCTCGAAGCCGGCAACACCGAGGCCCGGCTGCTTGCCGCACATCTGTTCGCCGACGCCGGCGACTACGATCGGGCCCTGGACGAATGCCAGCGCGCGCTGGACGTCAACCCCTTGCTCCCCGGCGCCCGCTACCTACTCGGCGTCATCCACCAGCGGCAGGGCGACGTGACACGGGCGGTGAGCGAGCTCAAGAAGACCATCTACATAGACCCCGAGTACGTGCTCGCCCATCTCAATCTCGGCAACATATACAAAGCCGACGGCCGCTTCAGCGACGCGTGTCGAGCCTACGAGAACGCACTCCGCGCGCTCGACAAGAACCCCGAGGGCGAATGGACCCTCTTCCTGGGGGGCTGGACGGCCGATGTCGTAGTGAAGACGTGCGAACGTTCTCTGCTAGAGTGTCGGAAGGCGACGGGTATCGCGTAGGGGCGCGGTCTTCAGGCTACCGGAGGGACCTTCGAAAATGGCGAGCGCTCGGATATTGGCTGTTGACGACAGCCCCACCATCCTCGAGATGATCAAGGCCATCCTCATCGCCGGCGGCTATGAGGTCATCACCGCCTCTGATGGCGCTGAGGCGCTCGAGACGGCCCGGGCCGAGAAGCCCGATCTCATCCTGCTTGACGTCATGCTGCCGAAGCTGGACGGCTACCGCGTCTGTCGGCTGCTCAAGTTCGACCAGAACTACAAGAGCATCCCGATCATCATGCTGACCGCCAAGACCGAGGAACAGGCGATGGCGACGGGCATCCGCACCGGCGCGAACCAGTACCTCACCAAGCCGGTGGAGCCGGAGCGTCTGCTCTCCGCCGTGGCTGAGGAACTGTCCAAGGCGCAGGGGTAGGGACTTCGCCCATGGCCGAGACCACGCTGACCGACAAGGTCCTCGACACCCTCGTCACCGCCGGCCTGCTCACGATGGACCAGCTTGCGAGCGTCCGCGAAGCGGCCGCTGACGGGGCGTCCGTGGCCACCGTCTTGCAGGACCGCGGGCTCGTGACGGCCGCGGACGTGGGGAGTGCTCTCGAGGATGAGCTCGGCGTGCCGAGGGTCGATCTCTCGTCTTACGCGCCCGACGAAGACGCGCTCGAACTCGTTCCTGCGGCGCTCGCGCGCGAACGCCGCATGCTGCCACTCTTCGAGATCGACGGCACGCTGACCGTCGCAGTCGGCGATCCCATGGACGTGCTCAGGCTCGATGACATCGCCCGCGAGCTGTCGGTGGAACTCGATCCCGTGCTCGCCGATCCGACCGAACTGCTCGGTGCGATCGTCCAGTACTACGGCGAACAGGCATCGGCCATGGACGCCCCCCCTGTCGCCCCGCTGCTGCCGCCGGTCGTCGAGCACGTTCCCGAGGAGCCCGAGATCCCGCTGCCGCCGGTGGCCGAGGAGGAGTTCGACGTCGCCGACCTCGCTGCCAGTCTGGCGGTCGAGGACGAGATCGAGCTGCCCGTCGAACCGATCGTGGCGACCGAGCCCGACGAGGTCCCGCTCCCGCCTTCGGCCGTTCCTGAAGCGGACACGGCCGAGGAGATGGTCGAGGTCGCGGCGACGATAGAGCAGATCGCCGCCGCCGAGGCCTCGTCCGGTCCGACCCCGATCGACCTGGACATCCTTGCCGTGGCGGACTCGACGAAGGTCGCACTTCTCGTCACGGACATCCTCACCGACGCGGCGTCCCGAGGCGCGAGCCGCATACACCTCCTGCCGTACAAGGACGACTTCTTCCTCGTGTACCGGGTGAAGGGGCGCCTTGAGAAGGTCGCGAGCGCTCCGCTCTCCCTGCAAGGCGCACTTGTCGAGGGATTGAAGAACTTCGCTCGCGTCGGCGCCGTCGGTGCAGGCGTGCCGGCGATGGGTCGCATCCGTACGCGGTTGGCCGATCAGGAGCTCGTACTGACCGTCTCGGTTGTTCCGACCATCGCAGGGCAGCGGGCTGTCGTCTCGCTGGTGCCGTTCCGCGCGGAGCCGCGAGGACTCGGCGCACTCGGCATGAGTGAGGCCGAGGTGCGCGCGCTACATGCGATGGTCGAGCGCGGGCGTGGAATCCTGCTCGTGGCGGCGCCGGTCGCCGAGGGACGCAGCTCCTCGTACTACGCGCTTCTGGCGCACGCGGCCGCTGCGGGCAAGACCGCCTACTCCGTCGAGCGCTCCGTCGAGTACGAGATCCCGGCGGTCGCGCAGGTGCTCGTCAATCCGGGCTCACCCATCGCACCCGCCGCGTACTTCGCGGCCGGTATGAGGCAGGACACCGACGTCGTGGCGATCGACGGGATGTCGACGGTCGCAGACGTGCAGACCGCCGTCGAAGCCGCCGGCGCAGGCCGGCTCGTGATCGCTACGTTCGCCGCCGGTGACATCGTCTCCGCGATCCGCCGCATGCTCGATCTGGGCGCGGAGCCGCACGGGCTCGCCTCGGCGCTGACACTGGCTGTCGGGCAGCGTCTCGTTCGAACGAACTGCCCGAACTGCACCATCGAGAAGCCATCCGACGCCTTGCGGTCGATCCCGGGGATCACCGAGGATGTCGTGAACCGGACCGGCACCGGGTGCCCGAACTGCGGCAAGACCGGGTTCGGTGGCGTGACCGCCATCTTCGAGGTCCTGCCGTTCACCGATCCCGTTCGCGCCGCGGTTGCGCGGGGCGCGTCCTCCGACGTCCTCGCGTCCGCCGCGCACGCCGCGGGCATGCGCCCGCTCGCGGCGTCCGGCCTGACGAAGGTCGCGGCGGGTACCGTGAGCGCCGACGAGCTGGACCGCGTGCTGAGGCTCTCGTCGTGAGCCCCCGCGCGGCAAGGAAACAAGCCGCGAAGTCCGACGAGGCGCGCCCAGAGGCCCCGGAGCCGATCGCGGCTTCCCCCGAGCCACTGCCTGTCGAAGTCGCGATCGAGGGGCTCGACCGCATCCTGCTGTTCGTGATGGATGAACAGCGTTACGGGCTGCCCATCGAAGTAGTCCAGGAGATCCAGCAGATCGTGGCCCTCTCCGAGATCCCCGATGATTCGGGCGGTGTGGTCGGGGTCATCAACCTGCGTGGCGTCGTGGTCCCGGTCATGGATCTTCGCCTGATGCTCGGGCTCGTCCCGAAGGAGTACCACCTGCAGACGCCGATGGTGTTCACGCGCACCCCGCGGGGTCTCATCGCGCTCGTGGTCGACGAGGTGGCGGACGTGGTCGAGGTGCCGTCCGGGAGCGTCCAGGCTCCTTCAGGCGTGCTGGCGCTCGCGGACCGACTTCTCGGCGTCTGCCGGCTCGAGGATGGACCCGTCTTCGTGCTGGACGTCGATCGACTGGTTCCCGCCCGCGCGGGCAGGGTCGTGCGTCCGTGAGCGCCGGCGGGTTCCGTGACGGCTACGTCATCGCGACGGGCATGCAGGAGGAGGTCCTGCAACAGCGGGCGGAGTCCCTGGCGCTCGAACAGGCCGAGCACAACGACGAGCAGCGCAGCGGCATACTGCTCTTCGCGCTCGGTGACGAGTGGTACGGGGTCCGTATCGCCCAGGTGCGGGAGATCTACAACGAGTACGTGATCACACCGGTACCGTGCGTGCCGGACTACATCAACGGCGTGATCAACATCCGCGGGGAGATCGTCTCGGTGACGGACATGCGGGCGATGATGGGCCTCGGCCGGACCGAGGGTGTCGGGGCTGAGGGTCAGCTCCCGGTCATCGTCGTGTGCGACGAGACCGTATGCACTGCGCTCGTGGTAGACGCCATCGGGGATATCGCGGAGGTCTCTGTCGAGGCCATGGAGCCGCCGTTGGCGATCCTGGACCGCGCCCAGGCAGACTTCGTGGCCGGCACGTTCTACGTGGCCGGCCAGCTCGTCGCGCTCGTCAACCTGACCCGCGTGCTCGCGCCAATCGTGAGCGGGTAGCTCGATCAAAGGAGGCCACGGGATGATCGGTCGGCTGCTCGCGAGGTTCCGGACGCGGTTCCTCTTCAAGTTCCTCGCCGCGAACGTGGCGATGTTCGGCGCACTCAACATCATCCAGGTCGTGGTCTTCTGGCTGCTGCTCGGCGAGACGATCATGAAGGAACCGGGCTGGATGACACAGATCGTCTTCGTCTTCGTGCTCTTCGTGGCGCTGTTCGTCGCTTGGTTCGCCCTGTTCCTCTACATCGGCGGCCGGATGCTCATGCCGCTCGACTCCGTGGTCGAGAGCGTCAAGCTCGCCACGCAGGGAGAGATCGGTCACAAGGCCATCGTGAAGTCCGAGGACGAGTTCGGGACGCTCGCCAAGAGCTACAACCAGATGCTCGACCTCATCGTCTACCTCATCACGCAGACGCAGGAGTCGTCCAAGCGCCTCGCGCAGTCGTCGTCGGACATCCTCTCGGCCACCGAGCAGCAGGCATCGGGGGCGGCGGAGCAGGCGGCGTCGATCAGTCAGACGACGGCCACGATGGAGGAGCTCGCCGCGACCTACCGGCAGATCGCGGACAACGCCGACAGCGTCGTGCGCATGGCGGAGGCGACGCTCGGGAGCGCCGAGTCCGGCCAGCAGGCGGTCATGAACACGATGGAGTCGATGGACCAGATCAAGACCCGTGCGCAGTCCTCCGCGAACAAGATCTTGGCCCTTGGTGAGCGCAGCCAGCAGATAGGCCAGGTGCTCTCGATCATCAACAACATCGCGGATCAGACGAAGATCCTCGCTCTGAACGCGGCGATCGAGGCCGCGCGGGCGGGCGAGGCCGGCAGGGGATTCTCGGTCGTCGCCATCGAGATCCGCAAGCTCGCCGAGTCGGTGGTCAGCTCCACCGGTGAGATCTCGACGATCATGACCGAGATCCAGTCGGCCGCGAACGACCTCGTCATCTCCACTGAGCAGGAGCTCAAGCAAGTCGGGGAGGGCGTCGAGCTGGGACACGTGACGAGTGATTCGCTGGAGCAGATCCTCGACATGATCGAACAGACCACCTCCTCGGCCAAGGAGATCTCCGTGGCGACCCAACAGCAGCGCACAGCGACCGAGCAGGTCGTCAAGGCGATGAAGGAGGTCGCGCAGGTCGCTCAGCAGACGGCGGCCGGAAGCAAGCAGGTCGCCACAGCGGCCGAAGGGCTTGCGTCCATGGCTCGCGACTCCAGCCAGGTCGGACAGGCGTTCCGGATCGTCGAGTAGCGTCCGGGATGGCACCGCGATCAGCAGACAGGGCGTAGAGGACCTATGGTCGAGTTCGACCGCAGCGCGTTCATCGGGAAGTTCCAGGAGGAGGCGGGGGAGTATCTCCAACGTCTGAACGAGGGCGTCATCACCCTCGAGTCCGATCCCGGGAACCGCGAGCTCATCGATCAGATGCTGCGCGATGCCCACACGCTCAAGGGCTCCTCGCGCATGGTCGGGCTCATCGAGATCTCCGACGTCGCGCACCGCCTCGAGGACATCATGGTCAAGGTCCGCGACGGCGAGATGGTGTACGAACCCTCGATGTCGGACTCGTTCTTCGAGGCGCTCGACATGATCGTCTTCCTCTGTGACAACGCCGGCAAGCCGCTCGCGCCCGATGTGGACATCGCGGGGCTGACCGCGCGTCTGGCGGCCGTGGCCGAGACCGGTGATGCCGGCAGCGTTCCGGTCGAGGTGGTAGCCCCCGCTCCGGTGGCTTCTGCCGATCCCGACGACCCCGCGGACGCGCAGGTGGAGCCGGGCGACGAGCCCCAGCGTGCGAAGCGCGACGAGGAACTCAGGGCACGCGAGCAGGCGACGATCCGCATCCGGACGACCCAGCTGGACTCGATGCTGAACCTCGTCAGCGAGGTCGTGATCGCGCAGATAAAGTCCGAGCAGCGCACGCTCGACGTCCGCGGTCTGCAGTCGGGTCTCGGCGAGGTGTGGAAGTCGTGGGCGCACGTCAAGGCGACAGTCGCCCGGCTGGATCCCGTGGACGAGCGGACGGCGGAACTCATCGATCAGATCGGCGCGGTCGATGCCGTCCTGTCCGACGCGCGCCGCGCGATGAGCTCGTTCGCCAAGGATCATCACGAGGACGTCGCGCGCAGCGCCACCGTGGTGTCCGATCTGCAGGAGCAGGGCATGCAGCTTCGGATGCTGCCCGTCTCGACCATCTTCAACACCTTCCCGAGGGCGACTCGGGACCTTGCGCGGGACTTCAAGAAGGACGTCGAGCTCATCATCGAGGGGGCGGATACCGAACTCGACAAGAAGGTACTCGAGGAGATCAACGACCCGCTCATCCACATAATGCGCAACGCGATCGATCACGGCGTCGAATCACCCGCGGTCCGCGAGAGCGCAGGCAAGCCGCGCGCGGGCACGATCCGCATGGCTGCCCGGCAGGAGGGCGACCACATCATCATCGAGATCTCGGACGACGGTGCGGGCATCGACCCGGACCGCGTCCGGGCAGCGGCGGTGCGCAAGGGCTACATCTCCGAGTCCGAGGCCATGGCGATGTCGGACCGCGAGGCCACCTACCTGATCTTCGAGTCCGGCTTCTCCACGGCTGCGATCATCACGGAGATCTCGGGTCGCGGCGTGGGCATGGACGTCGTGCGGCGCTTCGTGGTCGACAAGCTCAAGGGCTCGCTCGACGTCGACTCGGTGCTCGGCCAGGGCACCACGTTCCGGCTCACGATCCCACTGACCTTGGCGATCATCCGCGCACTGCTCATGCGCGTCGGCGACCGGGTCTTCGCCATCCCGACGCAGAACATCGACGAGACGCTCCGTGTCATGCCCGAGGAGATCCTCAAGGCCGAGGGTCGCGAGGTCATCCGCCGTCGCCGGCGCACCGTCCCGCTCGTCCGGCTCGGCGACATCCTGGGCGTGCCTCATGCGCCCACGGGGACCAAGGTCCCGATCGCGACGATCGGGTTCTCGGGGCACAGGATGGGGTTCGTCGTCGACTCGTTCATCGGCGAGCAGCAGATCGTGATCAAGACGCTCGGGACGCACCTCAAGCGCGTGGAGAACATCGCGGGCGTCACCGTTCTGGGAGCCGGCGAGGTCGTCGTGATCCTCAACGTACCCGACCTCATGACCAACGCCCGCACGCGCTCCAGCATGCGGGTGCGCGAGGCCGCGGCTTCCGAGAAGGCCGGCCCGAAGCGCATCCTCATCTGCGAGGACTCCTTCACGACGCGAGAGCTCGAGCGCTCCATCTTCGAGTCCGCGGGATACGACGTGGAGGTGGCGATGGACGGGGCGCAGGGGCTCGCGCTCCTTCGCCAGGGTCTGCAGGTCGATGCGGTCGTCACCGACGTCCAGATGCCGAACATGACAGGCTTCGAGCTGACGAAGGCCATCAAGGCCGACGCGCAACTCCAGCGCATCCCCGTCGTCATCGTCACATCGCTCGAGCGCGACGAAGAGAAGGCCGAGGGTATCGACGCAGGTGCCGACGCCTACATCACCAAGTCGGTCTTCAACCAAGACACGCTGATCGAGACGGTCGAGCGACTCATCCGATAGGGCTCCGAGGAGGACGCACACATGACACAACGACGCATCCGCGTCGTGATAGTGGACGACTCGCTCGTCGCCCGCGAGATGCTCTCGCAGATCCTGTCCAGCGACGCCGGGATCGAGGTCGTCGGCTCCGCGAAGGACGGCCGCGAGGGTGTCGATATGGTGGCCGCCCTCAAGCCTGACCTCGTCACCATGGACATCCACATGCCGAAGATGGACGGGCTCGCGGCGGTGGAGCACATCATGGCCTACACTCCGACGCCGGTCCTCGTGGTCTCGTCGTCCGTGCATGGTGCCGGCACCGGCAGGGCGTTCGACGCGCTCGCGCTCGGCGCTCTGGAGGTCATGAAGAAGCCGGAGCCGCGCGACTGGGAGGACCTGGAGCGGATCGGTCGCGACATCATCCGCAGGGTCAAACTGCTCTCCCGCGTCAAGGTCATCACGCACCTTTCCGGGCGGAAGCGCGCGGGAGAGCGTGCAGCGGCGGTGCCGGTCGCCCCGGCCGCGGCCCGGCGTGTCGCCCGGACCCTCGTCGCGGTCGGCTCGTCGACCGGGGGCCCATCGGCGCTCATGACCGTCCTGCGTGGCCTCTCCAAGGAGTTCCCGCTCCCGATACTCATAGCCCAGCACATAGCGGAGGGCTTCATCCCCGGGCTCGTCGAGTGGCTCGACGGCGGCTGCGCCATCAGCGTCCGCGAGGCCGGCGACGGTGACAAGCCGAAGCCGGGTGTCGCCTACCTTGCCCCGACCGGGCGGAACCTGGAGTTCGACGGGAGCGCGATGCGCTTCGCGAAGCCGGGACCCGGGCAACTCTACATCCCGTCGGCCGACACGCTGTTCTCGTCGGTCGCGCACAGCCTCAAAGGTCACGCGATAGGCGTCATCCTGACCGGGATGGGCAACGACGGCGCGAAAGGCCTGAAGGAGATGCGTGACGCGGGAGCTGCGACCGTCGGGCAGGACGAGGAGACCTCGACGGTGTTCGGTATGCCGCGTGCGGCTGCGGAACTCGGGGCGGTCAGCACCGTGCTGCCGATACAGGGCATCGGCGCCGAGATAGCGAGGCTTGCCGGGAAGTAGCGGGGCTGGCGAAGTAGCACGAAAGCGGCGGATACCTTCGGGCGCTGGCTTCGGAACGGGCGGCTCCTCATGGGAGCCGCCCGTTCCTGCAGAGGCGCCCTGCGGCACCCGCCGCTTTCGCTTGTCGTCGGCAGGCGCCCTGCGGCACCCGCCGCTTTCGCTTGTCGTCGGGAGGCGCCCTGCGGCACCCGCCGCTCCGCTTCATGACGGAGGCTGCGGTACACTTCTGACCCATGGACGAACTCCCGATCGGCATATTCGACTCAGGGCTCGGCGGGCTCACGGTCGCCGCCGAGGTCATGCGCACGCTCCCGCACGAGCAGGTCGTCTACTTCGGTGACACGGCGCGCTGCCCGTACGGGCCGAGGCCGCAGGACGAAGTGCGCAAGTTCGTGCTCCAGATCGGATCGTGGCTGTCACGCCGGCGTGTGAAGATGCTCGTCGTGGCGTGCAACACGGGTACGGCGGCGGGTCTGGACGCGGCTCAGCGCGCGTTCGGTGTGCCGGTGATCGGCGTCATCGAGCCGGGTGCGCGGGCAGCGGTGAAGGCGACGCGGAATCGGCGTGTGGGCGTCATCGCCACGGTCGGGACCGTCGAGTCAGGGGCGTATAGCCGGGCCGTGAGGGCGCTCGACGCGGGCGTCACCGTCTTCTCCGTGGCGACTCCCAAGTTCGTGGACGTCGTCGAGGCCGGCCTTCGCATGGGTCCCGGTCAGATCGAGGACACGCTGGCGGAGGTCTCCGACGTCTTCATCCGCCCGTCGTTCCATGAGATGGCGCGCGACTACCTCGATCCACTCAAGCGAACGGGTATCGACACGCTCGTGCTCGGATGCACGCACTTCCCGCTGCTGGCCCCGGCGATCCAGCAAGTCGTCGGCTCCAAGATCAAGATGATCTCCTCGGCCGAGGAGACAGCCCGCGAGGTGGCGGAGACGCTGGCGGCACGCGGCCAGCTGGCATCACCGGACGCGCGGCCCGTCCACCGTTTCGCCACTACCGGGGACGCGACGGAGTTCGCGCTGCTGGGGTCGCGCATCCTCGGCCGCCCGGTGACCTCCGCTGAACACGTGCCGGTCGGGGAGCTCGAGGCGCTGGAGCCCCGCGAGAAGCGTGCTGAACCAGGAGCGACGTCTAGGTGGATCTGACCATCCTTGGCTCTTCGGCATCGTTTCCCGGACCGGGCCGCGCGTGCGCCGGCTACCTCCTGGCCGCGGGCGGCACGCACGTGGTCCTCGATCTCGGCAACGGGACGCTGTCGAACCTCTCGATAGCGACCGACCCCTACGCCCTCGATGCGGTCTTCATCAGCCATCTGCACGCGGACCACTTCCTGGACCTGTTCGCGCTCATGGCGATGGTCCGGTACGCACCAGAGGGCACGAAGCGGCCCGTTGCGCTCTTCGCGCCCGAGGGCCTTGAGGAGCGCATGGGATCATTGATGTCTCCGAGCGGGAGGTCGGACGTCGCCGAGGCCTTCACATGGACGACGCTGCGCGACGCCGAACCGGTCGAAGTGGGCGCGTTCACACTCACGCCGTACTCGGTGGAGCACGAGGGCCCGACGTTCGCCATCCGTGCGGAGGCCGGCGGCCGGACCCTGTGCTACACGTCGGACTCCCGCTACTCGGACCCGGTCCGCCGGGCGTCGACCGGATGCGACCTGCTGCTGGCGGACGCCACGCTGCCCGCGGGCTATGCGGGGCGAGCGCCGCACATGACATCCGCGGAGGCGGGGGCACTGGCTGCCGAGGCGGGAGCATCGAAGCTCGTCCTGACCCACCTGTGGCCTACCGTGCCGCGCGGGGACATACTGGACGACGCGCAAGCGGCGTTCACCGGAAACGTGATCCTCGCCGAGGAGCTCGCCAGCGTCGAGGTATGACGCGGATCGTGACCACAGACATCCGCACGGTCTTTCCGTGCGAAGGAAGGCGGCATCCATGAGTCGGACGAACGGACGTGTGGCGTCGGCGATACGACCGGTCAAGCTGACCCGGAACTACCTCAAGCACGCGCAGGGGTCGTGCGTGTTCGAGCTGGGCGACACGATCGTGCTGTGCGCGGCGAGCATCTCCGAGAACGTCGCGGGATGGCGACGCGGCAGCGGGCTGGGCTGGGTGACGGCGGAGTACTCGATGCTGCCGGCCTCCACGCACGAGCGACGCCGTCGCGAGGTCGGCGCGGCCGGACTCGGCGGACGCACCCACGAGATCCAGCGGCTCATCGGCAGGTCTCTGCGCACCGTCACCGACCTGTCGGGTCTCGGCGGCGAAGTCACCGTCGCGATCGACTGCGACGTCCTCCAGGCGGACGGCGGCACCCGCACCGCGGCCATCACCGGGGCGTGGATCGCTCTTCACGACGCACTCGTCACGTGGCGGGAGGCCGGCAAGACCGACTCCCTTCCGCTCCTCGGCAAGGTAGCCGCCGTGTCGGTCGGGATGGTCGAGGGCGAGGTCCTCGTCGACCTCGACTACTCCGAGGACAGTCACGCCGAAGTGGATATGAACGTCGTGATGGATGAGCAGGGCCGCTTCATCGAGGTCCAGGGCACCGGGGAACAGACGCCGTTCTCCCGTGAGCGCCTCGATGCGCTCCTCGGTCTCGCGTCTGGAGGCATCCGGGAGCTGCTCGACGTCCAGGCAGCGGTCGTGGACGGGGGGCTCGTCTCGTATGGCCGGTGAGCAAACCCACCGCGTGATCGTCGCCACTTCGAATCCGGGGAAGCTGGCCGAGATACGCACCGCCCTCGCGTTCCCGGGATGGG
>JAUSBS010000033.1 GCA_030651905.1 Coriobacteriia bacterium
TCTCCGGGTACTGATCGCGTCGCCCGCGGACGAAGATCGCGCCATCGTCGATGCGCGGCCCGGGCCCTCCGTCCGCAAGCAGGCACAACACCGACTTGTCCGTCTCGACGAGCGCTTTCGCCTCATCGACCATGGTCCGCAACACCTCGTCGGTCCGCATGGTCGAGGAGATCGCGAGCGCTACCTGGTTGAGTGATGCCGCGAGGCGTTCCTGGCGGCGGCGGCGGGCCGCGGGCAGCGTCACCCCGGCATCGGCGAGACGGTCGAGCCACGCTACACGGCGCGCCCGCATCCCCGCATCCGTCGAGCCCTCAGAGGGCCACGGCTGCGGACCGGCAGCCCCGTGCGTGTCGTCCGCCATGCCGCCCCTCCCCGGACCGTCGTCGAACTAGGCGACCCTAGACGCCAGCGGCCGGCTCCGGCGTAGAAGGCGCCTCAGGGGGCGTCTGCTCCGCCTTGCGTCGAGCACGGGGACGCTTCACAGGCTCAGGTACGGCCGCCGCGGCCGCTGCGACCCGCTCCTTCTCGAGGTGGGCGTCCCACGTGTCGTCGAGGAGCGCCTGCAACTCGTCCTTGTCGACCGTCTCGCGCTCGATGAGCACCGAGGCCATCAAGTCGAGTTGTGCGCGGCGCTCGGTCAGGATCGTGTTGGCGCGCTGCCATGCGTCGTCGATGAGCCGGCGGATCTCCTTGTCGATCTCGAACGCGATCTCCTGGGAGTAGTCCGGCGTGGCGCCGAAGTCGCGACCCAGGAACACCTCGTGCTGGGCCTCGCCGAGCGTCATGGGCCCTAGCTTGTCGGACATGCCATAGCGGGTCACCATCGCCCTGGCCATCTTCGTCGCGCGTTCGAGGTCGTTGCTCGCTCCGGTCGTGACGTCCCCCGTGGCGAGCTCCTCCGCGACCCTGCCGCCAAGGAACATCGCGAGGTCGTCCACCATCTCGCCCTTGCGGACGAGGAACTTGTCCTCGGTCGGCAGGGACTGCGTATAGCCGAGGGCCTGACCGCGCGGGATGATCGAGATCTTGTGGATCGGGTCGGTGTTGGGAAGCACATGCCCGACGAGGGCGTGCCCGGCCTCGTGGTAGGCGATCACGCGCTTCTCGTCCTCGGAGATGAGGCGCGTCTTGCGCTCCGGACCGGCCATCACGCGGTCGATCGCTTCCTCGAGCTCCTCCATGTTGATGTCGCTGCGGCCGTGCCGGGCCGAGAGCAGCGCCGCCTCGTTCACGAGGTTGGCGAGATCCGCCCCGGTGAAGCCCGGCGTGCGGCGTGCGAGCACCTCGAGGTCGACCTCAGACGCGAACGGCTTGCCCTTGGCGTGGACCTTCAGGATGCCGAGACGGCCACGCAGGTCGGGCCGGTCCACGACGATCTGACGGTCGAATCTTCCCGGACGCAGCAGCGCCGGGTCGAGGATGTCCGGGCGGTTGGTGGCGGCGATGAGGATGACGTTGTCCTTGATGTCGAACCCGTCCATCTCGACGAGAAGCTGGTTGAGCGTCTGCTCGCGCTCGTCGTGTCCGCCGCCCAGGCCGGCGCCGCGGTGGCGTCCGACCGCATCGATCTCGTCCATGAAGATGATGCAGGGGTTCGCGGCCTTGGCCTGCTCGAACAGGTCGCGGACGCGGCTGGCGCCCACGCCGACGAACATCTCGACGAAGTCCGATCCCGAGATGGAGAAGAACGGCACGCCGGCCTCACCGGCGACAGCGCGGGCAAGCAGGGTCTTGCCGGTACCGGGAGGGCCTACGAGCAAGACGCCCTTCGGGATCTTTGCTCCGAGGGCCTGGAACTTGCCCGGGTTCGCGAGGAACTCCTTGATCTCCTCGAGCTCCTCGACAGCCTCGTCGACGCCGGCCACGTCCTTGAACGTGACGCGCGGGCTGTCGCGGGTCATGCGCTTGGCCTTCGCCTTGCCGAAGGACATGACCTTGGAGTTGCCGCCCTGGAACTGCTGGAGGAAGAAGAACATGAGCCCGACGATGAGCAGGATCGGCAGCAGCTGGGCGAGGATCGACAGCCACACGTTGGGCTTCTGCGGATCGGGTGTGAACTTCACGTCGGGGTTCTTCGCCATGAGTTCGGACAGCGAGTCCTCGCCGATGTAGGTCGACGTGTAGTCGCTGGCCCTCTTGGCCGCCTTGGCGTCAGCCGACTTGTAGTACGTGCCCTCGAGGACCTGATCGGCGGCGAGCGCCGTCACGCTCACCACCCGTCCGGCCGTGAGCTGCTTCTGGAACTCGCTGAAGGACAGTGTGTCGGGCTGCTTCGACGGGTTCGTCAGCGTGGCGACGAAGTACGCGAGCGCCGCGAGGATGAGCAGGTAGAGCGCTATGGTGCGGACGTTCTTGTTCAAGAGTCACACGACCTTCCGAGTCCCGGTCACGGCCCCCCCGAACAAGGGATCGCCCTTCCGGTGATGGCTTCAGTCCAGATACGCAGCGGGCTTGAGGATCCCGATGTAGGGCAGGTTGCGGTACTTCTCCGAGAAGTCGAGTCCGTATCCGACCACGAACTCGTCCGGGATCGCGAAACCGATGTACTTACAGGAGATAGGTACCCGCTGCTTCCCTTCCTTGTTCAGGAGGGTGACCACCTCGAGGCTGGCCGGCTTGCGGCTCGCGAGGTTCTTGAGCAGGTACTTCAGCGTAAGACCGGTGTCGAGGATGTCCTCGATCACGAGGACATCGCGATCCTCGATCGTCTCGTCGAGGTCCTTCAGGATGCGAACGACGCCCGAGGACTTCGTCGACGAGCCGTAGCTCGAGACAGCCATGAAGTCGAGTTCGACGGGCACGGTGATAGCGCGCGCGAGGTCGGCGATGAAGAGCGCCGCACCGCGCAGGACCGCTACGAGCAGCACGGAGCGGCCTTCGTAGTCGCGGCTGATCTGCGCGCCTATCTCCGCGACCCGCGCCCGCACCTGTTCCTCGGAAAGGATGATCTCCTGGATGTCGGGATGCATCAGTCCTGGTCCTCCGTCGTCACCGGGCCTACCCACTCGAGCCTGATCGCCCGCACCGTGCCCGGGCCGATCGCGTACTCGTCGCTCATGCGCACGCCTGCGACCCACACGATCCGCTCGCCGTCACGCACCACGGGCACGAGCGAGCGTGACCCACGCGGCACCTTGGCGTCCGTGAGGACGTCCTGCAGCTTGCGCGTCCCCCGCATCCCGAGCGGCCGCATGCGGTCGCCCGGCCTGACCGAGTCCACCGTCAGCGGTCCGGCGAGCCGGTCCGCCTCGATCACGGCGACCAAGGGATCGTTCTCCGGGACGGATGAGCACAGCGACGCGTGCATCGTCCCGGCCGGCCCCAGGTCCACGGTACCCGGTACCTCGAGCAAGGCAGGTGCCATCAGCATCGGCCCGTCGGGGGTCCGGGAAATGACAAGTGTAGCGTACTCGGTATGCGCCCGCAGACCGTCCGGCAGGTCGCGCGCGAAGCGGTCCTCCCGCAAGCCGTCGGCCAACGCCTCGACATGCTCGAACTCGATGCGCGATGCCTCCGGGAACGCGGAGAGCAGCGCGGATCGCAGGATCCGACGCACCATCGGACGCGACAGCGTGGACATGCGTGCACGGTCGAAGCGGACCTCCCCGGGGCGCACGATGACGAGATCGGCCGCAGACGCCCGCGCCATCTCATCGAGAAGGTCGTCCTCGCCACCGAGGACCGTCCACATGCGTGCCAGCGCTTCATCGAATCGCGGATTGACCGACTCGAGCAGGGGCAGGAGCTCGGCGCGGACCCGCGCGCGCAGGCGCGATGTGTCCGCGTTGGTCGCGTCCTCGCGCCAGGTCTGCCCGAGGTCGTCCAGGTAGGCGACCACATCGGCGCGACGCGCGTCGAGGAGCGGACGTACGACGCGGCCGCGCACGTGCGGCATGCCCGCGAGGCCCCCGGCGCCCGAACCGGTCGCCAGGCGCATCAGGAACGTCTCGATCCGGTCGTCGAGTGTGTGCGCGACCGCGATGCGGCCCGCGGACTCGGGCAGACCCGCCGCGGCGCAGCGCGCATCGAGTTCCTCGCCGGCGAAGCGATAGCGGACCCGCCGGCCGGCGTCCTCGAGGTTGAGGCCGTC
>JAUSBS010000037.1 GCA_030651905.1 Coriobacteriia bacterium
CTTGATGCCACGTTCCGTGTCGAACTTCTCGAGTGCATCGATCAACCCGAATATGCCATAGCTGATGAGGTCGGCGTTCTCGACCGTCTGAGGCAGGTTCGCGGACACGCGGCCGGCAACGTACTTGACCAGCGGCGAGTAGTGAAGGATGAGCTGTTCGCGCGCGCCCTGATCTCCATCCGTCTTGAACGAGGCCCACAGCGACGCGAGGTCGGCCCGCGGCTGCTGTGTCTGCTTCATCTGCAAGGCCCCTTCGGATGCGGTCTAGGCTCTGGGGTGAGAGTCGCGGTGGACCGACTGCAGCCGCTTCATCCCCAAGTGAGTGTAAATCTGGGTGGTGGACAGCGCAACGTGACCGAGCAGCTCCTGCACGCTGCGCAGGTCCGCTCCGGCCTCGAGGAGGTGGGTGGCGAAGGTGTGGCGCAGCGCGTGGGGCGTCAGACCGGCCGCGCCGCCGAGTATGTCCATGTAGCGCCGCATCATGCGCCTGATGCCACCGTCGGTCATGCGTGTGCCGTTGCGGTTGAGGAAGATCGCTGCCTCGTCGGGACGTGGCTTGAGTGCGGCGCGACCTCCACGGACATAGGCCTCGACACGGCGCACGGCCTCCCGGTGGAGCGGGACGATACGCTCCTTCGACCCTTTGCCCATCAAGCGGACCTGACCGCCTGCGGTGTCGATATCGCCGAGGCTCAGCGAGGCGACCTCGGAGACGCGGGCTCCCGTGGCGTAGAGAAGCTCGAGCACCGCCGCATCCCGCGATCCGGCCGGCGTGGTGCTGTCCGGGGCCTCGAGCAGCGCCCCCAACAGATCCGAGGGCACCGTCTTGGGTAGCCGGGACGGCAGCTTGGGCGTGGCGACGACGGCTGCGGGGTCGATCGTGGTGACGCCCTCGCGTTGGAGGAAGGCGAAGAACGTGCGAACGGCCGAGAGGCGACGCGCGATCGTGCGACGTGAGTAGCGCGCCGCGTCGAGTTCGGAGAGGTAGCCGCGCATTGCGCGTGGGGTGAGCGTCAGCGGGTCGAGGCCGGCACGCTCCGACCATGCAAGGAAGCGCGCAAGGTCGCCGGCGTAGGCGCGCACGGTCTGCGGCGACAACGCCCGTTCGGAGCGGATGTGCGTGAGGAAGCGGTCGACGAGCGCCGACGGATCGCTGCTGGCGGCGCTCACGGAAGGGCCGCCGCGAGAGCGTCGCGCGCAAGGTCGAAACGAAGGTCGCTCCTCGCCCGCACGAATGCCGCGATCGCATCCGCGCCGCGGACGGCCAGTGCTTCATGACGGGCGCGCTTGTCGCGGACATGGGGCTCGATGGGTGGCAGGATCCCGAAGTTCACATGCATCGGCTGGTAGATGCCGGTGTCGGGATCGGTCGCGTGAGCCAGCAGCGCCCCGTAGGCGGTCGCGGACGGGAGGACGGGGGCGACGGTGCCCTGGAGCGCCGCGTAGGCTCCCAGCGCGGCGACCAGTCCGCCCGCGGCCGCCTCGGCGTAGCCCTCGGTGCCGGTGATCTGACCGGCGAAGCGGACGCGCGGATCGTCGCGCAAGGCCAGATCGGCGGTGAGTAGACGCGGCGCGTCGAGGAAGGTGTTGCGGTGCATGACGCCGTAGCGAAGGAACTCGGCCTCTCTCAGGCCCGGGATCATGCGAAAGACGCGGCGCTGCTGGGCGAAGGTGAGGTTCGTCTGGAAGCCGACCAGGTTGTATGCGGCTCCGGCTCGGTCCTCGGGGCGAAGCTGCACGACCGCCCAGGGTCGCCGTCCCGTGCGCGGATCCACGAGCCCGACCGGCTTGAGTGCCCCGAAGCGGGGTGCGTCGCGACCCCGGCGCGCGACCTCCTCCACGGGCTGGCAGGCCTGGAAGAGCTCATCGGTCTCGAACTCCTTGCGGGTGACGCGCTCGGCTTCGAGCAAGGCGTCCACGAACGCCTCGTACTCCTCTCTGTCCATCGGGCAGTTGAGGTAGTCGGCACCGTCGCCCTTGCCATAGCGCGATGCGGCGAAGCAGACCGAGCGGTCGATGGAGTCCGCGTCGACGATCGGGGCGGCCGCGTCGAAGAACGCGAGGCGCTCCGCCCCCACGAGTCCGGAAAGCGCTGGCTCGAGAGCGGGGCTGGTGAGCGGCCCGGTGGCGACGATCACCGGGCCGTCAGGGAAGGCGGAGACTTCCTCGCGGGTGAGAGTGAGTGTCGGCAGGGACGTGAGTGCCGCCTCGATCGCGGCCGAGAAGCGCACCCTGTCCACCGCGAGAGCAGATCCCGCCGGAACCGCGGCATGCCGTGCGCAGGCGAGCACGAGGCTGCCGAGGACCTCCAACTCGGTCTTGAGCATGCCGGGGGCCGTCGACGGCTCCTTCGACTTGAACGAGTTGCTGCAGACGAGTTCAGCCAGCGCTCCCGTATGGTGCGCCGGGCTGGGGACGCGAGGTCGCATCTCGAGGAGGGTGACCGGCACCGAGCGGGCCGCGAGCTGGAACGCCGCCTCGCAACCGGCGAGTCCTCCGCCGATGACGGTCACGGTCTTGTCGGTCACACACGCTCCTCATCTGGGTCGTCCCGCTTGATGCCGCGCGCGGCGGCGAACGCGTATGCATTGTAGCCTCACCTCGCCCTCGCGGGCCCGTAGCGACCGTCTGGATAGCGTGTGATCAAGCCGGTCGCCTCAAGGGCCGCGAGGGAGCGAGCGACACCCACGAGGTCCATGCCGAGCGCGTAGGCGGCATCGTCGGGTCGCATCGGGTTCGCGGCGAGCGCCAGGGCGAGTTCGCGGTCACGGCCACGTACCGGTGAGAGGGCGAGCCTCACATCGGGCAGTCCCATGTCGTGCGCCGTGTCCAGGAGGTCCAAGGAGCGCAGCTCGTCTGCGAGGTCCGACACCTCGGTTATCGGTGTGGCACCCTGCCGCAACAGCCGATTGCAGCCCGTGCAGCCGGGATAGAAGATCGAGCCCGGCACGACGAGGACCGGGCGCCCGATGTCGGCGGCGTGATCCGCGGTGGAGAACGTGCCGCTCGGCAGTCCTGCCTCCACGACCAGCAGCGCCGCCCCGAGCGCGGCGATGATCCTGTTGCGCTGCGGGAACATCCACTTGGTCGGCTCCGTGCCCCACGGCTGTTCGGAGACCACCAGACCTTGCTCGCGGATCTCGGCCAGGAGCTTCCGCGACGCGGGCGGGTAGTCGATATCCGGTCCGCAGCCGAGGACGGCCACCGTGGGGCCCTCCGCGTCGATGGCGGCCCGATGCGCCTCGTGATCGCAGCCCATGGCGGCTCCCGACACGATGACGACGCCTTGCTCCGCAGCCCATCCCGCGAACAGCTGCGCGCACGAACGTCCGTACGGAGAGGTCTTCCTCGAGCCGATGACGCCCAAGCCACTGCGCAGGAGCCTCGGGTCACCCATGCCGTAGAGCACGCGCGGGGGCCGGAGGGAGTCGAGCAGGCAGGCGGGATAGCCCGGCTCCCCGATACGCAGCTCCCATCCGGATGCAGGCACGCTCATCGGATCGAGGCCCGATACGTGGCCGCCTCGCGAACGTGTTCGACGGTGACACGGACGGAGCGGTCAAGGTCGGCGATCGTTCGGGCCACCCGCAACAGCCTCGTCACGCCGCGGCCGGAGAGTTCGTAGAGCTTGGCGCAGGCCATCACCGTCCTACGTGCCGCGGGCGGCAGGCGGCAGGCCGCGAGGAGTTCCGCTCCGCTGAGCAGGCGCACCGGAGGCCCGGGTCGTGTCCGCGCGAACTCGCCGGCCTGTACCACGCGCTCCCGGATGGTCGCGCTGTCGGGACCGCTTGGCCCTTGCAGCAGGCGCTCAGGTTCGAGGCGGTCGATCCGGTACGACAGATCGATCCGGTCGAGGAGTGGTCCGCCTATGCGCGCCTGATAGCGCGCGATGATGGCGTCCGTACACGTGCAGTCCTTCAGCGCGGCCACTCCGGCGAAGCCGCACGGACACGGATTCATCGCGGCGACGAGCGTGAAGCGGGACGGGTAGGTGACGCGACCCTCGGCACGCACGATCCGGACGGCGCCGTCCTCTAGCGGTTGACGAAGGGCCTGGAGCGCTGCCGGGCCGAACTCGGCCAACTCGTCGAGGAAGAGCACGCCGTTGTGTGCGAGGCTGGCCTCCCCCGCTCGAGGCGGGACCCCGCCGCCGACGAGCCCCGCGGTGGACGCCGTGTGGTGCGGGGCCCGGAAGGGTCGCACGCCTGCAAGCGCTGGGCGCTCATCGACTCCGGCCACTGAGTGGACGATCGCAGTCTCAAGAGCCTCGGCCGGATCGAGCGGTGGCAGGATGCCTGGCAGACGCCGCGCGAGCATCGTCTTGCCCGCACCGGGTGGGCCGACGAAGAGCACGTTGAGCCCGCCTGCCGCTGAGATCTCGAGCACGCGTTTGCCCCCTTCCTGGCCCGCGACGTCGGACAGATCCGGCGTGGGAGGAGGCTGGTAGACGCGTGCGTGTCGCTGGCAGGTACTCGCTGGCGGCAGTCCGAGCCGGAGTGCGGCCAGCGTCGCGGTGCCGTGGTAGACGAGGCTCGGGACCGCGGCGACTGCGCTCTCACACTCGATCGCGCCGACGAGTGCCTCACCCCGAGCGACGGCGCCGACCGCGTGAGCCAACGCGCCCGGGACCGCGCGCACGCGTCCGTCCAGCGCAAGCTCGCCTACCGCGCGGACACCCTCGAGCGCGGTCCGAGGCACCTGCCCGGTCGCGGCCAGAATGGACAGCGCGATGGGCAGGTCGAAGCCGGTGCCATGCTTTCGCACCGGTGCCGGGGCCAGGTTCACGACGATACGCGCACTGGGAAAGTCGAATCCACTGGCTCTCAACGCCGCACGGACCCGATCCCGCGACTCCATGACGGCCGTGTCGCCGAGCCCGACGACCGCGAACGACGGTAGTCCGGCTCCGACATCCGCCTGCACCTCGACCGCCAGTGGCTCGACGCCGGAGAGCGCGAACGTGCCGATCACGGCCTGTGTCACGCCGGCACCTCGAAGGCGCCACGGTAGTGTCGCAGGAGCGCGCGTTCACCCGACAGGACGCGGATGGCGACCACATCGAAGCGCACCGATCCCGGCGTGCGCCCACCCGAGGCCAAGTACGCCTCGGCGAGCCGAACGAGCTTGCGCTGCTTGGTCGCCGACACGGCGTCCTCGGCGCTGCCCGCGCGCTCTGAGCGGCGTGTCTTCACCTCGCACAGGACGAGGCTGTCGTCCTCCCATGCAACGATGTCTATCTCCCCCAGAGGACAGCGCCAGTTGCGCGCCTCAAGGGACATCCCGATGCGCTCAAGGTATGCCGCGGCGGCATCCTCTCCGCGCCGGCCCATCTCGATCCGGTCCATGACCGACCACCTCCACCACGAGAGTGTGGCGAGCGGTCCTTACCAGGACCTGTCCAGAACCTGACGAGGCGTGGCTGGGATCAGAACAGGGGCGGCTGAGCACATGGTCCGAAGGATCGCCGATGGTGCGGTGAAGGACCGCAGCGGACCAGCGCCTCGAGGTGCTCGGGTGTGCCGTAGCCCTTGTTCACTTCGAAGCCGAACTCCGGATAGTCCGGCGCCAGCTTCCGCATGAGAGCGTCGCGTGTCACCTTCGCAACGACCGACGCGGCGGCTATGCAGGCGCAGAGGTGGTCCCCGCCGACGACGGCGGTCGCGGGCAGTGTCAGGCGGGCGTCGTTGCCGTCCACGAGGACGTGGTCGACGCGTACGCGCAGAGCTTGCACCGCCCGCTCCATCCCGATGCGAACAGCCTCCCGTATCCCGACGGCGTCGACTTCGGACGGTCCGATGTGGACGATCGAGAGCGCCACGGCGTCCTCACGCACGAGTGACGCGACGATCTCGCGCCGGGCCGGTGAGAGACGCTTCGAGTCGTCGAGGCCGATGATGCGGCTCTCCGCGGGCAACACCACGGCCGCGAGAGTCAGCGGGCCGGCCAGCGCACCCCGGCCGACCTCGTCCACGCCAGCGACGAGGCGCATCCCCTCAGCGTGGAGCCGCAGTTGATGTCCCATGAGGCCGAAGAGCCGCGCGGACTCGGCATCGCTCGCCGCCGATGCACGCCTGTGTGTGGCCGCCAGAGTGCGCACGCCCGCGCGCGGGTCGCACTCCAGGGAGGCGAGCAGTTCCTCAAGATCAGCGGGATCGCATGCCGAGAGGCGGGCGCGACACTCGTCGATGCTCGGCCGAGGCATGGTCGCGCCGCGCTAGCGGAACCAGGTCAGGCGCCCGAGCGGCCAGTAGATGGCGAAGGCCCGGCCGAGGATCCGGCTCACCGGCTGCGCGCCGATGTAGCGGCTGTCCTTGCTGTTCGGCCGGTTGTCACCCATGACGTAGACGGAGCCCTCGGGGACCGTGAACGGTGCGTCTGCGTCGTAGTGGTCGGGGTACGCGGCGTTGACGAACGGCTCGACGCGTTGCGTACCGTCGACGAAGACCTTCCCGTCACGGATGTCGATCGTCTGTCCACCCACCGCGATCACGCGCTTGATGAGATCGATGTTGCCCTCTTCGGGAGAGACGAAGACGACGATGTCACCCGGTGCGGGCTTCGTGAATCGATAGATGAACCGGTTGACCAGCACGCGGTCGGAGATGATGAGCGTCGGTTCCATGGAGGAGGACGGGATGATGAACGGCTGGACGACGTAACTCTTGATGCCCCAGGCCAGAGCCCACGCGAGGACCAGAAGGACCGCGAGTTCGAGGAGCCACCGACCGAACGACATCGTGTCGCTGCTCTGGCGCCGCCGGGACGTGCTCTCGTCCGCCAGCTCCGAGGCGTCGGCCCGCTCGAGCCCGCGCTCAAGAGACGGGGACGGCACCTGGCCGTCCCCGTCTTCGTTGTGCAGCGTGTCGCGAGTGTCTGTCACGTGAGGCGCTCTAGTAGCGCTTCTCCTTGAGACGGGCCTGCTTGCCGATCTTGTCTCGCAGGAAGTACAGCTTGGCGCGGCGGACCTTGGCCTTCGAGACGACCTCGATGCCCATGATCTTGGGTGAGTGCACCGGGAAGGTACGCTCGACGCCGACTGCGAAGCTGATCTTGCGGACGGTGAAGGTCTCGCGGGCGCCGGCGCCATGACGGCGGATGACGACGCCCTGGAAGACCTGGACGCGCTCGCGAGTGCCCTCGACGACCTTGTAGGAGATCTTGACGTTGTCGCCGACGTCGAAGGCCACAACGTCGCGGATCTGCTGCGCCTCGAGTGCCTTGATCCTGTTCATGTTCTGCTGTCCTTAGGGGTATGGGTCAGGTGCGTGTACGCGCACCGGGTCCGACATAGACACGAGTGGACAGTATAGCGGCAGGTGTCGGGGCAGGCAACGACGTCTCCGACGGCTCGTCCGCTCGCTCGAGAGACTACTTGAGAGGGCCGAGCCGGCCGGGGGGCCAGTAGGTCACGAAGGCCCTGCCGTGGACCGCCGAGAACGGCTGGGGGCCCAGCCAGCGACTGTCCTTGCTGTGCATGCGATTGTCGCCCATCACCCAGACCGTGTCCGCCGGCAGCGTGATGGGCAGCGTGACGCTGCCGGGGAGGTTGGGCTGGCCGTAGGTGTACGGCTCGGTAAGCGCCTCTCCGTCGACCCAGACCTTGCCGTCGCGCACGTCGACACTCTGGCCCCCGACCGCGATGACCCGCTTGATGAGCATCGGCGTCTCACCCGTGGGGTCGTCCAAGATCACGACATCGCCGTACCTCGGTGTCCCGAAGCGATACACGAACTTGTTCACGATGACCTGATCGCCGATCTCGATGGCGGGGATCATCGATCCGCTGGGGATGCGGAACGGCTCCACCACGAAGGTGCGCAGCAGAGTCGCCAGTACTACTGCCGCAGCGAGCATGAGGACGAACTCGATCACAGAGGCGAACGACGAACGGGGATGCTCGGCAGCGGTGGTCATACTTCCTCCGGGTCGGTTCGGTCGGTGTCGAGGGCCTGGTCGGCCAGCGCACGTTCCGCGGGTGAGAGGTCGGCCGCCTCGAGCAGGTCGGGGCGCGATCGTGCCGTTCGAAGGACAGCCTGCTCACGACGCCATGACGCTATGCGCGCGTGATCGCCCGAGAGCAGGATCGCAGGGACGTCCCGTTGCTCAAAGGACGCGGGACGGGTGTAGTGCGGATACTCCAGCAGGCCCCAGCTGAACGACTCATCCGTGGAGGACTCATCGTCACCCAAGACCCCGGGAAGCAGGCGGCAGACCGCATCGACGACGACCATCGCGGGCAACTCCCCGCCGGTCATGACGTAGTCGCCGATGGAGACCTCAAGATCGACGGCCTCACGTACGCGCTCATCCACTCCCTCATAGCGACCGCAGACCAGCACGATGCGCTCGTGGGTGGCGAGCTTCTCGACGAGGTTCTGGGAGAGCGGGACGCCCTGCGGCGTCATGAGAATGGTGAGTGCGGGGCGCTCGTCCAGGGCTCCCACGGCCCGGATCGCAGCGAACAGGGGCTCCGGGCGCATGACCATGCCAGGGCCACCGCCATACGGGGCGTCGTCGACTTGCCGATGCACCCCGGGCAGGGCCCACGTCCGCAGGTCATGGGCGTGGAACTCGAGTACGCCGCGGTCGCGGGCGATGCCGAGCATCGATGCCGACATCGCCGGCTCGAACATCTCAGGCAGGACGCTGATGACGTCTACTCGCACGCAGTCCCCTACCCTTCGTCGATGAGACCTTCGAGCAGTTCCACGTGCACGACGGCAGCGTCCCAGTCGATCTCGCGCACGACGTGATCGATGACCGGCACGAGCACCTGCCCGAACCGTCCGCCCTCGACGACCCATACGTCGTTGGCACCCGTGAGGATGACCTCGGTGATCTCGCCTATGTCCCCGCGGACCGCGTCGTCGACCCGCAGTCCCACGGGGTCCGGCCCCTCTTCCGGTGGCACCATGTCATCCGGAAGGTCCTGGGGACGCGCCATGATCGTGGTGCCCCTGAGCGCGGCGGCGGCCTCGGGACTCGCCACCGCGTCGAAGCGCAACAGCGGACCCTTGGGTCCGGACCGGACGCCCGTGATGACCGCGGTACGAACAAGCCCTGGCGGCGGGACGAACCATACCGTCACGCCGACGAGACGTGACAGAGGGAGGCCGTCGGTCGCGATGACCGAGACCTCCCCCGCAAGTCCGTGCGTCTTCACGATCCGCCCCAGAGGGACGTAGGGCGCCGGGTCCATCGCTCGCTACCCGATGATCTCCACGTCGACGTGCGAGTCGGCGGTCGAGCCGGCCGCTCGCGCGATGGTGCGTATCGCTTTCACGATGCGTCCCTGGCGGCCGATGAGCTTGCCGACCTCCTCGGACGCGACCGTGACCTCATAGAGAACGTCCGAGCCCGTGCGCTTCTCAACAATCGACACGTTGTCGGGTTCGTCGACGAGCGCCCGGACCAGGTAGGTGACGAGCTGAGTGGTGTCCGCCGGCATCCTTCGGCGGCCCTACTCGGCCGGCTCTTCGGCGGGTGCTTCCTCTGCCGCGGGCTCCTCTGCGGGAGCCTCCTCGACGACGGCCTCCGCCACGGGCTCCTCGGCAGCAGCCTCCTCGACTACGGCCTCCGCCACGAGCTCCTCAACAGCAGCCTCCTCGACGACGGCCTCCGCAGCGGGCTCCTCGACGACCGGCGCAGGCGCGGGAGCAGGCTCGGCAGCCTTCTTCCTGGCGGCCTCCTCCTTGGCGACGACCTTCTTCGAGGCCTTGGCCTCTGCCACCGGGGCGACCTTCTCGCCCTTCGCGATCGCGATCAGCTTGCCTGCGGCCTCAGTGGGTACCGCGCCCTTCGCGATCCATGCGTCGACCTTCTCGACGTCGATCTCCACGGTCGAGGGCTGGGTGCGCGGGTTGTAACGACCCAGGATCTCGATGAAGCGGCCATCGCGCGGCGAGCGCGAGTCCGCGACGACCACGCGGTAGAACGGCGCCTTCTTGGCGCCGGCGCGCGCCAGTCGGATCTTGACTGCCAAGACGTTCACCTCCGGACAAGGCCGCGAAGTTCCTCTCCGCGGCCGATGTGACGAGCAAAGCGACTGCTTATGATAGGGCACAGGTGCAAACGGGTCAAAGACGTTCTAGAAGCCGCCGAAACCTCGTCCCATCCCCGGCAGACGCCCCTTGTTCTTGACCATCTGGCGCATCATCTTCTGCGCTTCCGAGAACTGCCGGAGCAGTTGGTTGACCTGTTGGACGGTCGTGCCCGATCCCCGGGCGATACGGGCCCTCCGCTGACCCGAGATGATCTGCGGCTTGCGGCGCTCGGCGGCGGACATCGACTGGATGATCGCCGTCGTCGTATCGAGTTGCTTCTCGTCCAGCTTCGCGTCCTTCATCGCGGCCCGGTTGGCGCTCATCCCCGGGATGAGCGAGAGTACCTCGTCGAGCGATCCCATCTTGCGCAACTGCTGCATCTGCACGAGGAAGTCGTCGAGCGTGAACTCGGCCTTGCGGAGGCGCTGTTCCATCTCCGCGGCGGTCTTCTCATCGGTGACTTCCTGGGCCTTCTCGATGAGTGAGACGACATCACCCATCCCCAGGATGCGCCTCGCCATACCGTCGGGTCGGAAGGGCTCGAGTGCATCGAGCTTCTCTCCGACGCCGACGAACTTGATCGGCTTGCCGGTGACCGCCCGGACGGAGAGCGCCGAGCCACCGCGCGCGTCACCATCGAGCTTGGTCACGATGACGCCGTCGAAGTCGACCCGCTCCGCGAACGCCGACGCGGCGGTGACGGCGTCCTGGCCCGTCATCGCGTCGACGACCATGAGGACCTGGTCCGGTCTGAGAGCACTGCGGATCGCGGCGGCCTCGACCATCATCTCCTCGTCCACATGCAGACGACCCGCAGTGTCCACGAGCACCACGTCGCGCATGTCGGCGATGGCTGCCTTGACTCCAGCCTTCGCGATCGCGACCGGGTCCTCGCCGCTCGCGCCACGGTGGACAGGGATCCCGAGTTCGCGCCCGAGCGCCTCGAGCTGATCGATGGCCGCGGGACGGTAGACGTCGCACGCGACCATGAGCGGGCGCCTCCCCTGCTTCCGCAGGAGGTTGGCGAGCTTGGCCGTGGCGGTCGTCTTGCCGGAGCCTTGGAGGCCGACCAGCATGATGACGTTCGGGACGCGTCCCGACAGCGCCAGCTTGCTCTCGCCGCCACCCATGAGCGCAGTGAGCTCTTCCAGCACGATCTTGACCACGGTCTGACCGGGTGTGAGCGAGTTGAGGACGTCGGCACCGACCGCGCGCTCGCGGACCTTGGCGACGAAATCCTTCACGACTCGGAAGTTGACGTCGGCCTCGAGCAGGGCCATGCGGATCTCGCGCATCGCCACGTCGACGTCGGCCTCGGACAGCCTGCCGCGGCCGGTGAGCTTCGAGAACACGCCCTGGAGACGTGTGGTGAGGTTGTCGAACACAGTGCTCCTAGGTGTCGCGTGCGGCGCGTCCACTGATCGTAGGCCTCGGCGGCCTGGTCACGGGGATGGTACCACCCGCATGCGGTCGATAGGCGCCCAGACGGCTACCACACGGCCGTGGATGTTCGAGACAGGCAGCGGGCCGATGTAGCGGCTGTCGAGCGAGACGATGCGGTTGTCCCCGCAGAGGAACACCGTCCCCTTGGGGACTGTCATCGTGAACGCCCTCCGAGACGGACCTGTGAGGACGCCGTGCGGGAAGGACTCTTTGGCGCCATTGACCATGACGATGTCGCCATCGACCGCGATGGTGTCGCCCGCGAGTGCCACGACGCGCTTGATGAGCTCCTCGGTCACGCCGTCGTGTGTCCAGCGCACGGTCACGACGTCGCCGCGACTCGGGGT
>JAUSBS010000040.1 GCA_030651905.1 Coriobacteriia bacterium
TGGTCGCGGTCATCCCCGGGATGGTGTTGAGCTCGAGGAGATAGACGACCCCCTCCGGCGTGACGATCGTGTCGGAGCGCGACATGCCCTCGCAGCCGAGCGCGATGTGCGCCGCGACAGCCAGGCGCTGGCACTCCGCACGCACGTCCTCGCTCACGCGCGCGGGGATGATGTGGCGGCTCATGCCCGGCACGTACTTCGACTCATAGTCATAGAACTCATGTTCCGGGACGATCTCCAGCGTCGGCAGCGCGAACGGCGCGTCGTTGCCCAGGACCGCGACGGTGACCTCGATACCCGGTTCGAAGCGCTCCACGATCACGTCGTCGTCACAGGTCAGCGCCAGCGCGATCCCTGCCGCCAGCTCGTCCGGCGTGTGCACGATGGTCATCCCGACGGAGGAGCCTTCGCAGGCGGGCTTCGTCACCGTCTTGGGACCGAGCGCGGCGGTGATCTCTCCGGCGGTCCACGGGTCGCCCGCGTGCAGGTGCACGTAGTCCGGTGAAAGGAGGCCGGCCTGCGCGAACACGCGCTTACTCATCACCTTGTCCATGGCCAGCGCGCTTGCGAGTACGCCGGAACCGACGTAAGGGATGTCGAGCAGTTCGAGGAGTCCTTGCATGGTGCCGTCCTCGCCGAACCGCCCGTGCAGGCAGATGAAAGCGACGTCGGGGCGAAGCTCGCGGATCGCGTCGATGAACGCGATGTCACGCGTGTCGATCGAGGTGACGGCGTAACCGCGCGCGCGCAGGGCCGTGGCGACCTGGGCGCCCGTGTTGAGCGAGACCTCGCGCTCGGCGGAACGGCCGCCCATGAGCAAGGCGACCTTCGGGGCCTGCCTGCTGTCGCGAGCCATACTGCAGCCTCCCCGTCAGGTCGACCGTCGGCTAGAGCACACCGGAACGATGCAGGTCGAGCACGACCAGACCGGCCCACCACACGAGGTTACCGGCCAGCGTCGCCGCGGCGGCCCGAAGGAGAACGGCGCGGACAAGTCCGGCGCGGAGCTCAGGTGCCGCACGACGCAGCAGCAGCCACACGACGACGCCCACGAGCAGACCGGCCACGGTGAGCGCGACGCCACCGTAGATGAAACCGGCGTAGAGCGGCAGGTCCGCGAAGGGCTTCGTCGCGTCGGCCCACAGCAGGTAGGTCATGGCCCCGGCGAAGACGACCCACACACCGCTGAGGATCCAGAACGGTAGCCGGGCGGCGAGGCGGGACCGGGTGAGGAGCGTGCCTTCGGGCGCCTCGGGGGCGTCCGGGAGTGCGACGGGTTCGTCGACAGCGGCCGCGGGGGCTTCCGGTTCCGCCGGCGCATCGACGACCTCGGTCTCGCCGGCCTCCGCCTCCGCGACAGGATCAGCATCCTTCAGCGAGTCGACCATCTCGTCGAGCGAGAGCTGCTCGGCGGCCGGATCGGGTTCGACGACTTCGACCGCTTCGGCGGCCTCGGGTTCGGGCTCAGTGAGCTCGGGTTCGATGGGCTCCGGCTCGGACTCGGGTTCGATGGGCTCCGGCTCGGTCGTGGTGATGGTCTGCTCGTCATCCATGCGTGTTCCTGGCCCTCCGCCCCGGGTGTCGCTCGTGCGAAGTCTACGCGAGCGCCGCTGGGGCGGCAAACCTCCACGAAACCTCCGCAGCCGGGTCGTTCCCCACGCGCTGCGGGCATACTAGACTGCAGCCACGGGCGCGTACGTCCGTCCGCAGCCATACGCCACCAGGAGTGAGGCCCCACCTATGAGCGACACGCCCACCCCCGCAGATCCCGCAACCGCGAGCGATGCTCCTTCAGATGACGCCGGCCTCGAGAGCGTTCCGCCCGTCTACGCGGGCGACGTCGATGTGTCTCCGAACCCCGTTTCGATCGTCGAGCCTCCGCACGAGAAGGGGCGGCTGCTCCTGCACACGGGCTGCGTCACGCTGGCACTGGCGCTCGTGATCGCCACGGTCTCCGGCCTCGCCGCCGGCCTCGTGGGCGCACGCTTCATCCTGACCGGCTCGGTGTGGGGTGACGCTCCGGTGTCCGCACCGGCGGTGATCGCGACCTCCTCGGGTGAGCCGGTCGTGGCTGCCGCGGCCGCCGCACTCCCCTCCGTCGTCAACATCGACATCACCGGCAGTGAGAACGCCTCGGGCACGTCAGGCCTGCCACAGGGACATCCCGACGTGAAGGACACTCCGTTCACCGGTCAGGCGTCGGGCGTCGCGTACAAGACCGCCCCGGGGGGTGGCACCTACATCATCACGAACGACCATGTCGTCGCCGGCGCCAAGACGATCATGGTCACCCCTCCTGGCGGCGACAAGGTCGAGGCCGTGCTGGTGGGCACCGACCCGGACACCGACATCGCTGTGGTGAAGGTGCCGGTCAAGGTCCCCGCGGTCAGGCTGGGCCTGTCCGAGAAGCTCGTGGTGGGCCAGCTCCTCGTCGCCATCGGGTCACCGTACGGACTACAGCACTCCGTTTCGAGCGGCGTGGTCTCCGGCCTGCACCGCTCCCTGCCGGGCAGCTACGGCGACGCGGATCCGGGCGTCTACCCGCTCGTCGACGTCATCCAGACCGACGCGGCGATCAACCCCGGCAACTCCGGCGGCGCGCTCGTGGATCGTCGCGGTCTGCTCGTCGGCATCAATTCGGCCATCTACTCTGACAGTGGCTCGAGCGCGGGCATCGGCTTCGCCATCCCCGTCAAGACAGTGGTCCGCATCGCAGACGAGCTCATCTCGAAGGGCGTTGCGAGCCACCCGTTCCTCGGCATCGTGGGGCAGAGCGTGGACGAGCTCCTCGCCAAGGAGAAGAAGCTGCCCGTAAACGAAGGCGCATTCGTCGTGGAGATCACGAAGGGCACCATGGCGGACAAGGCCGACATCCAAGTGGACGACCTCATCGTCGCGCTGGACACGACGCCGATCCGCTCCATGGACGACCTCATCTTGCAGGTCCGGCGGACCCAGGTCGGCCAGAAGGTGACGATCACGCTGTACCGTGCCGGCAAGAAGATCGACGTGCCCATGACCGTGGGCGACAAGCCGAAGCAGTAACCACCCTTTGAGAGGAGTCACCATGGTCGAGCGCTATCGCTGCAAGGGCTGCGGCTACTACCACGTGGGCCCGGCCCCCGAGAAGTGCCCGGTCTGCGGCGCGCCGCAGTCGTTCTTCATCGCCTACGAGGGTCCCGGCGACCTCGCGGGCACCAAGACGCTTGAGAACCTGGCCGCCGCGTTCGCAGGCGAGTCCCAGGCGAACCGCCGCTACACGCTGTGGGCGCGCATCGCTGGGCTCGAGGGCGCGACAGCCGCCGTCGCTGCGTTCGAGCACGCCGCCGCCGAGGAGACCGCGCACGCGCTCGGTCATCTCGCGTACATGGGTGGTGCGGGAAGCACAGCGGACAACCTTGCCGCCGCCATGGCCGGCGAGGGCTACGAGTTCACCGAGATGTACCCGGCGTTCGCGGACCAGGCCGAGGCAGACGGCTTCCCTGAGATCGCGGCGTACTTCCGCGCGGTGGGGCGCTTCGAAGGCATGCACAAGGACGGCTACGCCGCGGCTCTCGCCGAGATCGACTCGTAGGCGCCGCTTTCCGAGTGCCGCCTGTTACAGTGGGGCCGTGAACACACGGCCGGACATCAAGACGCTATCCCGGGCCGGCCTCGAGGACGCACTCCGCGACCTCGGTGAGCCGGCCTGGCGCGTCTCGCAACTCGTGCGCTGGCTCTACCAGCGCG
>JAUSBS010000043.1 GCA_030651905.1 Coriobacteriia bacterium
GGGTCAGGGCATCGGGGTCACCCCTGTTCCGGCGAGGGCTTGGGCCAGGCGGATGGAATCGCCGCTGGTTTGAGCGAGGTGGGCGTGGTGCAGGAGCCGGTCCACGGTGGCGGCCGCGAGGGTTTTCGGCATGAGTTCGTCGAACCCGGAGGGGTGCAGGTTCGAGGAGATCGCGATGAAGCGTTTCTCGTACGCGGCATCGACGAGGCGGTAGAGGCCCTCGGCCGCGTCGTCCCCGACGCCGATGAGTCCGATGTCATCGACGACCACGAGATCGGCGCGGAGGATCCGTTGGACGGTGCGGGTGACGGTGTCGTCGGGGCGGTGCGCGCGGATCAGCGCGCCGAGGTCCTCGAGCCGGAACCACGCGACCTTGAGTCCTTGCTCGACGGCGTGCTGGCCGAGCGCTTCGAGGAAGAACGTCTTCCCGGTGCCGGCCGGCCCGCAGATCACGAGGTTCTCGCGCCGGTGCACCCATTCCAGGGTGCGCAGCGCCTGCTGGGTTGGTGCCGGGATGGTCGAGATCGTCTCGTCCCAGGTGTCGAAGGTCTTCCCGGTGGGGAACCCGGCGGCCTTGCGGCGGGAGGCGAGCATGGACCGGGCCCGCCCGGCGATCTCCTCGTCCAGCAGCGCCTTGACGATCTCGGCGGGTTCCCACCGTTGCGTTCTCGCGGTCGCGAACAGGTCCGGCGCGAGCTGGCGGGCATACGGCATTTTCAGCTGCCGCATCACCTGCTCCAGCTCGGCGGGGATCGGCGGGGCGGCGGGTGTGGTCACGCTCATGCTCCGACCTCCCCGTGCTCGGACTGGTCGTCGATCCCGGTGATCTCATCCACCGGGACGACCCTGTGCTGGCGGGGCTGGCCCATGCCCGCCCACCCGCGGGTTCCCTGCGCGAGGGAGCGGGACTCCGAGGCTGTCCTCGCCGATGCTGCGCCCGCCCGGGTGGTGAGGATGGAGGCGAGGTCGCCGGTGCCGAACCGGCCGTACGCGGCCGCGGTCCCGAGCGCCTCGTCGACGATCTCGACACCGTGGATGCGGGCCAGTGCGACCGCTTCCCGCATCTTCTGGTTCACCCTGGCCGTGCCTGCGGCGGCGGCTTCGAGCAGCCACGCCGCGGCGCCGTGCCCTATACCGAGGAACTGGGCTTCCTCGTCACTGCGAGCCTTGATCGCATACTCGCCGGGAACCTTCACCGTGCTCGCCGGGAAGTGCTCGTCGTGGATGCGGGGGGAGCCGGGGCGGGCGCGTTCGTGCCTGGCGACCTCGACCGGCCCGTCGATGCCGTGGTGGATGATCACGACCCGCTCGGCGTCGGCGGCGCCCTGGGCACGGACGAACACCTCGGCGCCCATCAGCCGGTGCGGGACCGAGTACTGGCCGTTCTCGAAGGCGACCATCGGGGTGTTCTCCGGCACCCGCCGCGATACCCCGAACGCGATCGTGTGAGAGCGCTGCGGGATCGGGTGCAGTCGCTGCTGCTCCTCGGCCAGCATCTCGACAGGCAGCCGCCCCGTGACGCGGTGCTTGCGGGCGTTGACCTCGCCCATGAACGCCTCGCACGCCGCCTCCAGCTCCGCGAACGACACGTACGCGTCCCGCAGATTCGTCGCGGTCGGCACAAGGTCCGCTTTGGCGAGCTTCACCGACGCCTCCGCCCCGCCCTTCGAGGCCGGGTCCGCGGGCTGGCAGGTCAACACGCTCACCCCGTAGTGCCGCGCGAACGACACCGTCTGCGCGTTACGGACCGGCACCCCCGCGACGTGCGCAACGGTGACGGTCTTCTCGTTGTCGGTGAGCACATACGTCGGCGCACCCCCGATCACCCGGAAGGTCCGGTCCAGTGCGGCGAACACGCTCGGGATCGTCTTGTCCCGGATCGGGATCACCACCCGAAACCGGCTGAACGCGAGCCACGCGACGAACAACACCACCTTCACGCCGTCGATGACGGGCCCGTCGCCGAAGTCGTACTGCAGCCACAGCCCCGGTTCGGTCACCCACGGCCGATGCACCCGCCGGTTCCCCGCCCGGAACGCCGTCTTCGCGTCCGCGACCGCGCGACGCACAGTTCGCTCCGACCCGTCGAACTCCATCGCGGCGAGCACCTCGTGGACCTTGTCGGCACGCACCTTCCCCTGCGAGCGATCAACGAGCTCCTCCACCTTCGGCAGGAACCCGTCGATGACCTTCACCCGCGGCGCCGACGCGCCGGTCGGACGGCCCGCCTCCCGCGCGGTCACATGCGCGGCGACAGTGTGATGCGAGCACCCCACCAGGTCAGCCGCGCCCCGATACGACCCGGTCAGGTCATACGCTTCCAGAATTTCCATAATCTCTCCGTCAGACTTCACAACAGCCCCTTCCCGGGCAGACGACGACTAAGCACCGTCATGGAACCGGGGAGGGGCCCCACCACCGCGACGACGCGCGGAAGGCGGAACCATCAGACGTGGGCAGAACTCTTGGCCACCAGCGGGCAGCCTCCGCAACCGTGATCTCGTTCTGCAAGATCGACAACACAACCCGGAGCTTCTTCTCCATCGGGATCGTCGGCGGACGACTCATGATTCGTTCGGGCCTTTCAGCTGAGGCGTTGCATCAGCAACTAACTACCCCTGCCACACAGTCTGACGCGCGACACGGGGCAGCGTCGCCAACCGCCACCCGCCGACCGGAGGGACCGCCCCGTCAAGACGCTGCGGCATGACTTGCCGGACGTAGAGGAAAGTGAGCACCGAGCGCAACTCGGCGACCC
>JAUSBS010000044.1 GCA_030651905.1 Coriobacteriia bacterium
CGCCGAAGCCCGGGTAGCGATCGAACAGCCCGCGCACGATCGCGTCCGTCTCAGGCGGGCAGCCGTAGAAAGAGACGTACGTGCCGTGACCGACGTGGCCGGAGTCGTCCGCGTTCATGCCGAGCACGATCTCGGCCAGGCGCTCGCGATTGTCGCGCATCCAGATGTTCTGGCCGTTCGCGCCGTAGTAGTCCTCGCCGTTGAGCGGGACTATCTCGACGGTGTGGGGACCGACGTGGTGCTCGAGAAGCCCGGCAAGTACGAGCAGGCTCGCGGCACCGGACGCGTTGTCGAGCGCCGCGGGGATGCCCTTGCGCCCGTCGATGTGGGCGAACACGACGATGCGGCCACTCCCGGTGCCGGGCTTGCGCGCTACGAGGTGGCGCCCGGTTGCCGGGATGCGGCGGGAGTCCACCCGCACGCGCACGGCAGCTCCAGCGAGCGCGAGGAGTGGTTCCGCGGCCTCGTACGTCATGAACGCGTTAGGGATGTCGAAATCGCCGTCCTCGATGAGCGGGAACGGGTAGACCGCCCCGGCTGCCTCGGGGTTGCGCGTGGTGGCTGCGATGACCGCCGCGGGTGACTGACGTTCCAGAGCCGCGTAGACGCGCTTGTGCGACGCCGGGTTGTAGAACGCGAAGTTCTTCGGGAAGAGCTGCTCGGACGCGATCGGCCCGTGAAGGAGCAGGACCTTGCCCGCGAAGTCGCCCGCCTCGAGTTCCTCGATGGTAGAGACCGTCGCGAGCGGCGCGGTGGCGCTCAGTTGCAGCGAGTACGGCCCCGTGTGCAGCGCCACACACACGCCGCCGGCCTCGATCCACGAGTCGCCGTACTCCCACTCGAGGCAGTCGAACTCCTCGGAGTCGACGTCCCAGCCGTGAGTCCGTACGACGGCTTCGAAGTAGTCGACCGCGGCGGCGTTGCCGGCCGATCCGGGATGCCGGTCGGGCACGACGCCGCACAGTGTCGCGACGTGTGACGCGGCCTTCGCGATCAGTTCATCAGCCATCTTCGGAACCCCCCAGCCCGCGGGTGCTACTTCCAGCGCGCGAGCACCGTCTGGCCGCCGTACGTCTGCTGGCCGAACTCGGCCTCCCACGTGATGTCGTCGGCGAAGATGATGACGTCGACCTGGCTGCCTCGCCGGATGAACCCGATCTTGTCCCCCGTGGCGATCGGCTGCCCCTCGTCGACCATCACGTCGATCTTGTTCACGAACTTGTCGGCGATCTCGACCGCCGCGATGTCGGGCTGCCCGACGACGGAGCGCGGACCCGGCTGTATGAGCACGGTGTTGCGCTCGTTCTCCAGGTGGAACTTGGCCGCGAAGTTGTCGAAGGGACGGCGCAGGAACGCGATGCGGATGTACTCGGACAGGTCCACCATCGGCAGGTTGGCGTCGGCCTTCGTGTAGCGGACCGCTGTGACGGTGCCGCCCACGGGCGCGTAGTTGAAATGCACGTCGAACGGCGACATGTAGATGCCGCAGATCCATCCCGAGCGGCCCTTCGTCTGCGGCAGCTCGGCGATCTCGGACAGTTCGATGCGCCGCCCGAGCTTCTCGGAGTACACCGCACCGTCCTCGAACCGCTTGATATAGACGATCTGGCCGTCGGCCGGACTGATGATGACCTTGCCGTTACCCTCCGCAACGCGCTTCGGGTCGCGGTAGAACCACACGAACCGGTTGAGCATGTACAGCGCCGTGAGGACGGCGACGATAATCAGGAGCACCGAGACTGCGATCTGCACGGGTCGGCTCACTTCTCTTTGAGGTACTTCCAGGTCACGTATGGGAACTTCGGGACGTAGTATCCCGCAAACCCGAGCACCGAGCGTAGCGCGGATGCGCGCATGGGTGCGACGTCGCGGGCCTCGAAGACGCCTTCGCGCCAGGCATGGTCGAGTGCGGAGTAGGTGGGCACGAGGCCGTACGCTTCGAAGTGCTCCCATACCTCGTCCGCGGCCGTGCGGTACAGCATCGCCTCGGGGAAGTCGCACAACTGCGACAGCTGCTCCCACAGCGGCACGAGCTCGTCGAAGAAGCCCTCACGCGCCACGCGCTCCCGCATGGCCGCGTAGCGCTCGCGCGTCACGGCCGCGTCCGGGCCCACGCGCGCGGGCAGGGCCGCGATCGCGGCTATGGCGCCTGCGACGACGCGCACCCGCGCCAGATCCCACACGGGATCGAGCACGCGCACCTCGATGGTGCCGAGCCGCTTGGAGACGATGAGGTCCTGGAAGCGCACGGTGGGGTCCTCGCCCATCGCACCGATGGCGAAGCCGTTGCCCATGCGGTACGACTGGCCCCAGCGCTTCGAGCCCGCACCCGGAGAGTCCGCACACGCGATGGCGAGGAGCGGCAGGAAGTGCGCGAGGTTGTCGTAGGCGAGCTCGCGGTCCGGTGCGCCCACATGGAGCTGGAGTGCGGCGGTGTTGGTCGGCGCCTCGTACTGCAGAAGGTGACCCAGCGGCACCACGAGCCCGTCGGTCCCCACCGCTTTCGCAAGGTCCCGGCGCCTGCCCACCAGGTCGGCGACAAGGCCGTCGACCTCGGTATGAACGCCGGTCGAGACCTCGACGCAGCTCATGAGGCCCTGCGGCAGGTCGTCACCACGCGCGAAGTTCGAGGCGGTCCGGGCGAAGTGGCGGCGCGGGCCGCGCCATGTGAGGCGAGCGAGGTAGAGCAGCGACGCGGTGGACGGTCGCTCCGGTTCGCAGACGAAGACCTCTTCCTCAAGGCCGAGCGTGACGTGCGCAGCGGTCATGATGCGCCTCCCAGTCGGGCCACGCCGTCGGCGAGTACAGGCGTGGCGAGCGAGAGCGCACCGGCGACGGTGAGCGCCACAGCACCCGCGGACAGCCAGCCGGTCCCCCGCGTCACGCGGCGGCCGACGATGATGCCGGCGGCAGCGGGCAGAACGTAGCCGACCACGGCGCTCACCAGGACGTGGGCCGCGAGCGCGGACCAGTCGGGCAACCCCTTCGGCGGCGCACTCGCGAGGCCGGCGCCGATGCGGACGCCGTCGCCGACGAGCCATGCGACCGCCAGCACGGCCACCGCGATGGGGCGCCGCGAATCGGGGGCCTTCGGGTAGCCGTAGAGCACCGCGGCGACCACAGCGCCGACGGTGGCGGCCAGGGGGTTGTACTGGAGGCCGAGTGCCACGCCAAGGGCGAGCACGCCGGCGATCCCGACAGCGGCGTTCACCGGGCGGGTGTCGCCGGCTCGAGGGCCATCTTGCCGCGTCGGACCGCCTCAGGGATCTCGACCGGGTAGTCGCCCGTGAAGCATGCAAGACAGTACTCGTCGGCGCTGCGGCCGGTGGACGTGACCATGTCCTCGACCGAGAGGTACGCCAGCGAGTCCGCGCCGATGTGCTCGCGGATCTCCTCGATCGACTTGGCCGAGCCGATGAGCTGCTCCTGCGTGTCGGTGTCTATGCCGTAGAAGCACGGCCACTTCACCGGAGGCGACGTGATGCGCATGTGCACCTCGGTGGCGCCGGCCTCGCGCAGCAGCGCCACGAGCTTGCGTGTCGTGTTGCCGCGCACGATCGAGTCGTCCGTCACGACGACGCGCTTGCCGTTGAGCGCGTGCTTGAGCGGGTTGAGTTTGAGGCGGATGCCTTGCTGCCGCAGCGTCTGGCTCGGTGAGATGAACGTGCGTCCCACGTAGCGGTTCTTCACGAGCCCTTCGCCATACGTGATGCCACTCGCCCGGGCATAGCCGACCGCGGCCGGAATGCCGGTGTCGGGTACTCCGAGTACCATGTCGGCCTCGACGGGTGCGGTCCGCGCCATCGCGGCGCCCATGTTCTCCCGTGCCTCGTAGAGCGCGCAGTCGTACATGACCGAATCGGGCCGGGCGAAGTAGACGAACTCGAAGATGCACAGCGAGGGCTTGCGCGCGGGCACCGCCTGCTCGGACTCGACGCCCGCGCCGGAGATCTTCACGAGTTCGCCCGGGCGGATGTCGCGCACGAACTCTGCGCCGACGATGTCGAGCCCGCATGTCTCGGACGAGACGACCCAGCCGATGCCGTCAAGCTTGCCCAGCGCCAGCGGCCGCACGCCGTAGGGGTCCCGGAAGGCGTAGATGGCCTCCTCGGTCATCATCACGACCGAGTAGGCGCCGGCGATGAGCTTCATGGTCTCGCGGATGCCCCCGCGGATGGAGTCGTGCTGCTGCGTGAAGTGGTCCACCAGCGTGGCCATGACCTCGGAGTCGGTCGTGGAGCGGAAGCGGATCCCGTGGCTCTTCATCCGATCACGCAGTTCTAGCGTGTTGACGAGGTTGCCGTTGTGAGCCAGCGCGATGGTGTTCGGACCGATGCTGGACAGCATGGGCTGAGCGTTCTCCCATGAACTGGACGATCCGGTCGTCGAGTAGCGCGTGTGGCCGATGCCGAGATGGCCGTCCAGCGTGGCCAGGTCGGACTCCTTGAAGACCTGCGGCACCAGGCCGAGCTCCTTGGACAGCGTCATCGTGTGGCCGTCGGCGACCGCGATGCCCGCCGACTCCTGACCGCGATGCTGGAGCGCGTGGAGCCCGAAGTAGATGAGGCGACCGACCTGCTCGCCAGGGGCGTACACGCCGAAGACGCCGCACGATTCCTCGGGCTTATCGGGGGCCTCGGAGAGGATCCAGGGTTCCATATCGGTGGGGCTGTCGCCTTTCGGGCGCCGGCTCTTCTTCGGAGACGAAAGAATAGCACGAACGCCGCCCCGTTCAGGGCGGCGTCGGGTGTCTCGGGAGCGGGCCTGGGGCCGCGCGCCGGTCAGTTAGCGGTGAAGTACGCGTACGGGCTGTAGCGGTACTTGGATCCCACCTTGTGGCGAGCCCGCACGCGCCAGCGGCCCGAGGTCGGCACCGAGGTGGTCTTCGAGTAGCGCGAGAAGGTCGACCAGTTGGAGACCTTGGCGGTGATCGACTTCTTGAGCACCCAGCGCCGGGACTGGTAGCGGTAGAAGTACAGCGTGACGGGAGCGCTCCCGGACGG
>JAUSBS010000052.1 GCA_030651905.1 Coriobacteriia bacterium
CGCATCACCCAGCTCGACGGCACACCGGTCACACAGTGGGGTGAACTCCTCGCGAGCACCAGCGCCCACAAGCCTGGTGACACGCTGGCCGTCACCGTGCAGCGCAGCGGCGCGACTATGCGATTCGATGTGGTGCTCGGAGCCAGCACTCCCGGTCACGCATTCCTCGGTGTCGGCCCGGCGCCCGTGCGCAAGCACTTCACCGTTCTCGCGGCGGCCCGTGAGTCCATCGTCTGGACCGGTATGGTCTTCGTTGCCGTGGCGCAGTTCTTCAACCCCGCGACCTTCGCGAGTTCGATCGGCAACGCCCGCAGCGTCGTGGGGATCAGCTACGAGGTCGCTCAGGCCGTGAAGTCAGGGCCGCTCGACTATGCCCGGATCATCGCACTGCTCTCGCTGTCGCTCGGCGTGATGAACATCCTGCCGATACCGCCTCTCGACGGCGGCAAGATAGCGCTCGAACTGGTCGAAGCGGTGTTCAGAAGGCCTCTGCGGCGCGAGATCAGCTACGCCTTCAGCGCAGTAGGGACCGTCCTGCTGTTCTCGCTCATCTTCTACCTGATGTACGCTGACGTCGTCCGATACATCGTGAAGGGCTGAGATGACGTCGCAGCGCCGCGACACGCGCACGGTCACCGTCGGCGCCGTCACCATCGGCGGGGGAGCACCGGTCGCGGTGCAGTCGATGACGAACACTGACACCCGCGATGCGGACGCAACGCTCGCGCAGATCGCGCGCCTGGCCGATGCCGGCTGCGAGATAGTCCGCGTCGCCATCCCGCACGCTGACGCACTCGAGGGCTTCAGCGCCGTCTGCGCCGGCTCCTCACTGCCGGTCGTGGCCGACATCCACTTCGACCACCGTCTCGCGATAGAAGCCGCCCGCCGCGGTGCCGCGAAGCTGCGTGTCAACCCTGGCAACATCGGTCCACTGGAGCGCTTCGACGCCGTGCTGGAAGCGGCCGCGGAGGCATCCATCCCGGTACGGATCGGCGTGAACGCCGGCTCACTGAGCAGCGAGTATGAGGGCAAGGACTGGCCGCTGGCCGACAAGCTCGTCGCCAGCGCCGCGGCGTTCTGCCAGCACGCCGAAGAGCGCGGCTTCCGCGACATCGTCGTGTCCGCGAAGGCGTCGTCGGTCAACATCACCGTCGAGGCCTACCGCATGCTGGCGGAGTCGGTCCCGTACCCGCTCCACCTCGGCGTCACGGAAGCGGGCACGATCCGCGGCGGCACGGTGAAATCCGCTGCCGGGCTCGGGATCCTGCTCTCAGAGGGCATCGGCGACACCATGCGCGTCTCGCTCACGGCCGACCCCGTCGAGGAGGTCCGGGTGTGCTGGGACCTGCTCGCGGCACTCGACCTGCGCCGTCGCGGGCCCGAGATCGTCTCATGCCCCACATGCGGCCGCTGCGAGGTCGACCTGATCCCCATCGCCGAGGAGATCGAGCGCAGGCTGTCCGGCTCGCGCGCTCCCCTCAAGATCGCCGTCATGGGCTGTGTCGTGAACGGTCCCGGCGAGGCTCGCGACGCCGACATCGGCGTGGCGGCCGGCAAGGGCGTCGGACTGATCTTCGCCAAAGGCGAGGTCGTCCGCAAAGTCCCCGAGGCCGAGATCGTCGATGCGCTGATGGCTGAGATCGCGAAGCTGTAGGCGCGCGCCCCTCCTGCTCGTGCCCGGAAGTGCCGGTGAGCGGCTCCCAGACCGACGCGAACGGTCGAGTCCCTGCATCCGGACGGTGTCGCGCCGTCCACCGCCGCACCCGGCCCGTCCGCCGAGCCAGCCACACCACCCGCGACGTCTGCGTCGTCATCCCTGCATGAGCGGGCCTACGCTCCGCTCATGAGCACGCGCATGGGACGCGTGTGTAGTCAATCAGGGAGGTGAGCTGCATGAAGGTCTGTATCAGGGGCGCGGCGGAAGACGTCAAGCTCAGCGACATCGACGAGGTCTGCCGGGAGATCGACCGTATCCTCCTGCCGACAGATGGGTCTGAGCCTTCTATCGCGGCGACGGAGTTCGCAGTCATCCTCGCCAAGGCGTTCGGTGCCAAGGTGAAGGCCATCTACGTCGACACGGGACTCGAGGCGCTCGAGTACCCGGAGGAGATCGCAGACGAGAACGTCTTCGACGGCGTCCACTCGTCGATCAAGGGTCTCGCGATCGCCAAGAAGATGTGCGAACGCAACGGCGTCGAGTGTGAGGTCGAGATCGTACATGGGGGTGTCGCCAAGAGGATCGTCGCCACCGCACAGGAGTGGGAGGCAGATCTGATCGTCTGCGGGGACACGGGACGCACCGGCCTCAAGCGTATCGCGCTCGGCTCCGTGGCCGAGACCGTGGTCAAGGGCGCGGATGTCCCGGTCCTCGTCGTGAAGACCGACTAGCAGCCCCGTACTCGGAGTCCGCGCCGGCGGGGCCCGCGCGGACGATCAAGGAAAGAGGTGACAAAGCGATGACTGACCGCACGCAGACAACGATCGACACGCATCTGCGCCACGGAGACCACGTGGACTCGATCGAGAGTGTGGACATCGTGTTCCGGGCTCAGCGGAAGCTCAGCTTCACGTATGGCGCGATCTTCTTCGGCGTCACACTGGCGATCCCAGCCGCATCGGTCTGGTGGCCCACATGGTACGCGACGCCCATCTGGGGCGGATTCACGCTCAACTACCTGTTCGTCTCTCTACTCTACTTCGTCTTCCTCTGGTCCATGGCCTGGATGTACTCGAAGCAAGCTGACGCACTCGACAGCAGCCTTGAGCACATGGCTGATGCGATCACAGCACAGCAGTCCGACACGGACGAGGAGGGCTAGGCCATGAATGCGATCGCCATCACACTCGTGGTCGTGCTCATCACGTTCACGATCGCACTCTCCATCTTCTCCAGACGTTTCACACGGACTACCGCGGATTTCTACCTCGCGGGCCGCAAAGTGGGCTCCTTCTCCAACGCGTCCGCGATCTCGGGCGACTACCTTTCGGCCGCTTCGTTCCTCGGAGTCGCCGGAGCCGTCTACGCGTCCGGTCTGGACGGGGTCTGGTATGCCGCCGGATTCGCCGGCGGGTTCATGGTCGTCGTCCTCTTCATCGCATCGGCACTCCGCCGCTTCGGTGAGTACACGGTCGCCGACTTCGCGTTCGGACGCTTCGGGAGCCACCGTATTCGCCTCATCACCGTCGTGGCCGTTCTTCTGACCTCGCTGTTCTACATGGCCCCGCAGATGTTCGGCGCCGGATCGACATGGCAGGTGCTCGTGGGCACAGGCATCCTCGGCATGGACCCCTACACGTCGGGCGTGGTCGTGGTCACAGCGATCATGGCGTTCTACGTCGGTGTCGGCGGCATGAAGGGTACGACGCTCAACCAGATCTTCCAGTTCTGGTGGCTCTGGTTCGCCATGTTCCTGGTCGTCGTCTTCGCGTTCGGCAACGGCTTCAACTATCCCGAGGCGCTCGCCAAGGCGTCTACTGGTGCGATCGTGAACACCAAGGCACTGACCGCCAAGGAACTCACGACCCCTGATGCGAAGACGGGCAAGACCCAACTGGACGCAGCCAAGTCGATCATGACTCCGGAGGAGTTCACCAAGGTCGAGGCCGCGGTCGCCGCCAACGACCCGAAGGCGAAGATCCCTGTCGCCCTGCCCTCTAAGAACAAACTTCACGAGCTCCGCACCATGCTGTTCGCCGAGCCTGGCCACCGGTACAACTCGTTCGATCAGTTCTCCATGGTGCTCGCGCTCGTCCTTGGCACCGCCGGTCTGCCACACATTCTCAACCGCTACTACACGAACCCCTCCGGCGCGGCCGCACGTCGCTCGACGTTCTGGGTGCTGATCTTCATCGGCACCTTCTACATCCTGGCCCCGATAGCCGGCCTGGCCGGTGTCAGCTTCATCAAGGACTATCTCGCCAACGGCGGAACGATAGCGGCTGCCAATGTCCATGGCCTGCTCGTCAAGCCGGACCAGATCATGCCGACACTCGGATCGATCCTCGGTGGGCAATGGCTGATGGGTGTCGTGGCCGCTGGCGCGTTCGCGGCCATGTTCTCGACCATCGGCGGGCTGCTGATCGCCGCTGCGTCCGCCATCGGCCACGATGTGTACGAGAAGTACGTCGACCCGAACGCCAGCGAGAAGAAGCGCGTCATGGTGGGCAAGCTGTCCGTGCTCGCCTTCGCGCTGATCGCCATGGGCATCGGTCTCGGCATACCGTACTTCGGTCTCGACCAGGCCTATCCGGCCCTCATCGCCATGATGGTCACCTGGGCGTTCTCCGTCGGCGCGAGCGCCTTCGTACCGATGCTGCTGACGGGCATCTGGTGGAAGGGTACGACGGAGCGCGGAGCGACCGCAGGCATCGCGGTGGGCCTCTTCAGTGCGATCGCGATCATCTTCCTCAACATATTCCAGCAGCTCGGCATGGTCGGGAAGGAAGGGATCCTGGGCTTCTTCGGGGCGTTGACCTTCCCGGTGCTGTTCACGTTCCCACTGGGCTTGCTCACCATCATCATCGTGAGCAAGTTGGACAAGAAGCTCCCCGACAACGTGGACCAGATCTGGATGCGGATCCACGGCACGGCGAGCGAGCGTCACGAGAAGCAGCACGGCCTGGACAAGGTCGGATCGCTCCTCGGTACCAAGAAGGCGTAGGAACCGCTCTCCATCTCGCAAGACGCGTTAAGGCGCTGGATCCGCACCCGGGTCCGGCGCCTTCACGCCGTTCACCGCCGGGTCACAGCCGCTCACCGTTCGCGCGGGCACGTGGGCGGACGGCGCCGTGCGCGCGAGCGAGCCAGCAGACACACTGTGAACCGCACGTGTCCCGTCGCTCAGGCGACATCGCCTGTCACGGGCGACCGTACAAGAAGGAGGTGGCTGGGGCTTGAGCTACAAGATGGACCTGCACAGCGACGAGTTCCTGCGCATGCTTATGCGCAGACAGTTCTCGTTGTCCGCCAGCATCGCGAGCGTGTTCATCGTCATCATCGCGGCCGTCCCGCTGATGAACCGCTTCCTGCCGGATGTCATGAATGCCGAGTTCATGGGGTTCACGTTCACGTGGCTCTTCCTTGGCTTCCTCATCTTCCCGATCCTGATCGGGCTCGCCTTCCTCTTCGTGCGCAGGAGCAACGAGTTCGAGGACGAGGCCATCGGCATGGTCGATCCCGCCACGATGCCGAAGCATGACGACGCCGACACGCCCGCCGGTGCTCCTGCCGGCCTGGGCCACTAGGGGAGGAGGAGACGAGATGAACGTCGAGATCATCCCCCTGCTCTTCGTCGTCGGCATCGTCATAGCCACCACCGTCGTCGGCATCTGGGCTACCCGCCTCTCCCGCACGACGAGCGACTTCTACGTCGCCGGACGCGGGGTCAACGCGTTCTGGAACTCCTCGGCCATCTCGGGCGAGTACCTGTCGGCCGCCTCGTTCATGGGCATCGCCGGCATGGTGATGAAGTTCGGCTACGACGTGCTGTGGTACGCGGTCGGCTACGCGGCGGGCTACGTCTTCCTCCTGCTGTTCATCGCCGGTCCGCTCCGTCGTTTCGGCGCGTACACCATCCCGGACTTCGCCGAAGGCCGGTTCGACAGCAAGAACATGCGCAAACTCGCGGTCACCTTCGCGCTGTGCATCAGCTTCTTCTACATGATGCCGCAGATGAAGGGCGCCGGGATCACGCTCGCACAGCTGCTCGGCAGCCCGTACTGGGTGGGCGTGGTCGTGGTCGGCGTGGTCATCGCGCTCAACGTCATCCTCGGCGGCATGAAGGGCATCACGCTCGTCCAGGCGTTCCAGTACTGGGTGAAGCAGTTCGCCATCATGGTGCCGATCTTCATCCTGTTCGCCGTCTCCGGAGCGGGCTACGGAGCCAACGTCTCGGACGCGGGCAAGCTCAATCGCGCTGAGGGCGGCACACCGGTCCCGATCGTCAAAGAGGACGTCACGAAGAATTGGCCGGCGGCCGGCGAGGTGAAGTTCACCTCCGATGGCTCGATCGTTCCCGCCAAGGACGTGACAGCCAAGCTCACCCCCGCACCCACCGAGGCCGATCCGAAGCCGAAGGCGACCATCGTGCAGCTCAAGGGGGGGATGGAGTTCGCCGCCTCGAAGGGCGAGAAGCTGGTGTTCGTCCAAGGTGTGGAAGCCACACTCAAGGCGGGCACCACGTTCCCCAACGTCGCGGCGGGGGACAAGTGGCTGAGGCCCTTCGGACCGTTCACGTCCAAGTACGGTGACGACTACTCGCTGCTCTACACGTACTCGCTCGTCATCGCGCTGCTGTGCGGCACCGCCGGCCTTCCGCACATCCTCGTGCGGTTCTATACCAACCCGGACGGCCGCGAGGCGAAGAAGACCACGCTCATGGTCATCTGCTTCCTCTCGCTGTTCTACATCTTCCCGGCGATGTGGGGTTCGATGGGCCGCAACTTCATCCCGTCGCTCTACATCAACGGAGGGACGGACCTCGTGACCATCCGGCTCCCGGAGCAGATCATGGCGGCCGTGGGCCAGCCCATCGTCGGCCAGATCCTGACCGGCATCACGTCGGCCGGTGCCTTCGCCGCCTTCATGACCACCTTCTCGGGCCTGCTCGTGTCGGTCTCCGGCGGCTTCGCGCACGACATCTACGGTCGCATGCTGCGGCCGAACGCCTCGCCCGAGGCCCGTCTGCTGGCCTTCAAGATCGCGGCCGGGTTCAGCGCCGGGATCGCCATCTGCCTCGGCCTGCTCGTCGAGAACTTCGACATCAACATGCTGGTCGGCTGGGCGTTCGCCATCGGTGCCTCCACGTACTTCCCGCTGCTGCTCCTGGGGGCCTGGTATCGCAACCTCACGAAGGCGGGCGCCGTTGCGGGCATGCTCGGTGGTGGCGCGGGCGCCGTCGGCTCCGTCGTCTTCTCGATGCTGGTGGACAAGGGCATCGCCGCCGCTCCGACACCGCTGCTGGGTACTCTCACCTCGCAGCCGGCCATCTGGACCGTCCCGCTGGCGCTCGGACTCATGTTCTTCGTGTCCATGGCCACCAAGTCCATGGTCCCGGCCGACGCACGGCTCAAGATGCTCAAGCTGCACGCGCCCGAACAGCTCGGCCTCAAGGCCGACTACATCCAAGACTAGGGGGTGTCACCGAGAAGATGACTTCGCGACTGGACAATACCGCTGAACACCTGAAGGACGAGGAGATCGCTGTCGTCACGTACGACGTACAACGCATCCTCCTTCCCACGGATGGGTCCGCCAACTCCATCGAAGCGATGAATGTCGCGATGGGTATCGCGAAGCTTCACGGCGCGGAGGTCGTGGCGTGCTTCGTCCATCCGGGGCACTCGGTCGACCCTCTCGAGGAGGTCGCGATCGAGCAGAGCGAGGGCGTGCATCACTCCACCGCCGGCCTGCGCTGCGCGAAGGTCTCCGCCGAAAAGAACGGCGTACCCCTTCGCACGGTCGTGGCTGAGGGCGCGATCGCGCGTGCGATCCTCACGACCGCGCGCGAGGAGGAGTGCGACCTGATCGTGATCGGACATACCGGGCGCGGCGCCATGCAGCGCCTCATGCTCGGATCGGTGGCCGAGGCGGTCGTCCGCGATGCCGATGTACCCGTCCTCGTCATCAAGCACTGCTCCACGAAGTTCTGTACGGTCGCCCGGACGGACGCCTGAGCACCTTCCCGGCACGTTGCTCTACTCGCGGGGCCGGAGAGACCCCTCTCCGGCCCTGCCTTTGTGCGCTATCCTGCATGGCGGGACGTAGTAGGGACCCGGGCGAGACCGCTATCGGTCGGCCCGGCATGCTGAAGGGGAGATGATCGGTGATGGAGCCAGACAAGGTCCGGATCGCAGTGGTCGGCGGAGGTCGCACCGGCACGCCGCTCATCGAGCAGTTCATCGACATCCCGTACGTGGACCTGGTGGGCGTGGCCGACACGGACCCCGAGAGCCCCGGCGCCAAGACCGCCAAGGACAACGGCGTCTTCTTCACGACCGACGCCTTGCTCTTCGCCTCGAAGGGCGACGAGATCGACCTTCTCATCGAGGTCTCCGGCGATCCGTCGGTCAAGCGCCGCCTCAAGGACGCCTTCATCAACGAGGGCAACCGCCACACGATCATCATGCACGACCTCGTCGCGCGTCTCATGATCTCGATGATCTCCGAGGCCGACCATCTCGTTCCGTCGTTCCACCCAGGCGACGAGGGCATCGGCTAGCCCAGCTCGAACACCGCACGCTTCCACCGGATCGAACACAGGAGTACGAATCACGATGGCCGTCGCCCTTCGCATGTCCTCGATCTATGCGCCCACCCTCAAGGAGGACCCCGCCGAGGCCGAGTTGGCGAGTCACCGCCTGCTGCTTCGTGCTGGGATGATCCGCAAGACGGCGGCGGGCATCTACTCGTTCCTGCCGCTCGGGTGGCGCGCCATCGTCAAGATCCAGGACATCGTCCGCGAGGAGATGGACGCCATCGGCAGCCAGGAGCTGCTGCTGCCCATCGTCCAGCCTGCCGAGTTGTGGCAGGAGTCCGGACGCTGGGCCGACTACGGCCCTGAGCTCGCACGCTTGAAGGACCGCGCCGGCCGCGAGTTCTGCCTCGGGCCTACGCACGAGGAGATCATCACCTCGCTCGTGCGCAGTGAGGTCCGCTCGTATCGTCAGCTGCCGCTCTCGCTCTACCAGGTCAACATGAAGTTCCGCGACGAGATGCGGCCGCGCTTCGGCCTCCTGCGCGGACGCGAATTCATCATGAAGGACGCCTACAGCTTCCACTCCTCGCAGGAGTCGCTGCAGGAGCACTACGACGCCATGGGCCGCGCGTACGCTCGCATCTGCGAGCGTCTCGGACTTGAGTACCGACCCGTCGAGGCCGAGTCAGGTCAGATCGGCGGCAAGGTCACCACCGAGTACATGGCGCTCGCCGACGCCGGCGAGGCGGCGCTCGTCTACTGCGAGTGCGGCTACGCCGCCAACGAGGACGCGGCATCGACCGTCGTGGTGCGTCACCCGTCGGTGACCGAGCCCGGTGCCATGACCAAGGTCCACACCCCGGACATCCGCACCATCGCCGAGCTCGCTTCCTTCCTGGACATCCATGAGCACGACACGGTCAAGACGATGGCCGGCAAGCTCGAGGACGGACGGCTCGTCTACTTCTGCGTGCCCGGGGATCGCGAACTCAACCCCATCAAGGCCGGCTGGGCCGCGCCCGGCGTCGTGCTGCTCGACGAGGCGGATTTCGCCACGTACGGCATCCCGAAGGGCTCGCTCGGACCTGTCGCTCCGCCTTCCGGAACGCTCGTCGTTGCGGACGCCTCGCTGCAAGGCGACGTGTCATGGGGGATCGGCGCCAACGAGGACGACCATCACTTCATCGGAGCGCAGCCCGAGCGCGACTTCACCGTCGCGCAGTGGGCCGACCTTGTGGTCGCGCGTCCCGGAGACGGCTGCCCGACCTGCGGCGGAGTGCTCGCCGGAGCGCGAGGGATCGAGGTCAGCCAGATCTTCCAGCTCGGCACGAAGTACTCGGTGTCGATGGGTGCCACCTACGCCGACGAGAACGGCGACGAACAGCCGTTCCTCATGGGCTGCTACGGCGTCGGCGTCTCACGCTCCATGGCGGCCGCGATAGAGCAGCGCAACGACGAGTCCGGCATGGCATGGCCGGTCACGATCGCGCCGCTCGAAGTCGCCGTCCTGCCGCTCAACGCCGACGGTGAGGTCTTCGAGGTAGGGGAGCGCATCTGGCGCGAACTGGCCGACGCGGGACTGGAGACCGTTCTGGACGACCGGGACGAGCGCGCGGGCGTGAAGTTCGCCGACGCAGACCTCATCGGCTGGCCCTTCCAGGTCGTCATCGGCAAGAAGGGCCTGGCCGAGGGCGTGCTCGAGGTCAAGGACCGCGCCACCGGACTTCGCGTCAGCGTACCGCTCGCGGATGCAGTCGCGCACGTGGCCCGCCTCGTCGCCGAAGCCAAGGCTGCGCTCGCTCCCGTGACGCTGCACCCGTAGCCTCGCCCGGGGCCGTGCTCGTTTGCTTGAGCACGCCCGTGTGGTAGAATCTCCTGCGTTCGGAAACTTGTGCAGTCCTGCGAGAAGCGGCATCCCCGCTTCTTTTGTTGTCGGGAGGAGGTCGGTCGCTTCATGGCTCACGATGAACTCGTCGCGCGACTGACCGCGCTGTTCGACAGCAAGGCGACCGAGGCCGGCATGGAGCTCGTGGCTCTCGAGGTCGCGGGCGCTCAGGCCGCGCCGATCGTGCGCGTGTACCTGGACCGTGAGGGTGGCATCGACATCGACGCCATCGCGAGCGCCAACGTCTGGATCAAGGAAGTCCTGGACGAGCTGCCCGAGACGGCGGACCGCTACACGCTCGAGGTCAGTTCCCCCGGTATCGAGCGACCGCTGCGCACCCGCGCGGATTTCGAGCGTTTCGCCGGTTCGCAGGCGAAGGTCACGAGCCGCGAACTCATCGACGGCCGCAAGAGCTTCACCGGCACGCTTGCCGGCGTGCAGGGCGAGACCATCCTCGTAGAGATGGACGGCACGACGTACACCATCCCGCTCGGGGCGATCGACAAGGCCCGCCTCCGCGTGGAGATCGACTTCAACAAGGAGGGTCTCGATGGCATCTGAGCTGATGGAGGCGCTGAAAGCGCTCGCTCGCGAGAAGACGATCGACGAATTCGAGATGCTCGACCGTCTCGAGTCCGCTCTCGCGGCCACCTACGTCAAGATCCTCGATCTCGAGAACGATGCGCGCGTCTCGCTCGACCGTGAGACCGGACGCATCCATGTCTTCGAGCTCGTGCCCGTGGGCGGCACCGAGGAGGAGCCGATCTTCGAGGAGAAGGACGTCACCCCCGCCGACGTGTCGCGTACCGCGGCGCACACCGCGAAGAACGTCATCCTCGGGATGATCCGCGACGCCGAGCGCGAGCAGATCTTCGACGAGTACCAGGACCGCGTGGGCGACGCCGTGACCGGCACCGTCCAGCAGTCGGACGCGCGCTACACGCTCATCAAGCTCCGGGAGGGCGTGGAAGCGCTCCTGCCGCCCGCCGAGCAGCCTGCCTCGGAGCGCTACGACCACAACCAGCGCCTCAAGGCCTACATCATCGACGTCCGCAAGACGACGAAGGAGCCCTCCATCGTCGTCTCGCGCACCCATCCCGGCCTGCTCAAGCGCCTCTTCGAGCTCGAGGTCCCCGAGATCTACGACGGCATCGTCGAGATCAAGTCGGTCGCCCGTGAGCCCGGTCTGCGCAGCAAGATAGCCGTTTCGAGCCGCGAGCCGGGTCTCGATCCGGTCGGCGCGTGCGTCGGACCGAAGGGCAGCCGCGTCCGCATGGTCGTGGCCGAGCTCCGCGGTGAGCGCATCGACGTCGTGCCGTGGCACGACGACCCCGCGACGTTCGTGGGGCACGCTCTCTCTCCGGCGAAAGTCACCTCGGTGAAGGTCTCCGAGGAGACCCGCGCCGCCACCGTCATCGTCCCCGATGACCAGCTGTCGCTCGCGATCGGCAAGGAGGGCCAGAACGCCCGTCTTGCCGCGAAGCTGACCGGCTGGCGCATCGACATCAAGAGCACGTCGCAGGCTGTTGACGCAGGCATGGCTGATGCCGTGGCCGGCGTCGAAGGCTCGCAGGAGGAGGGTGACGGCCGATGCTGCGCCATCACCGGCTCCGGGATCCGTTGCCGCAACAAGTCGGTCCCCGGAAGCGCCTACTGCGGTCTGCACGATAAGGAGGCGAGCAAGTAGCCCATGCGGGCCCGCAAGCCGTCCATCCGCACCTGCACAGGGTGCGGCGCCACGTCCGACAAGCGCGAGATCGTGCGCTTCGTCAGGACGCCCGAGGGCGATGTCGCACTGGACATCTCGGGTAAGGCGAACGGGCGCGGTGCCTACACGTGCGCGCGGCTCGAGTGCTTCGAGACCGCGATCCGCAAGCGCAAGCTCGGCAGCGCTCTGCGGGCGAACCTGAAGGAAGAAGACATCGACCGCCTGAGGGCGGAACTCGAGCTCCAGCTTGAGACAAGCGGAATGCTCGTACACGAGGACGGTGACCAATAGGTGCCAGCAATGCGGGTGCATGAACTCGCCAAAGAGTTCGGAATGACCTCCCAGGAGCTTCTTGAGAAGATCCAGGCGATGAAGGTTCCGGCGAAGAACCACGCCTCCACGCTCGTCGAGGCCTATGTGGACAAGATCCGCAAGGCGCTCGGGCCCGAGATCGCTGAACGCCAGGCCCAGCTCGAGGCCGAGCGGAACAAGCGCGAGGCCGAGGAGGCCAAGAAGCGTGCCGCCGAGGAGGCTGCCGCCGCGAAGGCCGAGGCCGAGCGTCGTGCCGCGGAGGATGCGGCACGCAACGCGGAGGAAGAGGCTCGCGCCGCCACGGAGGAGGCCGCTCGCAAGGCCGAGGCCGAGGCCGACAAGGCTCGCAAGGAAGCGGAGAAGCTCGCCGCGAAAGAGGCCGAGAAGACCCACGCCGAGGATGAGGCCCGCCGCAAGGAGGCCGTGGCCAAGCAGGAGGCCGAGGAGCGCGAGCGCTACAAGCGCATGGCGGCCGAAGCCGAGGAGACCGCCAAGAAGGCACGCGACCTCATCG
>JAUSBS010000054.1 GCA_030651905.1 Coriobacteriia bacterium
CCCTACGAGTTCGTACCGATCGCCGAGCAGACCGGCCTGATCGTGCCCATGGGGATCGTCGTGATGCGGGCGGCCTGTGAGCGCAACCGGGAGTGGCAGCGCGCCGGCCACCCGCCCATCAAGATGTCGGTCAACATCTCAGCGCGTCACTTCGCCGAGCCCGACTTGCTCGAGTCGATCCGGGAGGTGCTTCACGAGACCGGGATGGCCCCGCAACACCTGCTGCTCGAGGTGACCGAGAGCGTCGTCATGGCGGATCCCGCCCGAGCGGCCGTGACGCTCGATGCGCTCCATCAGATGGGCGTGAGCTTGGCCGTCGACGACTTCGGGACCGGATACTCGTCGCTGTCGTATCTCAAGCGGTTCCCGTTCCACATGCTCAAGGTCGACCGTTCGTTCGTGATGGACATCCCACGCGACCTCGACGACATGACGATCGTCGAGGCGGTGGTCGGACTCGCGCACTCCCTGAAGCTGCAGGTCACGGCCGAAGGGGTGGAGACCCCCGAACAGCTCGCGTTCCTGCGGACACTCGGGTGCGACAACATGCAGGGGTTCCTCGTGAGTCGGCCCGTGCCCGCCGCGGAGTTCGAGGCGTTGCTCGCGAAGGGCAGGGTGCTCGAGTAGTGCACTCGAAGGAGGAGGCGCGAACTCCTGCGAGCGCGACGTACGATGTCGCGTTCCTGGAGAGGGTGGGCGCCGTCGAGGGGACGGGGACCTTCCGTTTCGCCAAGCCGACGGGCTACACGTTCGTGCCCGGGCAGTTCCTCTCCCTGACGCTTGCGACACGCGACGGAGAGCAGACGAAGCCTTTCACGCACGACGAGGCCCCCGGCGACCCGTACATCGAGATCACGACGCGTCTGTCGGGATCCGCGTTCAAAGACGCATTGCTGGCGCTCGGATCGGGAGACGTGGTCCGCGTTAACGGGCCGCGGGGGCGTATGACGCTCCCCCAAGACGTGCGGAAGGCGGCCTTCCTGGTCGGCGGAGTGGGGATCACCCCCGCGCGGGCGATCATCCGCGACGCGGTGCAGCGCGGCAGCGGTCTGCAGGTGGCGCTGTTCTACGGCAACCAGAACGAATCCTCCATCCCGTTCCGGGATGAGTTCGACGGATATGGCACGGCGCACGCGGAGATACATGTCGTGCACGTGCTGGCAGATCCCGGGACGGCGTGGAAGGGCGAGAGGGGCTTCATCACCGCCGCGACCGTGCGCAGGCACGTCGACCCGCTCGACGGGTGGCACTGGGTGGTGACGGGTCCCCCGGCGATGATCGCCGCCATGGGCAGCGTGCTCGAGGAGCTGGCCGTTCCCGGGGACCGGATATCGACCGAATCGTTCGCCGGCTACAAGTGATCGGACCGCGCGGCCTAGCTCGCCACGATCTCCACGAGTTCGATGTCGAAGACGAGTGTCTGGCCTGCCAGCGGGTGGTTGAAGTCGATCTCGACGCCGTCCTCATCGACCGCGGTGATCACACCGGGCAGCATGCCGCCGTCCGGGGCCACGAGGTTGAGGTGCCCTCCGACGTAGGGATCCTCAGCGAAGACATCCGGCTCCACGCGCTGGACGAGCGTCTCGTTCTTCGGCCCGTAGGCCTGCTCGGGCGGGATCGTGACGGTACGCTTCTCGCCCACTTCGAGCCCGGTGACCCCGGCGTCGAAGCCGTCGATGACGCTACCCTCGCCGAGCTTGAACTCCAGGGGCGCGCGCCCCTCGGAGGAATCGAACTCGGATCCGTCCGACAGGGTCCCTCGGTAGTGCACGCGTACGACGTCACCTGTGGATGCGGGCATCGTTCCTCCATGGCTTCTGGCTGCAGGTTCCGACGACTCTACACCACGTCGATGCACCCGGCCCAGCCCCCGGCGTGTCGAAAACCGTTCGTCAGGCCGTTCGTCAGGTCCGCCATGCGTTCGGGGTCCGATTCGAACCGCTTACACAGTACCGTCCACAGCTTTCTAAACGATGCTGTACACTGGCGTCGGTTCTGGGCTCCTTGAGCCCGTTCGTCGAACCGTTCGGCGCGCGGGGGCGTCCGGGGGGTCTGGTGGCCCGGCCACCATCAGCCGATACATACGGTACGAATCACTCCAATCGTGGGGACGGTACGGAGTGTATGAACTTGAGGGGGTCCTCGGGCCCTCGATCATGAAGTTCGTGGATCAGTACGTCAGGTCTCTCCTGACGTGGGACATCCTCGTCTTCTTCCATCGCAATCCCGACGCGGTCCTCGATCTGGAGGGCCTCGCGTCCCGACTTGGCCGCCGCGTGGAGGAACTCCAGCCCGAGATCGACGAGCTGTGCAAGGACAAGATCCTGCAGTGCGCCGGTGGGCTCATCCGCTACAGGCCCTCGCCCGAGCTTCGGGAGACGATCTCGAAGTTCGTCGATGCGTGCCAGGAGCGCGGGCGCAGGCTGGCGCTCATCGCGCTCGTCCTCCACAAGATCAACCCGCACGCCAGCTGACACCCGCGCGAGTTCTACAGGTGGTCGGCCACGTGCAGTTCGAGTGACTCCGGATCGACGACTTCGACGATGTTGCGTGTGTCGCCGACGAGATCCACATCGACCGGGTCCTCGATCTCCATCCCGCGCGCGTCATAGAGCACTCTCACTCGCGGACGGAGCAGGTCGCCCGTGGTCGCACTGACGACGCCGACGGACTGGTCGGATAGCCGCACCACGCAGCCGATCGGGAACACGCCGAGCGACTGCACGAACAGTCGGGTGAAGAGCGGATCGAGGCTCCGGCCGGCCTCACGAAGCAGCTGGACCACCGCCCGGTCCGGCGTTACCGGATGGCCCTGGTCACCGTGCTTCGTGAGGTTCTCGTACCTGTCCGCGATCGAGACCATGCGGCTGTACGGATGTGTGACATAGCCGTCAGGTCGCTCCGGCCAGCCCGAACCGTCCGCTCCCATGTGATGCTCGAACGCAACGAGCATCGTCGAGGGGTCCTCCTCCGGCAGGCGGGCCAACGCCTCCGCGCCGATCTTGGGATGGAGCAGCATGGCGGCGCGGGCCTGTTCCGGGTCGTCAAGATCGAACGCGGCCTTGCCGACATCGTGGAGAAGCGCGCAGATCCCGAGCCCCTGGAGCCCGTCCTCGGGGAGCCCCAGACCGAGCCCGAGCGTGAGCGTATAGATCATCACATTGATGGAGTGGAACAGAGCACCCTCGTCGCGGGCGTTCATCGTCGCCATCCCGAGCACCGCCGCGTTGTCTTCCAGGAGCCGCGACATGATGGTGCCGACCATGTCCTCGGCCTGGTCCAGGTTCGGCGAACCGGACGTCGCGACGTCGCGCTGGACCGCGCGCAGAACGGCGACCAACTGACGGTAGAGCGCACGGTCCTTCTCGCGACGCACGTCGCGCTCCTTGCGCTCGGCTTGTACCTCGTCGTCACCGAGAGCGCCGACGACGACGGCGGTCACGCCCCGACGCGAGAGCTCCTCGTCGACTTTCAGGCTCGGAGCGGGCCGCAGGTTGAGCACCTCGGCGAGGGCCACGGCATCGGTCGTCGCGAAGGACGGATCGAACGTGAGGCTCTCTATGCGATGGCGCTCCATGGACTGCACCAGGGAGCCGAGGGCCGGCGCGTCCGACGTGATGACGGCACTGCCATCGTAAAGACGGCCTTCATGGGCGTTGAGGACGAAGCCGCCATCCTGCCCGGAACACTCAGCGACGGCCGTGACGACGGCATCGATCGCCTCGCGATAACTCGGATGGGCGGGCGGGTAGAGCTGCACGGCCCGGCGGGCCGTCGACAGCATGACGACGAGATCGACCGACCCACTCATCGTCCGGCCCCCTTCCCGCGTTGGATGAGGGCCTGCTTCGCAAGGTCCGTGACCTCGGCGAAGTGTCCGCGCTTGATGAGGGCACGGCGGGTGGCGAGCTGCTTGAGCGCCTCGTCCGCGGCAGTGTCGGGAGTGCGGGACAGCGCACCGATGATCTCGCGAGCGATCGCGAAGTCCTTGCCGTCCGCGTCGATCTCGTCGAGTCGCGTCTTCAGCGCTGCGGCCGCGCCTGGTATCGGCGAGCGGCCGATGAGACGTATCGCGGTCAGCGCGACCTCCGGCGAAGGGTCGCGCACGAGCGTGGTGAGGTACTTGAGCGAGGCCGGTCCGTTCGCTGCGGCGAGGCCGGTCGCGACTTCGCGGCGGGAGGCGTCGTCGGGCCGCCTTAGCAGCGACTCGATGGCCTGCTGAGAGCGGGCGTCGCTCTCCCCCGCGAGGCGGGTGACGAGCGGCGCGATCTGGAACCACTGCGCCCGGGGAGCGGTCGCCGCCAACATGTCGACGAGCCGGCGGCCGACGACGCGCTCAGCGACTTGGAGTCCGTCCGGCTTGTGGGCAAGCGCCTCCTCGACGAACACTGTCGCGTTCGTATCCGAGGAGCGCGACATGATGTCGCGAACGAGCTCCACCTTCCCGGGGTCGGCCGCGGCCGCCGCCACGAGAGCCTTCATGGTGCGACGAGAGGTCGCGTCACCGATGGCGGCGCGGAGCCGTTCCGTGAGTTCCGGCCACGGCTGCACCGCACGTGACTCGCGGGCGGCGAGTTCGGAGATGACGCGGGCGGCGAGATCGAGGCGGTCGCGCTCGAGCAGCGCCGGGACCATACCGGCGAGCGCGTCGAGGGTGCGGCAGTACAGTCCGAAGTCCTGCTGCTGATCCAGCAGTGTGAGCATCGTCGCCACGGCGCTGTCGTCGGCGCGCCCCGCCTCGCGGGCCACCCCGGCACGAGCGCCGGCGATCTGGTTGACGTCCACGGTCGCGAGCTCCGCCGCCTGCCGGTAGAGCGGCTGCGTGTCCGTCAGGGAGGTCTCGGGCGTCGACCTGTTGCGGACCTCGAGCATGTGCTCGAGGAAGTCGAGCTCCTTCGAGCCGTGCCCGATACTCGGAAGGATCTGCTTCACCTGGGCGAGGATGTCGTTCATGCGATCGGCGGTCGGCAGTCGAGTGAGCGCCGAGGACATCGACAGCATGTTGCGGCCGTAGGAGCCTCCGCACAACGTGTTCGCCAGCTCCGCCGTGCCGACACCCGCGAATACGCGTCCGAGCAGGTCGCGGGCCGGCCCGTCGTCGAGCGAGACGCCGACGATGGCGTCGCGCGCTTCGAGGTCCTGCGCTCCGAACGCGCTCGACAGGGACATGACGAGCGCGCTGAGGCTCTGGTCGCCCGACGCGCGGGCGAGGTCGGCGAGGCTGGCCGCCAATGTCGTGGGGTCGCCCTTGGCGGCGACGCTGAGCCACGCCGAGATGCGATCGGGATCGCCGGCGAGTTGCCGCAGGAACTCGTCGGCCTCGTCGTCGGTCGCTGCGATGGCGAACGGGTCGACGACGGTGAGACTGACGTCCGCCGTGCGCACCGCGTCGACACCCTGCGACACCAGTACGGCAGCGAGGCCGCCGCGCTCGCGCAGCGCGTCAGGCTTCTCGATGACGGCGGCCAGGAAGGCGAGCAGGTCGTCGGTGGTGACGCCGGGGAGGAAGTCGACCTCAGCGACGCCGTGGTCGCGAAGCGAGTCCGCGAGTTCGGTGGCCCCGGGGGCACCGGGGGCGACCGTCGCGCCGGACCATGCAAGGCCGTCGCGGACGACCTTGAGGGACAGGACCGGCTCCGCGGCCAGGAACGCGAGCAGCGCCGCCGCCGCCGTATCGACCGCCTGCCGGGGGATCGGGCTGCTCGGAGGGTAGAGTCGCAGAGCTTTCGCCGCGGCCGTCAGGCCACGGACGATGGGCTCCATTCCTGCTGCGGACACGGCATCCTGCAACTGGGTCCCCCGGTGAGCGAAGTTCGCCGACCCATTCTCCGCGAAGTGGTAGGCGCGCGTCCATGCATTACCCGAGTCAGGACACTTCCGATGTTATCGGCCAGAGCGGACTGGTAACGTAGAGCGCATGGACACTCATCTTGGCGAACTCGTCGCCATCGCCGTTCTCGTCGTCATGCAGGGCTACTTCGTCGCGGCCGAGATAGCGCTGGTCAGCGCCCGGCGCAGCGCGCTCCAGGCTGCCGCCGACAAGGGCTCGCGTGGCGCACGCACCGCACTTCGCCTGCTCGACGACCCCACGCGCCTGCTCTCGACCGTATCGGTGGCCATCACACTGCTCGGGTTCATGGCGTCGGCGATCGCGGCGGTCACTTTCGAGGGCCCGGTCACGGCGTGGCTCCGTTCGTTGGGGATGCCGTGGCTCGACCGGATCGCCGGCGGACTCTCCGTTGTCGCGGTCACGCTGGTCATCACCTACGTGACGCTCGTGTTCGGTGAGCTGGCGCCGAAGCGGCTGGGGCTGCGGCGCGCCGAAGCCGTCTCCGGCTCGGTGGCGGGCCCCGTGGAGTGGCTCTCGATCGCGATGTCGCCGGTAGTGTGGGTGCTCGCTCGCTCGACGGACGTCGTCGCGCGCCTGCTCGGGGTCAAGGGGCGCGGCGGAAAGCCCGGCGTCACCGAGGAGGAGATCAAACTCCTCGTCACCGAGCAGGGCACCCTTCTCGACGAAGAGAAGCGCATGATCCGCGAGGTCTTCGAGCTCGGGGACACCGTCGTGCGCGAGATCATGGTGCCGCGCGTCGACACGGAGATGCTCGAGGACTCCATGAGCGTCGGCGAGGCGCTGCCGGTCTTCCAGAAGACCGGCTTCTCCCGCATGCCGGTCTTTCACGAGGACCAGGACACCGTGGTGGGCATCGCCTTGCTCAAAGACCTCGTCGAGCCGGTCGTCGCCTCGCGCGGCGAGGACCTGCTCGTCGAGTACATGCGCGCGCCGCTCTTCGTACCGGAGACGAAGCCCATCCTGGATCTGCTCTCGGAGATGCGGATGACGCACAGCCACATGGCGGTCGTCGTCGACGAGCACGGCGGGACGGCCGGCATCGTGACGATCGAGGACATCGTCGAGGAGGTCGTCGGCGAGATCTCCGACGAGTTCGACCGGGAGCACCGCTTCATCAGCGCCGTCGGCCCGGGACGCTGGATAGTCGACGGTCGCCTCTCAGCAGAGGAAGCGCGCGAGGAACTCAGGATCGCCATACCGGAGTCGGAGGAATACGAGACGGTCGCCGGGTGGGTACTGATGGAACTCGGGCACATCCCGCATTCGGGTGAGTGGGTGACGGCGGGAGACGCCGTGGTTCGCGTCCTGGGCGTCCGTCGGCGAAGGGTCGCACGTCTTCTGATCACGAAGGGAACAC
>JAUSBS010000055.1 GCA_030651905.1 Coriobacteriia bacterium
GATGAGCTCGCCGAGCACTTTGTACATGACGAACAACAGTAGCCCGAGCAGGGGCAGGCCGGTCAGCGGGTGCAGCATCCAGCGCGACAGCCGCGCTGAGAAGCGCACGCCCCGGACCTCCTCGCTGACGACATGGCCCGCGATGTCGTCGACGCGGGCGCGGCGAGCGACGTAGATCGGGTCGCGCATGGTGCCCGGCTCCACACCGTGGCGCTCGGCCACACACTCGTCGCCCTCGAGTACGAGCAGCGCCTCCGCCCGGGAGCCGATGCGGTCCGTGAGTTCGAGCAGAGCGTCCTCGTGGTCGTGCTGCGGATGGCCCACGCGCGCGTGAGACACGGCCGCCTTGAGCTCGTCGATCCCCTTGCCCTCGACGGCCACCGTCTCGACCACGGGCACGCCGAGCAGGTCCTCGAGCAGATCGCGGTCTATGGAGACGCCTTCGCGGCGCGCCTCGTCGACCATGTTGAGCGCGACCACCATGGGCAGACCCATGTCGGCGAGCTGGAGGGTCAGAAAGAGGTCGCGCTCGAGGTGCACCGCGTCGATCACGTTCACGATGGCGCCGGCCCCGAGGATCACGTCGCGCGCGACCGTCTCCTCCTCGTTGAAGGACGACACGCCGTAGATGCCCGGGGTGTCGACGACGTCGACGTCCCCGAAGCGGCCGTGCGTCAGCTCGACCGTCGTGCCGGGGAAGTTCGAGACATCCACGTATGCACCGGTGAGCGCGTTGAAGACCGCGGACTTGCCAACGTTCGGGTTGCCGGCGAGGACGACCGCGCCCGCGCGCACAGCCGCTTCGGCGGCCTCAGCAGCCGCCGGTGTGGGACAGTGCGCCACCGCCTATCGCCCGCCCTCGCCAGCCGCCGTGCCGACGGGCTCGCGATGCTGGACGCGGATACGCCTCGCCAGTTCGCGCCCGACGGCGATCTCCTGCCGCCCGCTCTTCAGGATGATCGGTCCGCCAGCGATCCGCGCCACGCACTGCACGCACGCGCCCTCGGCCATCCCGAAGCGCAGGCACGTCACGCGCGCCCGTTCGTCATCGACGGCGGTCACGGTGAAGTGCTGGCCCGCTCGGGCGTCAGCCAGCGAGCACCCCGCGCAGGCGGCGTGATCCGGGGGCGGCGTGTCCACCATGTGTGTCGTTCCACTCATGGAAGTTAGTCTATGCTAAGTCGCGTACTTTGCCTAGCCTAACTCGTGCAGAAGTGCTGCTACCGGCGATCCGTCCGACGACCGGCGATCACCTTCTGCAGGTCGATGAGCAGCACCGGCAGGATCATCGCCGGGAGCATCACGGCCCATTCCGACAGACCCAGCGGAACCGTCCGGAAGATCGCGCCCGCCCCGGGTACGTAGACGACGGCCAGCTGGAGAGTCGCCCCGGCCGCGATCGCCCACAGCAGCAGTGGGTTCTTGACCGATTCGGTCGACAGGAGACTGCGACTGCGCGAGCGGAAGGTAAGGGAGAAGAAGAGCTTCTGCAGCACGAGTGCCGTGAACGTCGCCGTCTGAGCGAACAGGACCGACCTCGCGTACTGCGGATCCCCCGCGGACAGCAGCGGCACGCCCCGTTCGAGCAGCACGCCAAGGAAGACCGACACCGTGCCGAGCATGAGGACCGTGCCCCGTCCGAGCATCTTCAGGACCGCCGGGCGCGCGACCAGACTGTCCTTGGGTCCGCGAGGCCGACGCCGCATGATGCCGGCTTCCTCGGGGTCGACCCCGAGCGCGAGCGCCGGCAGACTGTCGGTCATCAGGTTGGTCCACAGCAGGTGGACGGGGAACAGTGGCACCGGCATCCCCGCGACGGTGACCAGGAACATCAGCAGGACCTGGCTCACGTTCGCCGAGAGAAGGAAGTGGACGGACTTGGTCAGGTTGTCGAAGACCACCCGGCCCTCACGCACCGCCGCCACGATGGTGGCGAAGTTGTCGTCGGCCAACACCATGTCGGACGCGTCCTTTGCGACCTCCGTGCCCGAGATCCCCATCGCGACGCCGACGTCGGCCGTCTTGAGCGCCGGCGCGTCGTTCACGCCGTCTCCGGTGACCGCCACGACGTGCCCTTGGGAGCGCAGCGCCTCGACGACACGCATCTTGTGAAGGGGGTCGACGCGAGCGATGACCGTGGTGGTCTTCAGCACGTCCGCGAGCTCGTCATCCGACATCCGGTCGATGTCGCGCCCGCCCAAGGCGGCCCCGGTGTCCGGCAGGCCGACTTCGTGCGCGATGGCGCGCGCTGTGACCTCGTGATCGCCGGTCACCATGACCACTCGGATGCCGGCGTCCTGAGCGGTCCGGATAGCTGCGGGAACCTCTGCACGAGGCGGATCGATGAGACCGACGATCCCGAGCAGCGTCAAACCCGACTCCGCTCCTTCCAGATCGGCCGGCACGGTGTCGAAGCGGCGTTGTGCAACGGCGAGGGTGCGTAGCCCGTCCGCCGCCAGGTCGACCACCGCCTGAAGCGTCTGCGCCTTCTCCGCAGCTCCGATCGAGCACCGCTCCAAGACGACCTCCGGCGCGCCCTTGGTGTAGGCGACGAACCCGGCGCCGTCGCGGTGCAGCGTCGTCATCATCTTGCGGTCGGAGGTGAAGCCGACCTCGCCGACACGCGGGAGGCGCTTCTCCATGTCGGCCTTCTCGATGCCTGCCGCCTGAGCGATCTCAACGAGCGCTGTCTCGGTCGGGTCGCCGACGGTGTGCCCGCCTTGCACCTCCGCGTCGTTGGCTAGTACGGCGGCGCGCATGACCTCGCGAGCCCAGTCCGGCGCGTCGGCGTCCAGACCGGACGACTGCACTCGCCCTGACACGCTGTGCAGGACGACCACCGCCATCCGGTTACGCGTCAGCGTACCGGTCTTGTCCGTCGCGATCACATCCGTTGCGCCAAGTGTCTCGACCGAGTGGAGCCGGCGGACGATGGCGTTTCTTGCGGCCATCCGGCGAACGCCGACACCCAGACCGATGGTGACGACCGCGGTGAGCGCCTCGGGGACCGCGGACACGGCCAGCGAGACGGCCGCGAGGAACATGAAATCGAGCGGCCTGCCCGCCAACCAGCCGCTGACGAACACCCCGGCCGAAGCGAGGACGACCGCGATCGCGATCACGCCACCCACGCGCTTGAGCTCGACTTGCAGCGGTGTCGTCGGGTTCGGTGCGCCCGCCACCGCGGCGACACGGCCCATCTCCGTACGTAGACCGGTGGCCACGACGACTCCGATGCCGCGCCCGCGCTGAACGGTGGATCCGAGATACGTCATGTTCGCGCGGTCGCCGATCCCCGTGTAGTCACTGGCGATCGGTTCGATGTGCTTGGCGACCCCTGTCGACTCGCCGGTCAGAGCCGATTCGTCCACCTCGAGGTCAGGCGCCTCGATCAACCGCAGATCCGCGGGGACGATGTCCCCCGCCGCCAGAACCAGGATGTCTCCCGTGACGATCTCGCGGGCCGGGAGGAGCTGCTTCACTCCGTCTCGTATCACGGTCGCCCGGGGCGCGGACATCTTCTTGAGGCCCTCGATCGCCGCTTCGGCCCGCACCTCTTGCGCGTAACCCAGACCGGCATTGATGAGCAGGATCACGCCGATGACCACGGCGTCTATCGTGTCGCCGCCCCACGCCGAGATGGCAGCCGCGGCGAGAAGCAGCCAGATCATGACGTCGTTGAACTGGGCGAGGTAGATCAGTATCCGCGGACGACGGGGGGGCTCGGGCAGCTGGTTAGCGCCTCCCGACGCGCGCGCGGCCGCGACATCCTCGGATGCGAGACCGGTGGCGGGATCGGTACCGGTCGCGATAAGGACCTCTTCCGGCGTCATCCGGTACCAGCACGGGGCATCGATCACGGAGGCGGACATGGTGCTCTCGGTGGTCATGGTCCTCCAGTCGCAGCGGGCGCGGTGATAGGTTCGCGATGCCACTGCCGTCTGGAGTCCCTGTGAGGCCCTTGCGATACGGGGACCTCCGGCACGACAGTGCCGAAGGTCTCGCCACGGGAGGATGCGACCGGGGCCGTACGGCCCGGGATTGTCGACCGCATCGCCCGACGTCTCGCCGGGCCGGCTACTCCCCTTCGTGGCGCATATGGTAGCAGGTCGGAGCGAGGGGCGCGGCGGCTGGGCGAGGGCTTGGTGCTACCATCGTTGCTGCACCAGCTCGCGGGGCACCCTCGCCTGCCTGCCCTGACCGGATGGAGAGAGACATGGCGTACGGATCCTTCGCCGAGCTTCTTGCCGCCGCCGATGAGAACGGCTCACTCGGCGAAGCCGCGGTCGCCCGCGAGTGCGCCGAGTCCGGGACCGCGCGGACCGACATCTTCACCCGGCTGGACGTGGCTCTGCGCGTCATGGAGGATGCGGTCGCAGAAGGGCTGACCGGTACGGCGCGTTCACGCTCGGGACTCACCGGGGGTGACGCCGCACGAGTGGCGTCGAGGGCGCCCGGGCTCGCAGGACCCCACTTCGATCGCGCGATCGCCGCAGCGCTGGCCGTCGGCGAAGTCAATGCGGCGATGGGCCGGATCGTGGCGGCTCCGACCGGTGGAGCGTCCGGCGTTCTTCCCGGCGTACTGCTGGCGGTCTCTGAGCGCCTGAATGCACCTCGCGAGAAGCTGGTGCTCGCGCTCGCCACGGCAGGCGCGATAGGAGGCGTCATCGCGGCCCGGGCGGCGCTCTCCGGGGCGGCCGCGGGCTGTCAGGCAGAGATCGGGTCCGGTGCAGCGATGGCGGCGGCGGCAGCCGTCGAGCTTGCCGGCGGCACGCCCGCGCAGGCGGGGCACGCCGCCTCTCTCGCGCTGCAGGGCCTTCTGGGCCTGGCGTGCGACCCGGTCGGGGGGCTCGTGGAGGTTCCGTGCGTGGCCCGCAACGCCACGGGGTCCGCGGTCGCGCTCGCCGCGGCCGAGATGGCACTCGCAGGTGTCGCGTTCCCCATCCCGTTCGACGAGGTGGCCGCGGCCATGGGTTCGGTCGGCAGAAGCCTCCCGCCGTCGCTTCGGGAGACCGCGCTCGGCGGGCTCGCCGTCACACCGACAGGAAAGCGGCTCGCGAGTCGTAGCAGCCCACGGATCGACGAAGAGCGGTAGGTCGCTTCCGTC
>JAUSBS010000059.1 GCA_030651905.1 Coriobacteriia bacterium
CTCCGGGCGGACCGACATCTACAGCAGAGCCACGACCGGCGGTACACCGCGGGACCTGATCGGCCCGCGCGCGTACCCGACGCCGGACGCCAACGGTGCAGCAGCGGTCGGAGACGTCGATGGCGACCTGCTGCCTGAGCTCGTCGTGGGTGGCCGCGCAGCGAAGGCGCTCACGATCATGCACGAGGACGAGCTGCTCGGACTGGTCGCTGCACCTTCTCAGGCGGTCTCCGGAACACCGGACTTCATCGCGATAGGACGCTTCGTCGAACCGACGGTCGGACTGGAGCTTGACGGACCACGGCCTCAGATCGCTTTCGTGGACGCGGCCGCAGGCAAGCTGTGGATCTACGAGAACATCCTTCTCGACACGCTCACGCGCATCGCTGGACCGGAGGCTGACGGCTCCTATGCTCTGGGCGCCGTCGGGACCGGCCTTGCGGCCGGAGACTTCGCCGGCGGCGAGCTTCAGGACCTCGCGGTGACCACCCAAACCGAACTACTCCTGTTCACACAGAGCGCCACCACGTCGCAGATCGAGGAGACCGCCGCGGTAGCCGTCGCAGGACTGCGCGGCCCGTCCATCGGCGACGCTCATGCGAACGCGGGTACCGAGATCGCCGTGTGCGACACGGCCGCCGGTGACTCAAGAGTGCGAGTCTACGATGCGACCGCCTCGCTGGTGACGTCGTATCCGCTCACCGAGACGCCGTGGGCGACCGCGATCGGTGACGCGCTATCCGGGATCGCGGGCAACGAGATCGCTGTCGCCGCCCGCGCCACAGGGTCCAGCTACCTGTACGTCATCCCGCAGACCGGTGCCATCCAGCCCTACTCGACCGCGGTCGCGGGGAGCAACTCGGGCTCCGTGCTCATCGCCGATGTCGACGGGGATGCCACGAACGAGACTCTGGTCGGCAACGCCGGTCGATGGGACGCCGTTGCCGGCATGACCGCTCCCTTTGTCGACGTGTACCGTCCGAGCGGTGGCACCGCGCTCGGCGCGATTCCCACCGCCCTTCACGGCGGCGGTTCGCAGCTAGCCGGCACCGCACCCGCGCTACTTACGGCCGACTTCGGGCCGGTTCTTCCTTCCCGCCACCCGGTCGACGTCGTCGCCTCGCATGTCTCCACCGAGACCGGCACGTACCCGCGTCACGTGACCTGCTCCGACTGCCATAGTTCGCACGAGGCGTCCTCCGGGATCGCCGCGTCCGCGCCGCTGATCACCGGGAACATGCGCGGAGCATGGGGCACAGCCGTGGCGAACTCGGCGGCCGGGACCTACACGCCCGCGCCGGCGGACCGGGCGGTGCGTCAGTACGAGGTCTGCTTCAAGTGCCACGCCACCACGGCGAACGGCCGCACGGACATCGCCTCGCTCGTCAACACACGCAATGCGTCGGTGCACGCGATCGAGGATGCGTCTGCGGACGCTGTCGGGCTCGCGGGCAGCTACGTGGGCTCGTGGGGGAATGGCTCGATCCTGTACTGCAGCGACTGTCATGGGAACTCGGCCGGGTCCCTCGAGCCGACCGGGACGCATCGCTCCGGCGAGGCCCCGCTGCTCAGAGCACCGGTCCTGGGACTGACAGTGAACTCGACCGACCTCCTGTGCTACGACTGCCACAACATCGACACCTACTTCACGGGGGCCTCACCGGCCACCAGCCGCTTCTACGCTGCGGCGGCGGTGACACAGTCTCTCCATACGCGTCACTCCGGAGCGGCCCCCGACATGGGCCTAGCTTGCTCCGCCTGCCACGTCTCGCATGGCTCCGCCACGGAACCTCACCTGCTGCGCTCGGACATCGGATACACCCACGGGGCGACTCCGCCGCCCTTGGGTTCGTGCGCGAACGACTGCCACGCCGCCCGCGCGTACGCGGGCCCGTAGGTCGCCCCCGCATCTCATCGCGCCAACGACGAAGGCCCGCCAACCGGCGGGCCTTCGTCACACCACGCTTCGCGAACCCGCCGGCCTCAGCTGACGATGATCACGCGGGTCCCGAGCGGTACGCGCTCGAAGAGGTCCTCGACGTCCCAGCGGTGCATGCGCATGCAGCCGTGGGACGCGGCGGTGCCGATCGAGTAGTCCTTGCTCGTGCCGTGGATGCGGATGCCCGGGGTGTCCAGATACAGCGCTCTCGTACCGAGCGGGTTGCCCGGCCCGGGTCCGATGTATGAGGGCATCGACGCTGCCCATGCGCTGCCCGGGTTCGACCACGTCGGGTACTTGCGCTTGTTGATGATCTTGAACTCGCCCCGCGGGGTCGGATAGCCGGGCGTGCCGATCGCGACCCCGTATTCCTTCTCCAGCTGGTCACCCTGGTACAAGTAGAGCTTGCGCGTGCGGAGCTTGACGAAGATCGTCTTGCCCATGGTGGCGAGTGTGAGGCTCGGCTCGATCGCCCGGACTGGGAGGGCGATGTCCTTGCTGCCTTCCAGCAGGCCCGCGAGCAGCGCCTTCGGCGCGGCGGTCGTGTCGATGGCCGCGCCCTTGATCTCCGGGATCACGCGCAGCATCCCCGTCGTCACCGAGAGCGAGGCGTCGACGGCGGGCTGCGCGACCTGCGGCTCAATGGTCGCGATCCACGCTCCCAGCTTCGCCTCATCGATCTTCATGGCGGTCTTGACCTCGGTGCCGACGGGGGCCCCGGTCACGCGTGCGAGCACGCGCGCGTACAGGGGCGCGTCCGTGCGGGGTGCGAGCGCGGCGTCGAGCATGCCTTCGACATCGACGCGTACGTAGCCCGCCGGGTCGAGGTCGAAGGACCGATCGCGGAAGCGTACCGTCGCCGGAGCCAGCAAGGCGCCCTTGACCTTCTCCTCGACCCGCGTGGCCGCATCGGCACGCGACAGCCCGCCGACGGGGTTGCTGTCGATGCTTGCGCCGGTGGGCATGAAGTCGCGGCGCAGAAGATCGTCGGCCAGAGCGAGCGCGGACCCGCCGGAGACGAGCAGCAGCGCCGTGATGAGGCTTATCGTGAGTATCCGAGCCGTGACGCTGTCCCGATACATGGTGTCCTCTCGAAAGGGCCCGCGAGCATCTGGATTCTAGCGTGCGCCCCTCTTGGCGTAAACTTGGACGGGAGCGACAGCTGGAGTAGACCCACAATGCGGAGGACCGAATGGATCAGCCGGGCGCCGAGCACGTCTATCGGGGCGACATCGAACGGCTGATGGCGAAGGTCGCCGACCAGCGCGGGCTCGACCTCACCCAGTACCGTACGGCGTACGTGGAGCGCCGCATCGCGGCGCGCCTGCGGGCGCTCAACCTGCACACCTATCGCCAGTACTCCCGGCTGCTCGATTCGAGCCCCGAGGAGTTCGCGAAGCTGCTCGACGCGATGACGATCAACGTGACCGACTTCTTCCGGGACCCGCCGGTCTACCAGCTGTTCAGGTCGAAGATCGTCCCGGAGATCATCGCGCGCAAGAAGCGCACCCGGCACCGCATGATCCGTGTCTGGTCGGCCGGTTGCGCGACCGGCGAGGAGCCGTACTCGATCGCGATGTCGTTCCTCTCCGAACTCGGCGCGCACGCCGACGGCTTCATGCTCAACGTGATCGCCACCGACCTCGATCCGAACGCGCTGGCATACGGGCAGAAGGCCGAGTACGACGTCGCGAAGCTCAAGCACATATCGAAGCCGGACCAGATGGCCTTCGTGGACATCCACGGTGACAAGTTCCGCATCAAGCCCGCGGTGAAGAGCCACGTGAAGTTCAAGGCCTTGAACCTCTTCACGGACGAGCCGATACATGTGGTGGACGTCTTGTTCTGTCGCAACGTGTTCATCTACTTCACGCGCGAGCAGCAGGCGAGGGTTCTCGACATCTTCGCCGACTCCATCGCCCGTGACGGCTACATGGTCCTCGGGCGTAGCGAGAAGCTGGCCGCTTCGGTGGCGGGATCGTTCGAGTTGGTCAGTGGGCGCGACAGGATCTACCGCAAGAAATAGCGTCGCCAAGCCCACGCGATGGTGCCGTGGAGTAGAATCACCGAGAGGGTCGGAGGGGGCCGCCTGCGCGCGGCAGTAAAGGAGGCTTCACCGGTGGCGATGACGCGGCAATCCGAAGTCCAAGTCAAGCGTAGCCTCATGTGGACGTTCATGTTCTGGACGTGGGCCACGATCGGCCCCGCTGTGTTCGCAGGCCTCGTCGTGACGGCGGTGTTCGCCTTCTGGCTGCTGAAGCCTCCCATCGTGGAGGCACTGATCGTGATGGCCGTCGGCGGCATCTCGATGGGCCTGGCCGCAGGGCCGGGCCAGGTGTTCTGGAACCGCGCTTTCAAGGCGCGCATCCTGGAGCCTCTGCAGAAGCTCGGCGACGTCATGGGCGTCGCCGCCGCAGGCGACCTGACCGCACGCGCGCCGATCGCGCACGAAGACGAGATCGGCGTGCTCGCAGACGACTGCAACCACCTCATCGAGTCCCTTTCGGACATCGCCTCCAACGTGCGTCGCTCCGCCGAATCGGTCTCGGCCGCCGCGACCGAGCTGTCCGCATCCTCCGAGGAGATCAACTCCTCGACCATGGAGATATCCACCTCGGTCCAGCAGATCGCCCACGGCGCCGAACTCCAGTCCCGCAAGGTCGAGGAGACGACCTCGGCCATGGAAGCCATCTGCGCGACGGTCGCGAGCGTGTCCGAGCGCGCAGACGAGGCGTCCCGCATCACACAGGATGCATCCCGCTTCGCCCTTCACGGCGAGGAGGCCACCGCACAGGCGATCACCAAGATCGGCGACGTCCAGCAGGCCATCGTGACGCTCGCCTCCTCGGTCGACCTTCTCGGTCGCCGCAGCGAGGAGATCGGCAAGATCGTCGACGTCATCACATCGATCGCTGACCAGACCAACCTGCTCTCCCTCAACGCTGCGATCGAGGCCGCTCGCGCCGGCGAGTCCGGGCGAGGCTTCTCCGTGGTCGCCGAGGAGGTCAGG
>JAUSBS010000082.1 GCA_030651905.1 Coriobacteriia bacterium
CGAACTTGAGGCCCCGCTCGATCTGGCCGAGCTCCTTGTTGATGTCGTTTGAGACCTTGCCGAGCGACTTCAGGGCGGCGTCGAGTCCACGAGTCTCGCCGTTCAGCTCTACGGTCAGCCCCTTGACGTTGCCTGCTGCCATGCTCGCTCCCTAGCCGAAGTAGTGGGCACTATTGTCCTCGCCGAGTCACGAGCATTCCGGGTGCCGGCGCTCGCGTAGTTCCTGGCACGACGGGCACGTGTTGGGCTCGTCTCCCGTGACACGCGCGGGCAGACGCTCACCGCAGTCCTCACAGATCCGAAACGGCTTGTGCCGGCGCGAGCGGTCGGCAAAGAGAGAGTCCTTCAGGCGCTGCTTCGTCTTCTTCGCAGCAGCAACGGCCTTCTTCGCCTCCAACTCAGCCACCTTCTCCAGATGGGCGTCTCGCAGCTGGTAGAACCAGCACACCGAGCACACGCCCCGCGGCCGGTAGGTGCTACCCGGCTCGCGCACCGGGCGTCTCGAGCAGACCGGACACAACGCGATCGCCTCGTCCTGGTGGTCCGCGTCCGCGACGGCGATCAGTTCCTCGAGGTCGACGCGGCCGACGCGGAGGTCGTCCTTGAACGCGACGAACCAGCGGGAGAGCACGGTCGGGACGACGATCTTCTCCTCGGACTCGATCGGGCCGAACTCGCGATTGAGCGCGCCCTTTGACCAGCCCGTCGTCATCGGGCACTCACCGGCTTCTGGATCGTGCAGGAGCACGCGTACGGCCCGATCCCGTCGCCGTCGTCGCAGATCCCGGTGCCGAAGCAGGCAGGGCACTTGGGCTTAGCCGGTCCAGGCGTGCCGTCCGACCCGCTTGCGGGGAGGTCGGGCGCGCACGCCGCCAAGGTCTTTCTGTCTATCTCTTCTATCTCTTTGGCATTGCGACCCGCATTGCGACCCGCATTGCCCTTCGCATTACTCCACCGGGTATGGGCGGCGTTGCGGGCACTCTCAGACGCTGCTTCGATCTCGGCACGACTCCTCTGCCAGTCCAGGTAGTGAGCGATTCGCCAGCCGTCAGCGTCGACCTCGAGGAATCCGACCCGCTCGAGCTCGGCGATGGCGTCGGCACAGTGAGCGCCGTGAGCGACGGCACGGCTCATGGCCCGGGTGGTGATGTGACCGTCCGTGAGCTGGCGATCGCAGTAGCCCAGGCAGAGAACGAACAGGCCCAGGGCCGCCAAGTAGTGATCCTCTGCGAGCTCGACGGCCTGCTCGCTCGCCCCGAGATCGTTGGCCACACGCACGTATCCGGGTCGCGTCATCGCCCGTGCTCCTCTGCGGTCTCGTCGTGGAATGGCTCAGACGGCGCAACGGCCTGCATGACCGGGCAGGAGCGACACGCCGGACCCTCCTGGCAGCCCTCACACCGGCCCGTGACGCGATCGGCCGGTCGCGGTGGTGCCTCAGTCGCTTCCATCGGGCGCCCCGTCGACCTCGAAGGGGATGCTGTACTTCGTCAGGAGTGCCGGCATGGAGACGAACCGCGACGTGGGCGGCCCGACAAGCGGCCACTCGTCGGACTCCGCCATGCGGTAGGCCGTGGGCCTCTTCAGGCCTAGGACGGCGCCGGCGGCCGGGATGCGCTCGAGGAAGCGGATCCGCTGCCCGGCAACGACCAGGCCGCTCACGTCCGGTCGACCTCCTCGAGCGCTCGCGCGATCCCCCGAGTGATCGCGGCCTTGGGAATCCGCCATGTCCCGAAGAACTTGTGAGCCGGGATGGTGCCGTCCTTGATGTGCCGGCGCACCGTCCGCTCGTGGACCTGTAGCACCTCGGCGACCTGCTTGATGGTGAGAAGGTCTGGACCGTCGTGGATGCTCACCCGTTCCCTCCCTTCGATAACTACGCGTTGACATCTGCGGCTAACGGTGGCTCAATAGTAAGCAACCGCATATCGACCACAGGAGTTAGCGATGACAGCGCAGGACGGGGACCGGCTGCGAGCCGAGCTCGAGAAGCGACTCAGGCGCAGTGGCGAGTGGACGGCGCCGGATCCTCTACCGTCCTCCGCAGTGGGCTGGTGGATGAAGGGTGCCGCCGTGAGTGAGGGCAGCTTGCCCGGCTACACCACAGACCAGGTGCTCCGGGACCTCATGGACTGGTGGGAGGAAGCCAAGCCGGGCCACCGCGCGTACGTGCTGCGCGCGACCGTCGAGGCGGAGACTCCGATCCCGGGCGCGCTGCCGGTCTGGTGGCCCGCGTACGAGCGGTGGCTGGCAGACCGCTTCCAGGAGTGGGCCGACACGTACGAGCTGACCCCTGATGATCGCCCGAGGTTCATCGCGTTCTGGGCTCGGAAGGCCGGTGCCAGCGCCCAAGCCGCGGCGCGCATCGATGACGGAGATCCGCTCCGGATCCCTGCGGTCGAAGGAGAAGTCCACTTCGGCCCGGGCGCCCCGGTCATCGAGATCCGCGTCGCGTCGCCACTGGTCGACGCCGCGGACGTAGCGCGGCACTACGAGGCCATGGCCGCCCCGCTGCGACCCAACGGGAAGCCGCCGGCGGTGGATCCGGAGTCGGTAAGGTTCTACCTCGCCTACGACCGCCTGATGCGGACCGTTCCTCGCGACAAGGCGGCACGCCTACAGGCGCTCCCTGCCGATCTGCGCGGGACTAGGAACCCGAACAGCGCATCGGCGTACTACGGCAAGCTGCGGAAGGCCTTCCTGCACGCCTTCCAACTCGACGAAGAGAACGTGTACCAGGTGCCCGACCACATCTGCAAGGAGTGGATCGACCATGCCTAGACACTTCGAGGGACAGCGGCTCGTCACGCACTACCGCGAGATCTCGCGCGGGCGATGGGAGTGCCAGGCCCGGGCGGTCCTGGGCGCCGGCAGCGACGGCAGGCGTCGCGAACCGCGGCGGACCTTCACCGGCAACAAGTCGGAGTGCGCGGACCAGGCGCGTACCTGGTACGAGGCCTTGCTCGTGGCCCCGGAGCCGGACCTGCTCGGCCGGCAGGAACAGACGCTCAAGACGTACCTCGAGACGTGGCTCGCGTCGAAGAAGTCGACCGTGAAGTTGACCACCTGGAAGCGCTATGACTCGCTGATCCGCACGTCGATCGAGCCGGAGCTGGGCGACGTGCGCCTGTGCGATCTGTCCCGCGGCCACGTCGAGCGGTACATCGCCGCCAGTCACGACGAGCTCTCGACGCGCATCAAGGACGCGAAGGTGTCGACCAAGACCGTCCGCAACCGCCTGGGCGTGCTCTCCTCGGCGATGCGCAAGGCTGAGAAGGACGGACTGATCGCGTCGAACCCCGTGGAGGACGTCGACCTGCCGAAGCGGCAGCGACCTCAGCTCGTCGTGATGCGCGAAGAGGACGCCACGGCCCTCCTGGACGCCGTGGAGGGCAGCGACATAGCGACGCTGGTCTGGACCGCACTTCACACCGGCGCGCGGCTAGGCGAGCTCCTGGCGCTTCGCTGGCGTGACGTCGACCTGAACGCGGGAACCGTCCACATCGCCCGCACCGTCGTCGAGGACAAGTCGAGCGGCGACGCCTGGTACTACTTCACGTCGCCCAAGAGCGGACGCACCCGCACGCTCGAGCTGGATCCTGAGACGGTCCGCCGGCTCAAGGCCCACAAGAGCACCGTCGCCGCCGATCGGCTCCAGGTGGGCGCGGCGTGGAAGAGTCTCGACCTCGTGTTCCCGAACACGTACCAGCAGCGGCAGGTGGCGCCCGGCACTCCCCTGCGGCCCACGACGGCCACCCGGATCTTCCGGCGCATCGCGGACGGGGCCGACCTGCAGGGTGTGCGCTTCCACGATCTGAGGCACGCACACGCGACCTTCGCGCTCCGTGCCGGTCAGAACCCGCTCATCGTCTCGAGGCGGCTCGGACACGCGGACGTGCAGACGACGCTGAGCATCTACGCGCACGTGCTCCCGGGCGACGACAAGGGCGCCGCGGTCGCCGTCGCGGACGCGATCCAGAAGGCGCGGGCTGCACGATGAACCTGCATTCCGTTCCCATTCCGTGTAGCGCGGCCGTTTCCGGCCCTGCCGGGCACGCGCACGCGGACGGTCGCGGGACCCTGAACGCGCAGGTAGGACCCGCCGTTTGCGACGAGTCCTACCGTGTAGGTCGTTGGTGGAGCCAAGGGGGATCGAACCCCTGACCTCTTGGCTGCCAGCCAAGCGCTCTCCCAGCTGAGCTATGGCCCCACACATTGGGTGCCCCGAAGGGCAAGGGTCAGTATACGGAGGGGTCTAGGGACGGTCAACCACGCTCGATGACCTGCACCGACGGTCCCTCGATCGAGGTCTCGAGCGCCATGCGCTCGTCCCTGCGGGCGACCACGACGGCCAGCACCTCGGAGGCGATCATACCGGCCAGAATGAGCGTCGCGCCGGCCCACCCGCGCACGCCGAGGACCTCCCCCGCCAGCAGCCATCCGAACAGACCGCCGAAGGCCGGCTCAGTGATGAGGATGAGTGCGGTACGCGTGGGTGAGAGGTGGCGCTGGGCGTACGTCTGCACCGCGAACGCCACGGCCGTCGCCAGCACGCCCGTGATCCCGAGCGCGATCCAGACATGCGGGCTCGAGGGCAGCCCCGGTTGCTCGGTCACCAGCCCTATCCCGCCGCACACGACAGCCGCCATGACGAGCTGGACGAACGCGAACGGGCGCGCGTCGTGCCTGCGCCCGATCGAGCCGAGCACGATGATGTGACCCGAGTAGGCCACAGCACATGCCAGCACGTACGTGTCGCCCGTGTTCCAGCCTCCCGCGACCCCACCGCCGGAGAGCAGCCACAGTCCCGCCACCGCCGCGCCGACGCCGAGCCATGCGGTCCAGCGAGGCATCCGGCGAAGGATCACGGCCTGCATGAACGGTGTGATGACGACGAACATCCCGGTGATGAACGCCGCCTTGGAAGGCGACGTCAGCGTCAGTCCGAGCGTCTGGAACACGTAGCCAAGTGTCAGGAAGACGCCGCCGAGAAGCCCGTCACGCAGCGTGCCCGGGCCGAAACGCCGAAACGTCGACGGGAACAGCGCCGCGAAGGCGACGCACGCTATCGCGAACCGCAGCCCCAGGAACGAGTAGACGGGGTACACGGCCACAGCGCTCTTCACCATGACGAAGGTGGAGCCCCAGACGACCGCGACCGCAACAAGTGCGGCCGAGACGCCCCATTCCTTGCGGGCCGAGCTCACGAGGATGGGCCCTCGGCGCTGTCCTCGGAGGGGGCTTCCGGGCGACTGGCGTTGACGACGTCAGCGGGCAGATCGAGTCGCGGCGCGTCGGACCACAGCTTCTCGAGCCGATAGAACTCCCGCTCATCGGGCCTGAAGACGTGCACGACGAAGTCCCCGTAGTCGAGCAGTATCCAGCGCTGCTCGCGTTCGCCCTCTCGCCCGATCGGCTTGACGCCCGCCTCGCGCAGCGCGTCCTCGATCCCGTCCGCGACGGCGCCCACTTGACGATCGCTCGCTCCCGTGGCGATCAGGAAGTAGTCGGTGATGACGAGCAACTCGGCGACGCGGATCGCGACCACGTCGACGGCTTTCTTATCGGCTGCGGCATGCGCCGCGATCCGTACCAGCTCTTCGATCTCCAGTGGTTCCACCTGCTCTTCGATGAGGTGCCGGGGCCCTTACGGCGTTCCCGGCGGCGTGTAGTCGGCGCCGATTATGACGATCACGTCGGCGAGATCCTGAACGTCCGACTCGACGGCGATCTGCCCGACTCCGAGCGCGTCTTTCACCCGGAGGGCGTCGGCCTGCGTGCCATGGTACAGGAGTATCTTCGTCTGCTTGTAGTCGAAGTTGTCGGCGTTCTTCGAGTCGACGACGCGCACGCCCAGACGGATCAACTGCTGTGCGGCCTTTCCGGCCACGCCGGGCGTCCCGACACCGTTGTAGAGCATGACGCGCAACGCCTGCTTCTGCTGCTCGACGCGAACACCCCACCACTGCAAGACGAGATCGGCGATCTCACCGCGCTGCGGCTCGAAGTAGCGCTCCGTGCCCACGGTGACCGCCTTGACGGGCATCGGGACGATCCAGACATCCTTGGTCGGCACCTTCGTGAAGAAGGTCTTGAGGTCCTCGCTCTCCTCGGCTGTCAGATTGGTCTCGAGCGTGCGATCGAGCAGTCCCGCGACGTCTTGCTGGGTGAGCATCCGCTGATAGACGTCGGCGTCGACGGTCACGTAGCGCTGGAACGGCACCATGAGGAAGTTCGATACGGCGTCCATGGAGACGTCAGGTCCCACATGGAAGCTGTCCCCGATCGATTCGAAACCCTGCCCGGGCACTTCGACGAAGGCGCCGTCGGGGATCGCGATGCCGAGCACCCGCTCGCCCTCGCGCTCGGCCTTCAGCGCAGCAAGGCCGACGGCTTCCTTGTCCTTCACTCCGATGACGAGGAGGTTCTCCCGTCCGAGCTCGCTCGTGGCCTTCGCCGCGTTCGCGAGCGCGACCCGCCGGGCGTTCCAGCGTGCGAGCGCGTTGACGCCGATGGCCGCGCCCCACACGAGTCCCACGACGAGCGCGACGGAGATGAGCGCGCCGCCGCCGACCTTGAGCACGCGCACGACACCGGACGTGACGGCGTCCGTGGTCGCACCGACCTCCTCGCGAACGCGTTCGGCCTTCGCCTGCCTGCGCAGCTGCTTGCCGCCCTTCGAGGTCCGGCGTGAAGAACGGTAGCCGGCCTTGGTGGGGCGCGCCTCTTCCTGCTGCTCCTGCGGGAGGGTCCGCTTCGGCGGTGTGCCCGGTGCGCGCTCGACTCGCTCGGCTGCGGGATCGAGTCTGGATGCCTTGTCCTGCGGGCCCTTCGCATGACCCGATCCGCGTCGGCTCCGACGCTCCGCTGCGCTCACGGCCGTTCCCCGTCCTTCGGGCACAATGGCGAGGTGCCGGTCTCCCGCTCGACCTGGGCCGCCACGAGTGCGGTCATCGGGTGCAGCACGGCGCCCTTCTCGCATACGAACGCGACAGAGCTCGCGTACACATCCCCGAAGACGGTGTCCAGCGGACAGTTCGCGGCGGTCTCGCGCAACTCCTCGACCCCCGGATAGGCACGTTCGGGCTCGATCGCGTCGGCGATATAGACGACCTTGTCGAGCGGGGTCATCGGGACGACGCCCACCGTGTGCGCCGCGACAGCGGACAGCACGTCGAGCCGGATCCCGCGGAAGTCCTCGCGCAACTGCTCGGCGGCGACCCGCGAGTGGAGAAGATAGGGATGCGCGCGCTCTTCGTCGAGGACGGAGATCCCGTGCATCTCTGCGTACGCCAGCAGGGCTGCGTCCGGCTCCTCACGGCTCCAGTCGTGCAGCAGTCCGGCGAGCTCCGCAGCCTGCTCGTCGACGCCGAATCGCGCCGCCAACTCGCGGGCAGTGACGGCCGTCCGATCGCAGTGCGCGGCAGCCCGCGAGCGCAGGCGCGCGTGCACGGCCTCGCGGGCGAGATCGATGGGGATGTCAGATGTCGGCGCCAGGCTCACCGTACAGTCCGTTCTTGTCGATGTAGGAGGCCACGGCCTCGGGCAGCAGATACCGCACCGGACGACGCGTCCTGACGCGCTCCCGGATGTCGGAGGACGAGATCGCCAGCGCCGGTACTTCCATGTACTCCACCGCCGGCGGCAGCGCCACCGCGCTTGCCGCCGAAAGACCCGTGTCGTAGCCCGGCCGCGTGGCCGCGATGAACGTGCACAGCCCGATGAACCGGTCCGCGTCCTTCCAGGTCAGTATCTCGCGAACAGCGTCGGCGCCTGTGATGAAGAAGAGTTCGGCGCCCGCGCCATACTGCGCACGCAGTGCGGTCATCGTGTCGACCGTGTACGTGTCGCCCGGCCTGTCGATCTCCATGCGCGAGACCTCGAAGTCCGGGTTGCTCGCGGTGGCGATGACCGTCATGAGGTAGCGGTCCTCGGCCGATGAGACGTGCCGGTGCGTCTTGCGGACCGGCTGACCGGTCGGCATGAACACCACGCGGTCGAGGTTGAACTGTACGAGCGCCTCGTCGGCTGCGACGAGGTGCCCGAAATGGATCGGGTCGAACGTCCCGCCCATGACGCCCAGTCGCAGGGTCTTCCTCACGGTGTCGCTCCGGCCCTCACTCGCGGATCTGCCCGTCGCCCATGGCGAGCCACTTCGTCGAGGTCAGCGCCGAGAGACCCATCGGGCCCCTGGCGTGCAGCTTCTGCGTGGAGATACCTATCTCGGCGCCCAGACCGAACTCGCCGCCGTCGGTGAACCGTGTCGAAGCGTTCACGTAGACCGCGGCCGCGTCGACCTCCGATAGGAAGCGCTGCGCAGCGGCGTAGTCCCGTGTGACGATCGCCTCGGAGTGGCTCGACCCATAGGTGTTGATGTGCGCGATCGCCTCATCGATACCGGTGACGACCTTGCACGCGATCTTCAAGTCGAGGTACTCGGTCTCCCAGTCGGTCTCGGTGGCCGGCTGGATGCGTGTCACCGCGCCAAGGGAGCGACACTTCTCGTCACCGAAGATGGTGACCCCGCCGGCCTCGAGCGCCTTGAGGATGGGTGGCAGCACCGTCGCATATACCGCCTCGTCGATCAGCAGCGTCTCGGCCGCGTTGCACACGCCGGGCCTGCTGCACTTGGCGTTGACCGCGATCCGCTTCGCCATCTCGGGATCTGCCGTCTCATGTACGTAGACGTGGCAGTTGCCAACGCCGGTCTCGATGACCGGCACTTTCGAGTTCTCCACCACGCTGCGGATGAGACCGGCGCCGCCTCGGGGGATCAGCACGTCGATGAGCCCGTGAAGGGACATCAGCTGCTCGGTGGCCGCATGGTCCGTCGACTCGACGTAGGCGATGCATCCTTCGGGCAGGCCGGCCCCTACGGCCGCGGCCGCCAGAACGCGGGCGAGCGAGAGGCATGACTCGTAGGCGAGGGATCCGCCGCGCAGGATGCAGGCGTTGCCCGTCTTGATGCACAGCGCCGCAGCGTCGGCGGTGACGTTGGGGCGTGCCTCGTAGATCATTGCCACGACGCCGAGCGGCACACGGATCTGGCGCAGACCGATACCGTTGGCCAGCGTATGCCCGGAGATGACCTCGCCGATGGGATCCGGGAGCAATGCGAGCCCCTTGATCGACTCGGAGATCGACTTGAGGCGCTGAGGATCGAGCTCGAGACGGTCGAGAAGTGAAGCGGACGTACCCTTCGCCCGGGCCGCCTCCATGTCCTTGGCGTTGGCGGCGAGGATGTCGTCCTGCCGCGCGATGAGCGCGTGGGACATCGCCAGCAAGGCGCGATCGCGCTGTCGTGTCGAGGTCGCCGCGAGGCGCCGCGAGGCATCCTTCGCGCGTAGTGCGAGGTCTTTCACGTCCGGCATCCGCGACTCCGTCCCCGTCGACGCACCGTGACCAGACAAGTCCCGGCGTGTCTCCCCTACAGTATGACGAGGCGGTCCCGATGGACCACCTCGAGCCCCACGAGTCCGGGAGCGACACTACCTATGTCCGAGCTCTTGAGGCCCTTGATGCGGTCGAGGTCGATGGACGAGATGTCCGCGAGGCCGCGAGCGAGTTGGCGTCCGTTCGCATCCACGATGGCGATCGGGTCACCGATGAGCCAGACACCCTCGACCCGGACCACGCCGGCGGGGAGCAGGCTCTTGCCGCGCAAGCATAGCGCGTCGGTCGCGCCGGAGTCCACGACGACGGAGCCCTTCGGATGGCGTGCGAAGGCGATCCACAACTTGCGTGCCTCGACCTCGCCCTCCCCGCCCGCGAAGTAGGTGCCGACCGGTTCACCGTGGAAGGCGTCGACGAGCACGTTGGTGCGAGCCCCGTCGCACACCACCATCGGCACGCCGGCCTTCATGAGGATGCGTGCCGCCTCGAGTTTCGTGACCATGCCACCTGAGCCGCCCTCGGTCCCGGCTCCGCCGGCGGCCGCGAGCATCTCGTCGGTCAGTTCGTCCACATGCTCGAGCAGCTCGGCGCCCTCCGCGGTACGCGGGTCGGCGTCGTAGAGGCCTTCGATGTCGGTCAGCAGCACGACGAGGTCCGCGTGCACCATGACGCCCACGAGCGCGGCCAGTGTGTCGTTGTCGCCGAACCGGATCTCCTCGACCGCCGTCGTGTCGTTCTCGTTCACGATCGGCACGATACCCATCTCCAGGAGCCGCTCGAGCGTGCGACACGCGAAGAGGTATGCCTGGCGGTGACCGGTATCGTGACGCGTGAGCAGTACCTGTGCGATCTGTGCACCGGCTTCGCCGAGGACTTCGGCGTACTGTCCGATCAGGCGCACCTGCCCGATGGCGGCGGTGGCCTGGAGCCCCGTGAGATCGGACGGACGTCCCGGCATGTGCATCGCCTCGACGCCTGCCGCGATCGCTCCGGACGACACGACCACCACATGGGCGCCCTCGGAGCGCAGCACGGCGATCTGAGCTGCGAGTGAAGCGAGCCAGCGCCGATCCACGCGCCCGTCAGGACCCGTGAGTGTCGAGGTGCCGACCTTGACGACTATCCGCTTTCCCCGTGCCATGGAAGGGCCCCCGCCCGCGCCGCGTGACTTCCCTTGCGGCCATGGTACCGGAAGCGCTGTGGGGACGCCCGGCGCCGGGGAGCGCGCGGTCAGGCGCCCTCGGGTTCGAAGTCGAAGGCCACGGGGCCGATGGTGACCTCGTCGCCCTCCACAGCGCCCGCACGCAGCAGCGCCTCCTCGACACCTGACTTCCGCAGCCGGCGCTGGAGATGCGCGACGGCCTCGTCGTTGTTCATGTCGGTCATGATCACCATGCGTAGCACGTGGCGCCCGATGACCTCCCAGCCGCCCGACTCGGATCGCACGACGCGCAGATCCTCGTCCTGAGGAGGAGCGTAGGCATAGACGACCTCGTGGTCCGCCTGCGGAGCGGGTGCAGCCACGCGGATCGCGTGCACCATGTCACCGACCGCCAGCGTCAGCGCTTCCATGCCCTCACCGGTCACGGCAGATACCGCGAAGTAGAGGAGCTCGCGCTCCTCGGCGTATGCCGCGACCAGCTCGGACGCCTCGCGCGCACCCTCCACGTCGATCTTGTTGCCCACGATGATCCTGGGCCGTCTGGTCAGTTCCTTGGCGTGGGCCGCAAGCTCGGCGTCGATCAGACCGATCCCCTCGACGGGCTCACGCTCGTCGTAGCCGCCGGTCAGATCGACCACATGCAGGATGAGCGCGGTGCGCTCGATGTGACGAAGGAACGCATGACCGAGCCCGGCACCTGTGCTGGCGCCCTCGATCAGGCCGGGAACGTCGGCGACCACGAAGCTGTGTTCGCCCGCGCTCACGACTCCGAGGTTCGGGATGAGCGTGGTGAACGGATAGTCGGCGATCTTGGGACGAGCCGCACTCATGTGCGCGATGAGCGAGGACTTGCCGACACTCGGGAAGCCGACGAGCGCCGCATCGGCGAGCAACTTCAGCTCGAGCGATATCCAGTGCTCCTCGGCGGGCTCGCCCAGCTCGGCGAAGGACGGCGCCCGCCGGGTCGGAGTGACGAAATGGGTGTTGCCACGGCCGCCGCTCCCGCCGCGGGCGACGACCGCGCGATCGCCCGGGTGCGTCAGATCGGCGACGACCCTGCCGGTCTCGTCGTCCTTGACGATGGTGCCGAGCGGCACTCTGAGTATGAGATCACCGCCGGTTGCGCCGTCCATCTTCGAGCCCATGCCGTGGGTCCCGCGCGTCGCCTTGAAATGGCGCTTGTAGTGGAAGTCCAGCAGCGTGGACAGCGAGCGGTCCGCCTCCAGGATCACGCTGCCGCCACGCCCGCCGTCCCCGCCGTCGGGACCGCCCTTCGGGACATGCTTCTCCCGGCGGAAGGACATGCAGCCTGCGCCGCCGTCCCCGCCGTGAACGCTGATCCTCGCTTCGTCTACGAACATGTACTCACCGTATCACCCGAGTGGCCTTGGAGCCTCTCGATGTCTGCTGCCTGACACGACGAACCCTCCGGCCACATTTCTAGCGGCGGAGGGTCCGGCACGTGTCCATGCAAGGAAGTGGTCGTCTACCCCAAGGGGTGGACGTGGACGTGGCGCTTGAGACCGCGCGTGAACGCGACCGTGCCCGCGATCTTCGCGAACAGCGTGTCGTCTCCGCCGCGGCCGACGTTCTCGCCCGGGTGGAAGTGCGTGCCGCGCTGGCGCACCAGGATGGAGCCGGCCGTCACGATCTGACCGGCGAACCGCTTGACGCCAAGGCGCTTGGACTTGGAGTCGCGGCCGTTCTTGGTGGAACCGAGGCCCTTCTTATGTGCCATCTCGCTACCTCTTCGGTCTCATCCGGCCGGACTACTCGGCGGGCTTGGTGGTCTTCTTGGCCGCCGGCTTCTTGGCGGCTACGGGCTTCTTCGCGGCTGCCGGCTTCTTCGCTACCGCGGGCTTGGCGGCGGCCTTCGGAGCAGCAGCCTTCTTCGCAACAGGCTTCTTCGCGGCTGCGGGCTTCTCGGCTGCCTCTACCTTGGCGGCGGCCTTCGGAGCAGCAGCCTTCTTCGCGACGGGCTTCTTCGCGGCTGCGGGCTTCACAGCGGCGGCCTTCTCGACCTTCGACTCGACGACTGCCTCAACGGAGTCCGTCTTCTTGGCGGCCTTCTTGGCACCGGCGACCGAGATGTCGGTGATCTTGACGAGGGTCAGCGACTGACGGTGCCCGCGGAGTGTCTTGGAGCCCTTGCGCTTGCGGAACTTGAACACGAGCGTCTTATCCGCCTTGCCATGGCCGAGAACCTCACCTGTGACGGTGGCGGTCGCCGCCTCGGCGCCGGCGAGGATCTTCTCGTCGTCGTTGATGAACAGGACGGGGAAGGTGACGGTCGCGCCGGGAGCCGCGTCGAGCTTCTCGACGGAGATGGTCTCGCCGACCGCGACCGTGTGCTGCTTGCCGCCGGTCTTTACCACTGCGTACATGAGCTTGTCGCCCTTACTCTCGGTTGATTGCGCGAGGCGGTATGTTACCACAGGCCGCTACGTGCGCAAACCCCGCGTAACGCCACCGGGCGTGTCTTCGGAAGCGCGGTCCCTACCGGAGCGCGCGCTCGATCGTACCCGCGCGTCCCTCGATGAGGATGCGCACGTCGCCGGGGCCGCAGTCGGGGTCGGCGACGATGGCCACCTGCTTCTTCGTCTCGGCCCGCAGCGACGCGACAACGTTCTGACCGGGCGCGTTCACGATCGAATAGGTCTCCGGATGCAGCCCGAAGAGATACGCGGCCGACTTGCCGCCGCGGAGCACCTCGCGCATGCGGCGCTCGGCCATGATCCTGCGTGTCGACTCCGAGAGCACCCTCCCCTGCCCGTGGCAGGTCGGGCACGGGTCGGTCAGCGTGTCGGTCAGCCCATCGGTCACGTTCTTGCGCGTCATCTCGACAAGCCCCAGCCGCGAGATCTCCATCACGCGCGTCTTGGTGCGGTCGCGCTCCATGGCCGTGGTCAGCCGGGTGAAGACCTCCGCACGATGGAACTGATCCTCCATATCGATGAAGTCGATCACGATGATGCCGCCTATGTCGCGCAGGCGCAGCTGCCGAACGACCTCCTCGGCCGCTTCAAGGTTGGTCTTCAGGATGGTCTCTTCGAGACTCTTGCGCCCGGTGAACTTGCCCGTGTTGACGTCGATGGCGGTGAGCGCCTCGGTCTGGTCTATGGCGATGTAGCCGCCGGACGGGAGCCGGACCGCGCGGTCGAGCACCGTCGCGACCTGGTCGTTCAGGGCGAAGTAGTCGAAGAGCGGCACCTTCTCGCGGAACAGCTGGACTTGCCTGGTCAGGTTCGGCGAGGTCTTCTTCAGGAACGAGACGACCTTCTCGAACACGCCCTTGTCGTCCACGAGCAGCCGCCGGAAGTCCTCACCGAAGACGTCCCGGACGAATCGCAGGGCAAGGTCCATCTCCGTATAGATCACTTCGGGCGGCAGCGCCTCGAGCGCCTGGTGCTGGACGCGCTTCCACAGCCGCTGCAGGAACTCGAGGTCGGCGAGCAGGTCCTTCTCCGACGCGCCGGTCGCAGCAGTGCGCACGATGAGCCCGACGCCCTTCGGCGCGCGGTCATCGATGATCGAGTGGAGGCGCTCCCGCTCGGGCTCCGGGAGCTTGCGGGAGATCCCGACGAAGTCGGAGAACGGCATGAGCACGAGAAAGCGTCCCGGCAAGGTCATGTCCGTCGTGACGCGCGCGCCCTTCGTCCCCATCGGGTCCTTGAGCACCTGCACCATGATCTGCTGGCCGGACTTGAGCATCGCCTGGATGTCCCGCCGCGGCAGGTCCTCGATGCCCTCCGGCGCGACCACCTCATCGACGTAGAGGAACGCGTTCTTCTCGAGTCCGATGTCGACGAACGCCGCCTGCATGCCCGGGAGGACGTCCTTCACCCGGGCCAGGTAGACGTTCCCGACCACGGAGCGCTTCGCGCGTTCTATGTAGTACTCGACGAGCCTGCCGTCCTCGAGCACGGCGACGCGCGTCTCGGACGGATCGTGGGAGATCAACATCTCCCGCACTATGTCGGCCAACACCGCTCCTCTTTCGGGGTCGCGCAGCGCTTCTCGCTACGACTCCCCTTCCGGGCGGAGACCGGTACGCGTCACGGATGTGACGGCACCATCGGCTGACGTGCGGCGGATCGCTTCGGATATGAAGGCCTCGGGGCGAAGGGTCCCCGACGCGCCCATGCGCGTCGTCATGCGGACCATGCTGCCTCCGGGATACTCCCCGACGGTCGGCTCCTTCGGGAGGAAGACCGCCAGGTCGAAAACCTTGGGTGTGCCCTTGTGCTGAAGCGTCAGCTTTCCGTCGGCCAGAACGGCCTCCAAGCCAGTCCTCACGCGATCCGGACCTGCATCCGGACCCCCTACCACCACCTCGTATTCCGCCAGGGTGAGCGCCGCAGTCAACGACGGCTCCCGCTCCGACACATAGCGCGCCTCGATCGGCGCGAGTCCGTCCGGGGTCGCCCTCCGCAGTTCGCCGAGTGCATCCGCCGGCGGCAGGTACCGTGTCAGCCACACGTCGTAGCTCTCCGCGAGCCCCGCCGTCCCCACCGGCAGAGCAGGCCCGAAGGCCACCTTCATACGCGGGTTGAACCCCTGCGTCACAGCATACGCCAGTCCCGCGCGTCGTACAGACCGCTCCGACGCATGGGTCACCTCGAGATGCGACAGGAAGCGCAGTCGACCGGTCTTGCCGTAGGTGACGCGGAGGCGGAACGTCGTGTCAGCCACGGGAACCGCCCGCCAGCACGATGTCGACGCCGAGGTCCTGGCACACGCCGCACCCTGTGCATCCGTCGAACGTGCAGTCCGGCGTCGTACGTCCACCCATGGCCGCCTCGCGCTCCGAGAGCAGGTAGGCGCGATCGACGCCCGCTGAGATGTGGTCCCACGGCAACGCAGCGTCCGGGTCCCGCGGGGCGGTCGCAAGCGCCGAAGCGTCCAGGCCCTCGGCCACGAACGCGTCCATCCACCGCGCGAAGGAGAAGCGCTCGGTCCACGCGTCGAAGGTGCCGCCTTCTCGCCACACCCGCTCGATCACCCGTGACAGGTCACGACCTCCCCGCGCGAGCGCGCCCTCGAGGAAGCTGACCTCGGCGTCGTGCCAGTGGAGATCGACGCCCTTTCGCGGCATCGCATCGCGCAGGATCGCCTGGCGTCGCCGCACCTCCTCCATTGGCAGCTGACCCTCCCACTGGAAGGGTGTGACCGCCTTCGGCACGAACACAGAGACCGACACACCGATGCGGATGCCTCCACGCTGGGCAGGCGGCGTCGCTTCCCGTGCCGCGTCGAGGACCTTCCACGCGAGCGCCCCGATGCCGCGCACGTCGTCATCGGTCTCGGTCGGCAGCCCGCACATGAAGTAGAGCTTCACCCGACGCCAGCCGGCACCGAAAGCGACCCGCACCGTTGCGAGCAGGTCCTCCTCGGAGACGTTCTTGTTGATGACGTCACGCAAGCGCTGTGTACCGGCCTCAGGAGCGAAGGTGAGCCCGCTCTTCTTGCCGCCGGAGGATGCGAGCCGCGCCATCTCCACGCCGAACGCGTCGACCCGCAGCGACGGAAGCGACAGTGCCACGCCGGTTCCCCGCACCGCCGCGGAGAGGCGGCGAAGGACCTCCTCGATCCGCGAGTGGTCGGTCGTCGACAGCGAGGTGAGCGACACGTCCTCGTGACCCGTACACCGCAGCTGCGCGAGAGCGTCACGGACGATCTCGTCGGGCGTGCGCTCACGCACGGGGCGATAGACCATGCCCGCCTGGCAGAACCGGCATCCGCGGCTGCAGCCGCGCAGTATCTCCACGCTGGCCCGGTCGTGGATCACGTCCATGAACGGCACGACGGGACACGGAGGTGTCGCGTGAGCGGAGAGGGTCTGCACGACGCGCTTCACGACGCGCGCGGGCGCCCGGCTGCCCTCGAGCGGGCGGGCGGGGACGTCCGCGGTCGCGGGAGCGTAGAGCGAGGGCACATAGACACCCTGTACGGAGGAGAGGCGCTCCAGCACTTCAGCGCGCGACAGTCCGGCCGCCTTCGCCTCACGGTGCGCCTCGACGATGTCGGCGACCGCGTCCTCGCCTTCGCCGATGAGTATGGCGTCGAAGAACTCAGCGACCGGCTCGGGATTGAACACGCACGGTCCGCCGCCGATGACGAGCACGTCGCCGTCGGAGCGCTCGGCGGCGCGCAGCGGGACGCCCGAGAGGTCGAGCGCCTCGAGGATGTTGGTGTACGTCAGTTCGTACGGCAGCGTGATCCCGAGCAGGTCGCATTCGGCCACCGGCATGCACGACTCGAGTGTGAACAGTGGCACGCGCGCCTCGCGCATGGCGGCGCCCATGTCGACCCAGGGGACGAAGACGCGCTCGGCCGCCACGCCTTCAAGGGTGTTGAGCCGCGCGTACAGGATCGCCAGGGCGGAGTTCGCCATGCCGAGTTCGTAGGTGTCTGGGTAGAGAAGCGCCACACGGTACGGTGCTTCAGGGCGGTGCAGCGCGCCCCACTCCCGGTCCGTATAGCGGGCGGGCCGCTCCACACGCGCGAGGAGCGGCTCGACGACGGGCCACAGGTCCGTCACGAGTCCCCGCCGCCGTCCTTCGACGTCACGGTGACGCTCGTCGCCGGCAGCTCGATGTAGCCGCCGGTGGGCAGCGCCTTGGGCTCGCTGCGCCGCAGGCGTCCCTTCGCCGAACTGACCGCCTTCTCGGCGCTGGCCTTGAGACCGGCCAGCATCTCGGGGACGTCCGCGCCCTGTTCGAAGTACGCGATGGCGGCGTTGCCCATCGCGAGCGTGCCCGTGTAGGCGACCCCAGCCTTGATCGCCCAGCCGAAGCCCGGCACGAGCGTGAGCGCCTGGCGGGCGAAGGCGCGGAACAGGAAGCTTCCACCGACGACGGCCGCAAGCTCTTTGACGCGCTCCGCGCCGAGCTGCTGACCGTACGCCGCGGCGATCTGCAGCAGCATCTTGCCCTGGTTCAGCGTCATGATCGGCATGTCCGTGCCCGGGATGATCGACAGGCCGCCGATCGCCGCGTTCTGCCACGCGGTGGCCTTGACCGCCTCCCGAGCGACGGTGCGGCGCACGAACTCGAAGTTGTGCGCGATCGCGGTGTGCTTGGAGGGCAGGCGGCGCATGACCCACTCCGCGAGCGGACCGTAGAGGATCTCCGAAGCGTCGAGGCCGATGATGACGTCGTCGACCGGGTGCTCGATCAGGCGGGGCAAGGCGCCCATCTCATCGCGGACGGCCACGGCGGCCGTAGGGATGCTGTGTCGGCGCAGATCGGCCAGCGTCGGACCGACATCGGCACCGCCGCTGCCCACCAGGACGATCACGGCGTCGGCGGACGAGTCGACCCGCATGACGGTACCGGGCTCGATGACCTCCACGTCGACGAGCGCCTTCGACGTGCGCGGTCGGAACGACTCGCGAACGGCCTCCAGCAAGGCATCGGGTGCGTCGATCTCGACGAGCACGGCGATGCGCACCGGCAGGTCGCGCTGCTCGAGCAGCTTCGATCCCGTGTTGATCAGCGCGCGAACGTCTATCGGCAGATTCGCCACAGCGGATTCGCTCCTTCTTGATGGACGGCTCTCACGTGCCGTACCGGCGCGACCAGACGGACAGGAGCATACCCACCCCGCCGAGATTGGTGACCATCGCCGAAGCACCATAACTCATGAACGGCAGGGGGATGCCGGTGATCGGCATGAGCCCGATCGACATCCCGGTGTTCTCGACGATCTGGAAAAGCCACATCCCGATCAGCCCGGCGGCCAGGAGCGCACCGAACAGATCGCGCGCCGATGTCGAGATCGACAGGGCCGCCGCGAGCAGCGCGAGATACAGGCCCAGGAGCGTGACGGCGCCGACGAACCCGAGCTGTTCGCCGAGCACGGAGAAGATGAAGTCGGTGTGGCGCTCCGGGATGAAGTTCAGATTGGACTGCGTCCCGGCGCCGATGCCCTTGCCCGTCAACCCGCCCGACCCGATCGCGATCTTGGATTGGGCGAGGTTGTAGCCGGCGCCCTTCGGGTCGCGCGCGGGATCGATGAAGACGAGAAGGCGGTCCTTCTGGTACGGCTCGAGCGGCCCCGGTAGCGCCAGCAGCGCGCCCACGAGCAGGAAGCCGACCACCGCAGCGATCGCGAAGTACCTGCCACTAAGCCCACCCACCAGCAACATGCCGAGAGCGATGGCCACGAACACCATGCCGGTGCCGAGGTCGGGTTGCAGCAGTATGAGCACGACGGGCAGGGATGCGTAGCCGGCCACCTTCATCACGTCGCGGGGTTCGTCGATCTTGCCCCCGAACTCCGCGATGACCGCCGCCATCACGACGATGAAGAGGAGCTTCGCGGGCTCCGAAGGCTGGAACAGGCGCACGCCGAAGATCTCGAGCCACGAGGTGGCGCCCTTCGCCGTCGCGCCCAGACCCGGGATCCGCGGCGAGATGATGAGCAGCGCGAGCAACGTCATGAGCGGCCCGGTCCACGCCTTGAGCTTCTGGTAGTCGACGAGCCAGAGTGCTCCGAGCGGGAGGATCCCGAGCGCCACTCCGACGAGGTGGCGCTTGAACATCGCGTCATGCGCGGACATCCCCAGCGTGGCAGACCACACCATGAGAGTCCCGAAGCCCACGAGCGCGAGGCTCGCGAGGGCGAGGCCCACGTGCAGCCGACCAGTGACGCGATGCGCGAGCGACTCCCTCACGTGATCACCTCGACACGTCCACCGTGTGGATGGGACGCCACTTGACGTTGAACAGCTTGCTCAGGATCTGCCGTGCGGCAGGCCCCGCGACTGACCCGCCGTGCCCTCCTTGTTCGACCACGACGACGACGGCGTAGCGCGGGGCCTCAGCCGGTGCGTAGCAGGCGAACCACGCGAAGTCGTCCTTCTTGTTGACCTCGGCCGTACCGGTCTTGCCCGCGACCGGTATCGGGAAGCCCCGGAAGACCGCGGCCCCCGTGCCGGAGCGGGTCACGTCGAGCAGAGCGCGCTTCATGGTGGCTAGGTTGGCGGGCCGGATCGCAGGGTCGTACGCGACGGTGGGCGCGAGTTCGAGAGTCGGCTGTCCATCGGCGCCGAGCACCGATTTGAGCACATGCGGCTTCATGACCTTGCCGCCGTTCCCGAACGCGGCGTAGACGCTCGCGAGCTGCAGTGGAGTGACGAGCAGGTCACCTTGACCGATGGACATGTTGACGGTGTCGCCGCCGAGCCACGGCTGCATCTCGGGATAGAACTTGTTGTACGCCTTCTTCCACGCCGCATCGGGAACACGCCCGGGCACTTCGCCCGGCAGATCGATCCCTGTGTCCGCACCCAGCCCGATACTGCGGGAGAACGTCTGGAGCGGCTCGCCCTTCCTTAGAAAGAACTTCTTGCCCAACTCGTAGAAGACGGTGTCGCAGCTCTGCACGATGCCGCCGGTGAAGGAGATGCCTCCGTGCCCGGCGTGGTCCCAGCACCATTTGCCCGGCTTACCCATGCCAAGCCAGAATCCCGGACAGTTGAAGGAGCTGCCCGCCGTGGCGACGCCGTTCTGGAGAGCGGCCATGCCGGTCACGGCCTTGAACGTCGATGCGGGCGCGTAGGCGGCCATGATCGCGCGGTTGTTGAGGGGGTACTCGCTCTCCTTCGCGGTGAGCTGCTTCCACTCCGCGTCGCTGATGCCGCCGAGGAAGAGCGTGGGGTCATACGAGGGTGCGCTCGCCATGGCGATCACGCCACCGGTCTTCACGTCGAGTACGACCGCCGCGCCGGCCCGGGCCTTGCCGTAGCCTTGGCTGTGCGCCTCCGCGAGCGCATCCGCCAGAGCCTTCTCGGCGACCTTCTGGACGTCGGCGTCGATGGTGAGTACGACATCCTTGCCCGCGCGAGGCTCGCCCTCGGCAACGATCCGCCGGACGCGACCCTTCGAGTCGACCTCGAGCCTCCGATAGCCCTTCTCGCCCTGCAGGACCTTGTCGTACTGAGACTCGATGCCCGTCTTGCCGACGATGTCGCCGATGCGATAGTCGGGAAGCAGCTCGGCCTTGAGCTGCGCTTCCGAGATCTCACCCGTGTAGCCCAGGACGTGGGACGCGAGGATACCGCCGGGATACTCCCGCACCGCCGCGGCCTCGACCGCGACGTCCGGGAACTCCGGCGCGTGCTCGACGAGGTAGCTCACCGTCGACATCGGAACGTCGACCCGCACGACTCGAGGCGCCAGGCGCTCGCTCTTGTAGCTGGTGAGGCGCTTGATTATCTCGGTCACCGGTATGTCGATGATGGTCGAAAGCCGGGTCAGGAGCGCAGCGCTGTCCTCCCGCGAGAGGAGCGAGGGCGCGACCGTGACCGCCATGACGGGCCGGTTCGTCACCAGCGGGCGGCCTTTGACGTCGAGGATGCGTCCGCGCGAGGCGGGGATCGATACCTGACGGATCCGGTTCTCCTCGGCCTGCGCGGCGAACGACTCACCCGAGAGCACCTGCATGCTCCACAACCGCACGAGCAGGCTCCCGAGCAGTACCAGTACGATGAGGCCCAGGACCGCGAAGCGGCCCTTCAGCTGTTGCCGGAAGTTCGTCATGCGAGACGACGGAACGACTTGACGGTCCGGTCGCGCCGCAGAAGGCGGGTCATGAGCGGATACAGCAGCACGGCGAGCACGGTGTTGTAGACCGCGCCGGGAAGCATGATGCGGACGAGCGCCGACCAGAACGGCAGTCCGATATCGAGGACCGCCATGATGATCCCGTACGTGATCTCAGCGCCCACACTCGCGATGAAGACGACGGAGACCGGCAGCAGCCACCCCTCGGCGAACATGTGCGCGTTCATGAGCCCCGCCGTGTAGCCCGCGACGCAGAACACGAGCGCGTAGGGCCCGACGACCGAGGCCCCGAGCAGGTCGAAGAGCAGGCCTCCGATGAAGCCCGCCACGCAGCCGGTGACAGGCCCTTCAAGGAGCGCGAGTGTGACGACCACGAGGAACACGAAGTTCGGGACGACGCCGAAGACCGCGAGCTGCGGTGCGACGGAGACTTGCAGGACGACGGCCGCGAGCAGCGCCAGTCCGGTGATCAGCGTGCGGCTCATTCGGCGGCTCCAGCCTGCAGTTCGGGGGCCAGGCCGATGAGCACCAGGACCTCCTCGATGCGGTCGATCGCGACCCGGGAGACGGCGGTGACCCGCGGGAAGAGGTCCGCTTGGGGGGCCGCGACCTCGGTGACCTCGCCGACCACGACGCCCTTCGGAAAAGCGCCGCCCATCCCTGATGTCACCAGCACGTCAGCCTTGGCCGGGATCTTCTCCTTCGCCACGAAGTCGAGATTGAGCTTGCCCTCGACCGAACCGCGAACGACACCTTCGCCACGGGTCCGCTGGATCAGAACGGCGACTCCGGAGCCGGCATCGGTGATGAGACGGACCTTCGAGCTTCCAGCCGTGACCTCCACGACCTGCCCGACGAGACCGCCGGCCGCGATGACCGCAGCGCCGAGTTTGACCCCGTCGCGCGATCCGCGGTCGACGAGGATCGAGCGCTCCCACGAATCGGCCGGGCGCCCGATGACGCGTGCGCCGATCGTCTGGTAGTCCTGAGCCTGCGCGAACTTGACCAGCTCGCGGATACGCTCGTTCTCCAGCTTCGCCTCCTCCAGCGTGGCGAGGCGTGCCTTGAGCTTGTCGTTCTGGCTCTTCACGGCCAGGTACTCGTCGCGCGACACGGCGCTGTCCGAGAGATATCCCGCCGTCGCGCGCAGAGGGGTGGTCACCCACGATCCGGCCGCCGCGAACGGCGTTCCTACCGCGAGGACGAAGCGACGAGTGCCATGGAGCGGGCCGTTGACACCCTCGCGGTACCAGACCGTCGTGATGACGAGCGATGCGACGATCAAGGCGACGAGGAGCAGGGGCCGGCCGGACCCCGGACTCACGTCGATCTCCAGTCGTTTCATCGTGTCATGCACCGCCCGACCGTCCGAAGCCGTCCCCGCACACGCGTGATGGTGCGCTACCGGGAGACGGTCAGGACCTTCTTGAGGACGTCGATCTCCTCGAGGGCCATGGCTGACCCGAGAACGACGTTGATGAGTGCGTTCTCCGAGACGTGCACCGGGATGCCGGTCTCGGACTTGAGGCGATCGTCGAGTCCTTTGAGCAGGGCCCCGCCGCCCGTGAGAACGACGCCGTACTCCATGATGTCGCTGGCGAGCTCGGGCGGCGTCTCTTCGAGCGTGTCCTTGACCGCCTGGATGATCGCGCCGGTGGGCTCCTCGACAGCCACGCGGATCTCCTCGGAGGAGATCTGCAGGGTACGGGGCAGCCCGGTCGAAAGGTCCCGACCTCTGACTTCGACGTCCAACTCGTCCGCGAGCGGGAAGGCCGAACCGATCTCGAACTTGATCTCCTCGGCCGTGCGCTCGCCGATGAGTACGTTGTACTCGCGCTTCACGTGGGCGACGATCGCCTCGTCGAACTCGTCCCCGCCGATGCGGATCGACTGGGCGACCACGATGCCCCCCAGCGAGATGACCGCGACTTCCGTGGTACCGCCCCCGACGTCGACGACCATGTTCCCGGTCGGCTCCTGGATCGGCAACCCCGCACCGATCGCGGCGGCCATCGGCTCCTCGATGAGGAACGCCTGACGCGCACCGGCCTGCATCGTCGCCTCGAAGACGGCGCGCTTCTCGACCTCGGTCACGCCCGACGGGACGCAGACGACCACGCGGGGCTTGGGCTGCCATGGGAAGCGCTTCACGCGCGTCTTGTTGATGAAGTAGCGAAGCATCGCCTCGGTGACCTCGAAGTCGGCGATGACGCCGTCCTTGAGCGGGCGGATGGCGACGATCGAACCCGGCGTGCGACCCAGCATGCGCTTCGCCTCGATGCCGACCGCCAAGACACGCTTGGAGTCCTTCTCGACGGCGACGACCGACGGCTCGATGAGCACGATCCCGCGGCCGCGCACCGAGACGAGCGTGTTCGCGGTCCCGAGGTCGACGGCCATGTCGGAGCCCCACGAGTTGAAGAACATGTCGATCAGCGACACGGTGTTCCTTTCGCGGACGCGCGTGCGCCCGGGTGTGAGCGTGAAGACAAGCATACTTGCCGCGCCTGCGCGGCATCGGGTCGGCGGCACGCAAAGAACGGCCCGGAGGGTGGTCCGAACCCGGTCAAGTCTAACAGGAGCACGGTGACCGCGCACGTCAGCGGCCTGCGGGTGGGTGTGGAGTCTCTACATCGCACCCATCTCGCGGATCGACGCGAAGCTGCCACCGTCACCGATGACGACGTGGTCGAGCAGCTCTATGCCGAGCACCTCTCCTGCCCTGACGAGTCGCCGGGTGAGCTGGACATCCGCACCAGACGGCGTCGGGTCGCCGCTCGGATGGTTGTGCACGACCACCACCGACGCCGCCGAGAGCCGCACGGCCTCCTTGTACAGCTCACGGGGATGGACGATCGACGCGTTGAGGCTTCCCACCGATATCTCGACCATGCGCAGCAACTGGTTCTTCGTGTTGAGCGCCAGCGCCCAGAAGTGCTCGCGATCAAGACCGCGCATCTGCGTGGCGCACAGTGCTACGACGTCCTCGGCGGTCGACACGACAGGCCGGCTGGCGGCGGGCCACGATGATGCGCGGCGGCTCATCTCGAGGCACGCGAGCAGCCTCGCCGCCCCCGCGGGTCCGACGCCCGGGAGCAGCATCAGGTCCTCGGCGGTGAGTCGCCAGAAGCCGTCCGGGATCGGATGCGCATCCAGCACCGCGCGCCCGGCGTCCTCCGAGCACTCCGCCACCAGCACGCCGACGAGCGCGGCGTCGGAGAGCGATTCCGCCCGGCCACACAGCACGACATCACGCAGTGCGTCGCGACAGACCAGCATCCTTGGCGCCACGAGCGCCGCCCTTCCCCTACGAGCCCCGGACCTCCACGTTCACGGCGAGGGGAAGGCGAAGAAGCAGGAGACGAGCGGCAAGACCGACCGACAGCCCACAGACGAGCGCGAGCGCGAGCGAGACGGGAGCGAACAGGAGTGGTGCCGGCGACCCGGTCAGCACGCTCGCCGCGATCAGTTGACCGACGACGTGGGCCGCGGCTCCCGCGACCGACCAGCCGACGACGCTGAAGCGGGATCCGCGGGTCGAGAGCGCAGCCATCACGGCCCACGCGCCGAGCGCGCCCGCGAGCGCGAGCACGAGCGACGGACCGCCGAGCGTCCCTGCGGCGATGCCGACCACGACCACGCGCAGGACGCTGACCGCGAGCGCTTTGCGCGGACCGAGCAGCGCGAGCGCGAAGACCACGGCTATGTTGGCGATGCCGATCCGTACACCCGGTACCGGCAGTGGTGGCAGAAGCGCGCTCTCGACCAGCCCGAGCACGGCGCCAAGCGCGACGAGCAACCCGGCGACGGCGACCACGCGAGGTGCCCAGCTCCTAGCGGATGACGGCGTCGAGCGCATCGGAGCCTCCCCCCACGCGGACGGAGACCCCGTTGGGGACGCACACGAGAGCCGCACCGGCGGCGCAGACCTGTCCCTGATGGACGCACAGCCGGTCCGGACACGGCGCATCGAGCACACTGACCGCACCATCGCGCACCCTCAGTGTGAGTGGACCGCGGGCACCCTCGATCTCCAGCGTCCGATCGGGGCGCAGAGCGATCTGAGACGTGCCCCCCGGTCCGGTCACGACCGCCACGTCCGCCCGGCCCGCGGCAGCGAGATACGTGGCCGGCCACGCGAGCGCAGCCAGCGCCAGTACCCCCGCCACCACGAGCCGATCGCCGCGTGTCACGCCTCGTCGGCCTCCTCCAGTGCAACGGTCGCGAGCGTTGGCGCGAACCCGGCGAACGAGCCGGCCGCGCCGTCGGTGACGGCGGCAGGCTGCTTCGAGGCACGCCCCGTCACGTCGATACAGTTCTGAGGACAGACCGCCACGCACGAGAGACACGCCGTGCACTTCTCGTAGTCGACGACCGCCAGCATGTCGATCACGTGGATGGCGTCGGACGGGCACGCCTTCTCGCACTTCTTGCATGCGATGCACGACATGGTGCAGGAGTCCCGGCGCGCCTTGATCTTGTCGCGCGAGCTGCAGCGGACCGCGACGGTGCCGGTCACGGGGATGAGTTCGAGCAGGTTGCCGGACTTCCCCCGCGGACACTCGGTGACACAGATGCCGCAGCCGGTGCACTTCACGAGGTCGACGATGGGCAACCCGCGCTCATCGAGCGACATCGCGTCGAAGGGACATGCCCGCACGCAGTCGCCGTAGCCCAGGCAGCCGTACGGGCACAGCAGGCTGCCACCGGCGAGCTTCGACGCGGCGTTGCAGGAGCGGACCCCGCCGTACGCGTACGCGAGCTTCGCGTTCGTGCCCCCGCCGCAGTGACGGCACGACGTGACGGCGGCCACGGCGCATGCGTCCTGGCCCATCGCCTCCGCGATAGCGTCGGCGACCTCCTGACCACCCGCGATGCACGTGGTGACGGGCAAGCGGCCCTCGGCGATGCCCTCGGCTGCGCCGAAGCAGCTCGGATTCCCACAGGCGCCACAGTTCGCACCGGGCAGGGCGTCGAGCACCCGCTGGACCTTCGGATCGACGTCGACGTGGAACTTCTGCGCGGCTGTGCCGAGCAGGATCGCCGAGACGGCGCCGATGAGGCTCAGCGCGCCGACGGCCTTCAAGATGAGTACTACGTCCATTCGCGCCTCCTCCCTTAGAGCCCGAAGAGCGAGCCGAGACCCATGTAGCCGAGCGAGAGCAGCCCTGCCGTGATGAACGCCATCGGGGTCCCCTTGAGCCACTCGGGAACCGGCGCCAGGTCAAGACGCTCACGCATGGCCGTGAACGACAGCAACGCGAAACCGTAGCCGCAGGCCACACCGAGCGTGTAGATCAGGTTCTCGCCGAGCGTGAAGTCGTACACCATGTTCATCTTGAAGAAGCCCGGCTTGACCGCCTCGGTGGCGGCCGCGAGCACGGCGCAGTTCGTGGTGATGAGCGGCAGGAAGATGCCCATCGCGCGATAGAGCGCCGGGCTGTACTTGCGCAGGTACATCTCGACGAACTGCACCAGCGCCGCGATGACGAGGATGAACGCCGGGATGTAGAGGAACTCCCCCACCCCGAGCGGCTTGAGCAGGAAGTAGTAGAAGAGCCACGTCGCGGTGGAGGCCATCATCATGACGAAGATGACGGCGAGGCTCATGCCGATCGACGTGTGCATGTCGTTGGAGATGCCGAAGAAGCTGCACAGGGCGATGAAGCGCGTCAGAAGGATGTTGTTGACGAGAGCGGCGCCCACGAACAGGAGCATCAGCTGCGAGAGAGAGCTCACGTCACATCGCCTCCTTCACCGAGGCGTGGGCCGCGGCCTGCTTGGCGGCCATTCGACGGTTCAGAGCCTGCGAGCCCGCGACGATCAGTCCGAACAGCATGAAGGCTCCGGGGAACAGGAGCAGGATGTTGGGCGGGCGATAGAAGGCGGGCAGCGTCACGAGGGTCATCTTGAGGAAGACGATCTGCCCGCCGCCGAACAGTTCACGGAAGGCCGCGAGCGCCGTGATGATGATCGTGTAGCCGAGCCCCATGCCGATACCGTCGGCGACCGAGAGCCACACCCGGTTGTGGTACGCGAAGGCCTCGGCGCGCCCGAGCACGATGCAGTTGACCACGATCAGAGGGATCCACACGCCGAGGAACGAGTACACGCTGGGCAGATACGCCTTCATGACGAGATCCACGATCGTGACGAACGAGGCGATGATCACGATGAAGATCGGGATCCGTACCTCCTCGGGGATGAGGTGTCTGATGGCCGCGATGATCACGTTGCTCATCACGAGGACGAACATGACCGCGACCCCCATGAAGAACGATCCTTCTGCACGGCTCGAGACCGCGAGGACCGAGCACAGCCCGATCATGAGCACGGTCAAGGGGTTCTCGAACGACAGGCCGTTCTTGAGGACCTTCATCCATTGCTTCACTGCCCGGCACCTCCTTCCATGCTCTTGAGCACGTCGGCATAGATCGCCGCTGCCGCTCCGACGCCGTTGCGAACGCCCCTCGACGTCTTGGTCGCCCCCATGATCGTATCGACCTTGCGCACCGAGTCAGCGCCCGTCGCCGTGTCGAGTCCCACGAAGCGCGGAAGCCAGTCCACCTGGGTGAGGACCTTCGTTCCCAGACCCGGCGTCTCGTTCATGGAGATGATCGTAGCGCCCGTGACTTTCCCGTTCCTATCCACTCCTACCGCCATCGATATCGGGCCACCATAGCCGCGAGGCGCCACTAGAACGCCCCATCCGACCTGGGCACCGGAGCCGTCGAGCGCGCGATACAGGCCATCGACGCGGGTGTCGCCCGCAGCCGACGCCGCCTTCTCGTAGGCCGCGGCGTCCTTCTTCGCATCGATCTCCGCAAAGGTCGTCGCGTCCGCGAGTACGATGCGCAGCGATCTCGCCTTCGCCTCCCGGTCCTGGGCCGCGATGCGGTCCTTCGTGACGGCGTACGTGACGGCGAGTCCCGCCGCCGCGACGATACAGACCACGAGGACCGGTATCCCGAGCCGCATGTAGAGCTTAAGCATTCGCCTTCACCGCCTTCGCAGGCTTGATGTGCCCGAACGGCTTGGGCATGAACATGCGGTCGATGAGCGGCGCGAGCCCGTTCATGAACAGGATGGCGAACGTCGTGGTCTCGGGCATCGGTCCGAAGAAGCGCGTCACGATGTTGAACACACCGCAACCGATACCGAAGACGAGCCGGCCGTTCTTGGTTATGGGCGACGTGACGTAGTCGGTGGCCATGAAGAACGCACCGAGGAGCACGCCGCCCGCGAGCACGTTGAAGATCGGATCGGAACCGAACGCCCACGAGAGCAAGGCGACCGAGCCGATGTAGCCGACAGGGATGCGCCAGTCGATGATGCCGCGCACGATGAGCACGAGGCCACCGAGGATGAGCAGCCCGGCCGAGACCTCACCGAGTGAGCCTTCCAGGTTCTTGAACAGAAGCGGTCCGAACTGCTTCGCAAGGTCGAACCCGTAGCCACCTTGTGCCGCGCGATCCGCGGTCGCGATCGCCAGACGGGTGGCGCCGTTGATCGCGTCGAGCTTGCCCGAGGCCGGCACGGACAGCGCGTTGAACCAGCCGCCGGCGTATGGCTTGACCTCGGACATGACGCCGAGCCACGACATCATGACGACCGCGCGACCGACAAGCGCCGGGTTGAAGAGGTTGAAGCCCAGCCCGCCGAAGAGCATCTTGGCCAGGCCGATGGCCACGATGCCGCCGACCATGCATATCCACCAAGGGGTGCGCGGCGGCACGGACATCGCGAGGAGCATGCCGGTGACGATGGCCGAAAGGTCGCCGATCGTCTGCTTGCGCTTCATCATGGCGTTCCACGCGAACTCCGTGAGCACGCATGAGCCGATGCTGGCGACGAATGTGATGATCGCCGGGGTGCCCATGTTCCAGACCGCCCAGAGGGCCGCGGGAAGAAGCGCCGCGATGACCCATAGCATGATCTGCGGACAGGTCAGTGCCGCTGCGATGTGCGGAGCAGGTGCGACCACGCGCGTATGCACAGGGGCGGAGGCAGACTCTTGTGTGGCGTCGCTCAACTCACTTCACCCCCTTCGCCATCAGGGCCGCCTTGCCGACCTTGATCAGCTGTACGAGCGGGCGGCGGGTCGGACAGACGTAGCTGCAGCAGCCACACTCGATGCAGTCGAGCGCATTGAAGCGCTCCACCCCGTTCCACATACGACGGTCGGCGTGGCTGGCGATCGCGAACGGATGCAGGTTCATCGGGCAGGCCTCGACGCATCGGCCGCAGCGGATGCAGGCCTGGTCGCCATCGACGACAGGCGCGGACTCGTTCTCCGTGAGCGCGACAACGCCCGAGGTGCCCTTCACGACCGGCACGTCCAGCGACGCCAGCGCGGCACCGGTCATCGGTCCGCCCGCGATCACGCGGCCCGCGTCCGGTAGCAGACCGCCGGCCGCCTCGACCAGCGTCTCGATCGGCGTGCCGATCAGAGCGAGGAAGTTCGATGGATCGCCCACGGCACCCGCGATGGTCATGACGCGCTCCATGAGCGGCTTTCGCAACTCGACAGCCTCGAGCACCGCGACGGCGGTCCCGACGTTGTGGACGAGCACGCCTATCGCCGCGGGGAGCTGACCGCGCGGAACGGCGCGGCCGGTGACAGCCCAGATCAGCTGCTTCTCCGCACCCTGCGGGTAGTGGGTCTTGAGTGCGACGACCTCGACCTCGGCGCCGTTGGTCGCCGCCCGGAGCGCCGCTATCGCGTCGGGCTTGTTGTCCTCGACGCCTATGAACACGGCCTTCGCACCGACCGCAGCGGCTATGAGGCCGACTCCGGCGATGACGTCGGCCGCGCGCTCGAGCATGACGCGATGGTCACACGTGAGATACGGCTCGCATTCGCACCCGTTGATGACGACCGTGTCGATCGTGAACTGCTTCGGCGGGCTGAGCTTGACCGCAGTCGGGAAGGCCGCGCCACCGAGGCCGACGATCCCGGCCGCACGCACGGTCGCGCGCACATCGTCGCGAGGCGCCTGGATCGGCACCCACGTGGTGAGGTCCTGCTCGGCATCGGGTGCGATGGTGACAGCCATCGCGCGGACGCCGCCCGGCGTGAGCACAGGCCCGACATCGGTGACCTCTCCGCTGACCGGACTGTGGACCGGCGCGCTGATGAGCGCCTCGACGTCGCCGACGACCTGGCCGCGGGCGACGCGATCACCCTTCGCGACCAACGGAGTACATGGCGCACCGAGGTGCTGGCTCATTGGCAGCACGATGCGGTCGGGCACAGGCCCGGGACGCACGGCGCGCCCGGCCGTACCCTCCTTGCGATCCGGTGGATGGGTCCCACCGGCGAACGGACGGATCCTCACTCCCTCACCCCTAACTCGTTCGTGCTCTCATCAACAGCGGCGGCGCTCACCGCGCAGTATGCGCAGTGAGCGCCGAGTATGCACGACACGTTTCCCGCTAGTGCACCGCGCAGGACATGCACGGGTCGTACGCGCGAACGAGCTGCTCGATGAGCAGGATGAACTCGTCGCGGGGACGGTCGGCGATCGTCGGAGCGAACGCGCGCATATCCGCGTCCAGGTTCGCCAGGTTCTGGGCTGTCGGCGTGATGACGTCGCCGCGCGTGATGAACCCGTCGTCATCGATCCCGTAGCCGTGGTACAGCGTCCCGCGAGGCGCCTCGGTCGCACCGGCGCCCTCGCCCGCTTGGATCTTGAACGGCACCGGCGCCGACGAGCCGCCCATCTCGAGCAGGCGTCCGATGTAGCCGGCGCAGCGCTCGGCGGCGTCGACGAGTTCGACGGCCTGTGCCAGATGCGTGTGGAACGGGTTGCGCGAGGGCATGGTGAGCCCGGCCTTTGCGAGAGCGTCCCGTCCCGCGGCGCTGAGCGAACCGGCGTTGATGTTGAGCCGCGGGAGCGCGCCCACGATGATCGGCATGCCCGCCACCATGGTGTGCTTCGCGTTGCTGTGCCCGACGATCGACTCGGTGATGACCTCGCGGTAGTCGGAGACCGGCCGCCTCCATCCGGCGTCGAGAGCGGCGATCTCGCCCTCGTAGATGGCGTAGTCGTCCGTCGAGGACAGCGCCAGCATCTCGCCGGCGGTGTCGAACGCGGGCACCTCGAAGGACGCGAACAACTCGACGGTCGAGACCGCGTCGGGCGCGATGTCGAGCAGCATCTCGCGGAACGCCTCGAGCTTGCGGGGATCGGGTTCGGCCGTGAAGCCGCCGATCACCGCGGTCACGGGGTGGACTGATCGTCCGCCCACGAGGTTGCACAGCTCGTTGCCGAGCTTCTTGATCTTGAGCGCGCGCGCGACGATGTCGGGGTGCGTGGCGGCCAGCGGGAAGACGCTCGGCAGCCCGACGAAGTCCGGCGCGGCGAACACGTACAAGTGCGTCGCGTGGTTCTGCAGGTACGAGCCGTACACGAGCAGTTTGCGCAGCAGCTTCGTGCGCTCCGAGACCTCCACGCCCAGCGCGGACTCGATCGCCTTGATCGAGGTGACCGCGTGGTTGGGCGAACAGATCCCGCAGATGCGGCTGGTGATGAGCGGCGCCTCGTCGAACCTGCGTCCGACCACCATGGACTCGAAGAAGCGGGCGGGCTCGACGACGTCCATACGGATCGAGGAGACGACGCCGTTCTCGACAGAGACGGAGATGTTGCCGTGGCCCTCGATACGCGCCACGTGCTCGACAGTCAGGTCAGCCATCTTACGCAGTCACCTCCGCGGCGGTGTTGTAGACGAGTAGCGACGACGCGAGTGATGCCGGGTCGCAGCCGTACCGGGCGAACACCTCACGAGCAGAGGCGAGATTGGCATCGGGCGCGATGCCGCGACAGCCGGTGCACGGGCGGCCGAGCGAGGGACACTTCGCTTTGCAGCCTGCGCGCGTCACGAGTCCGAGGCACACGGTCCCGACCTCGAGGAAGCAGGCGTTCTCCGAGACCTTGCACGACGCGCACATCATCTGGTCCGGCATGTGGTCGGACAGGCCCTGCAGGACGCGGGAGAGACCTCGAAGGAACTCCGCCGTGTCGATGGGGCAGCCCGGTACGTGGTAGTCCACGTCGATGATCGAGTCGATCGGCGCGGGCGCGATGCGGCCCGGAGCCACGGCCACGCCGCCTCCGTAGACCGTCGCGTAGCGCGTCTCGAGGCCGGCGGTGTTGGCCAGCGCCGGGATGCCACCGGTCACGGCGCAGGTGCCGATCGCGACGACGGCGGCCGCCTTCGAGCGAACGTCCTTGAGAAGCTCGACGTGTTCGGTGGTGGTGACGGCGCCTTCGATGATGGCGACATCGTACGCGTCCGGCATGTGACCGCTGCTGGCGAGTTGCCAGTAGGTCAGATCCATCAACCCGAGGACGTCGAGCAGGTCGTCCTCCATGTTCGTGAGCTGCACCTGGCACCCGAAATCGGAAGCGAGGGACACGACGACGACTCGCGGTGCCATCTAGATCGCCTCCTGCAGGTTCATGGCTTCCCAGTAGTTGAAGACCGGGCCGTCCACGCATGCGTACTGGTGGCCGACACCGCAGTGTCCGCACTTTCCGATCCCGCACTTCATGCGGCGCTCGAAACTCACGTAGATGCGATCGACGTCCATGGCCTTCTTGCGCATCTCCGCGATCACGTACTTGTACATGACGGGCGGGCCACAGATGGCTCCGTAGGTGTTCTCGGGGTCCACGTCGATCTTGTCGAACAGCCTTGTGACGAGGCCGACCTCGCCCTCCCACGTGTCGTCAGGCTGGTCGACGGTGAGCATCAGATCGAAGTCGTCACGGTGCTGCCACATGTCGAACTGGTAGCGGAACAACACCTCGTCGGGCTTCTTCGCGCCGTAGAGGATGGTCACCTTGCCGAAATCGTGGCGATCGTCATGGATGTGGTTGATGAGGCTCTTGAGCGGCGCGATGCCGAGGCCGCCAGCCACCAGGAGTACGTCGTGACCCTTCATCTCCTCGAACGGGAAGCCGCGGCCGAACGGGCCGCGAAGCCCGACGATGTCGCCGCACTGCTTACGGTGGAGCGCACCGGTCACGTCGCCGGCGTTGCGCACGCACAGCTCGATGAAGCCCTGCTTCGACGGGGCGCTCGAGATCGAGATGGGCGCCTCGCCCACACCGAACACCGATAGCTCGACGAACTGGCCGGCCGAGAAGTCGAAGGCTTCGCGAGCATCCGAATCGATGAGCCGCAGTTCGAAGAGCTTCTCCTGCGGTGTCAGGTCCATGATCGAGGTGATGCGCGCCGGCCAGGGACGGTACGGGTTCACGGTGCTCTCGGGAACGGCGCCGCTCACGTGAGTGCCTCGCATGATCGTGTCCATCTAGTCCACCACACCTGTCTGCAGCGCCTCGACGACCCGGACGGGGTTGATGTTCGCCTTGCATGCGCGTGCGCAGCGGCCGCAGCCGACGCACAGCACACGCTCGAACTTGCTCAGGTACCCCCACTGCTTGTGGTAGTAGCGGTATTTCACTCGGCTGGCGCGCGTGTCGCGGAAGTTCTGCCCGTGCGCGACGGCCGCGAACTCCTTGAACTGGCAGCTGTCCCAGGTGCGGACCCGTCGCCCGTGCTGCTGGTCCGCCTCGAGTTCGTCGTGCACGTCGAAGCAGTAGCAGGTCGGGCACACCATCGAGCAGGCGCCGCATGCCAGACACTTCTCGCCGAACGCCTCCCAGATCGGGCTGTCGAACTTCGCGTCGAGCAGCAGTGGGAGCTGGGAGGTGTCCACATCGTTGCTGAACGCGGCCTTGAACGCGGCGGTGCGCTCCTGGAAGAGGCGCGTGTCCTCGTCCGTGATGTCGCGTGACTCGACATGGCGATCGACGAGCTCAGCGCCCTTCACCGAGCGGATCGAGGCGAAGTAGCTGTCCCCGATGTCGGAGAGGAAGATGTCGAAGCCCCAGTGTGTCTCGTCCGTGCCCCAGGCGTTGCAGAAGCAGGTGTCCGATGGCGTGCACGAGACGCCCACGATCAGCGTGTTCTCGCGGCGCGCCCTGTAGTACGGGTCCACGTACTTCCCGAAGAAGACGTTGTCCATGAGCAGCAGGCTGTTCACGTCACAGGGGTGCAGTCCGAACAACACCCTCGGCGGCGCGTAGACCTCATCGTCCACGACCTCGTTGTCGGCCACGCGGAAGCGCATGATCGTCTCTTCGGGGGGGAAGAACCACTTCTTCGGCGGCAGGACCGTCGTGTCGTAGTCGAGCCGCAACGAAGCCGGATCCTCGATGGGCGCGAGCACGAACTTCTCGCCCTTCGCAACGGGGCCGACCACCTCGAACTCGGTGGACAGCCCGCGGACCAGGTCCGGCAGCCGGTCCTTGGCTATGACTCGGAAGAACAAACGCTACCCCCTTATCCCGCCGCCCTCCCGGGTGGCCCTGGCACAGGTCTCACATACGGCCTGATGCGCCGCGGCCCCGCTTGGAGCGGGGCCGCGTCTTACGAGCTTGTCACTCCCCGAAGAAGATCGCGATCTCTCGCTTCGCGCTCTCCGGCGAGTCCGACCCGTGCACGACGTTGGCGTCGAGCACGAGTCCGTAGTCACCCCGGATGGTGCCCGGGGCGGCGTCGCGTGGGTTCGTGGCGCCCATGAGCTTGCGGACGACCATGACCGACTCGGGGCCGCGGAGCACCATCTTCACGACGGGTCCGCTCGTGATGTAGTCGATCAGTCCCTCGTAGAACGGCTTGCCCTCGTGCTCGGCGTAGTTCGCCGCGGCTTGATCGCGCGTGACCATACCCAGCTCGAGACGCTCGATGACAAGGCCGGTGTCCTCGAAGCGCTGGATGATCTGGGCGATGAGGCCGCGAGCCACCGCATCGGGCTTGACCATGACATACGTGCGCTGGTCCATGTCAGTACTCCTTCGTGTGTGTGTGGGTGCGTTCTACCTCGGGCCGCGCATCCCTGCATAGCACTTGGGATCGGCCCGCCGACCATGCCGGGAAGACGGCGCCGCTTATGAGCCACCGCCGGTGGAGCGCCAGTCGTTGGTGATGCCGTTGACCTTCCAGCCCACTCCCTCGCGCACGAGGGAGATCTGGTAGGTCAGCGTGGCGTTCTTCTGCAGTCGTATGACGATCCGGGCCGCGGACGTGGTCGGGCCACCGTCGACCCGATCGACCGTGTACGAATCGAATCGCGCGGGCAGCAACCGCATCTCCTGTTTGATGTCCGTCTGGGGCACGGCCACCCAGTAGCTCGCGTAGTCCGAACCTGCCTTGTAGGCATCGACCATCCCGGAGACGGTCGCGCTCTGCGTCGGGTATCCGACGCCGAGATACCACGCGGCCACGACACCGCCGAGCACGAGTACGACCACGAGGACCGCGATCCCGATCCTCAATGCAAGACCCGGCCTGGTGGTCTTGGCGCGGCGCTCGTCCTTCGCCGCCTGTTTGCCTGCCACGCGCGCCTCGTCCTCGGTACGCGTGAAGAAGGTCGCTTCCTCCTCGTCGACCACGGGCGCGATGAAGGGCCCGGATGCGACCCACGGCGTGCCGCCGACGGTGTCGTCCGCCACGGGCGGGAGCTCGCCCGTGCTCCACCCCTCCACCTTCTCGGGTCCGGGAAGCGGACCGCTCGTGGCCTTCGCCGCCTCATAGGCCGCGAGCGCGGCTCCGGTGAGTTCGTAGCCGTGCTCCTCGCGAGCGGCCTCCAGCGCGCGGAGCGCCTCGTCGCCGAATCCCATAGCGGCGTATGCCAGACCCAGATTCGCGGAGGCCCGGCCCTTCGCCGCGTATCCCGCGACGTTCACGGCCGCCTTGTACGCCTCGATGGCGTCCTCGGGCTTGCCCAGCGCCATGAAACACATGCCGAGGTTGTTGAGTGCGCGACCCGGGTCCGGGTTGCCCTGCGCCCACGTCGCCTCGCGATACGCCTGACACGCTTCGTCGTAGCGACCCATGTCGAAGAGCGCTCCGGCCAGCCCCTGCTGTGCCTTCCATGGCGCATCGTTGCCGGGCTCGTCGATAGCCGCTCGATACGCCTCGACGGAATCGCTGTAGCGCGCGTCCGCGGCGAGCGCGGCGCCCAGGTTGGTGAAGACGACCGCGCGCTTGTCGTACGACTCGTCCTTGAGTCCGTGCCCGTATACCGTCGAGGCGTCGGAGTTGCGGCGGAGCTTGATGAGCGCGTTGCCGGCCATGTGGTAGGCGCGGCCCGTACCCTCCGCGGGTCCGTCGTGGACCGCAGCCAGGTACTCACGGGCAGCAGCACGCCAATCGCCCGCCGCATACGCCTTGTCGCCGTTCGCCAGCCGCGCTTCGTCCATGAAAGCCCCCTAGGAGCCGTGCACGATCTTTACGGACGTGATGACGTCGCCCACGGCGATCGAGCGGACGACGTCCATGCCTTTGGTGACGCGGCCGATCACCGTGTACTGCCCGTCGAGCCCCGGCAGCGGCACGATCCCGATGTAGAACTGCGAACTGGCGGAGTCCTCGTCGCCGGCCATACGGGCCATCGCCACAGTACCCTCCACATGCTTCTCGTCGCTGAACTCGGCGGCGAGACGCCACTCAGGTCCCCCGGTGCCGACAGCGGGGTCGTCCGTGCGGGAGAGCGGATCGCCCCCCTGGATGAGGATACCTGGCTCGACCCTGTGGAACTTCGTACCGTCGAAGAAGCCCTGGCGCGCGAGTTCGATGATGCTCGCGACCGTGTTGGGAGCCTTCTTCGGATAGAAGGTGAACTCGATGACGCCCTTGCTCGTCGTGAGGATCGCGCGCTCGTCGCCTACGACCGCGGTGGTCGACGTGTGGAGCGGCAGAGCGCCCTGCACGGGTGCAGCGGTGGCGCCCTCGGCGGGCGGTGCGGCGTCAGGCGCGGGCGCGACCGGCTGCGCGCCGCAGCCTGAAAGGGCGACGGCGAACAGCGTGAGCATGAGGGCCGCGACAGCGGCAAGATGGCGTGTTCGGTGCATGGCTCGCATATAGTACCAGTCCGCCGCGACGGGTCGCCAATACGCGTGCACGCCCTGTCCGCGCATACGCTCGCCCTCGCGCGCACGCGTGTCACGCGCGCGGCGTGTGATAGACTCCGACCCGGGCCGGACCCCTCTCGGGACGGCTCATCGGCGAACCGCGTGGGGCCGCCACCGTGCGGCCCTGTCGCATCTTCGAAACCGGAGGCGATGGCGCGTATGGGAGCACCAAGCACCGACAAGGTCCGGAATGTCGTCCTGGTCGGCCATGGGGGCGCGGGCAAGACTTCTCTCGCCGAGGCGATGCTCTTCATGGCAGGGGAAACGAAACGCCTCGGCGCCGTCGAGGGTGGGCACTCCAACCTCGACTACGATCCGGAAGAGCTCAAGCGCACGATGACGATCAATCTCGCCCTGGCGCCGGTGGTGCACAAGGGCGTCAAGATCAACGTCATCGACACTCCCGGATACGCCGACTTCGTGGGCGACGCGATCGCCGGCATGGAGGCCGCCGAGATGGCGCTCTTCGTCGTCGATGCGGTCTCAGGTCCACAGGTCCAGACCGAGCGGCTCTGGGACATCGCCGGCGAGATGGGTATCGCCCGGGCCGTCTTCGTGAACCGCATGGACAAGGAGCATGCCGACTTCGAAGCCGTCATGGCTAAGCTCGAAGCGCAGTTCGGCCATCGCGTCGGCGCCGTGCAGCTGCCGATGGGCGCGGAGGCCTCGTTCCACGGCGTCATCGACATCATCCGTATGAAGGCCTACCACCACGAGGCCGACGGTGAGCACATGGACGACATCCCGGCCGAGTTCACCGCCGCCGTGGAAGCCGCCCGTGAGAAGCTCACCGACCTCGTGGCAGAGGCCGATGAGGCGCTCATGGAGAAGTTCCTCGAGGGCGAGACGCTCTCGCAAGCCGACCTCGAGAAGCTGCTCGGGCTCGCCATCGCCCAGAGCATCTTCATCCCCGTCTTCGTCGGGAGCGCGCTCAAGCTCCAAGGCATCGAAGACCTGATGGACGAGATCGTCTCGTTCTTCCCTGAGCCCACGGCCCACGGGCCTTTGCCGACCGTAGATGGCGGCGAGGTCCCCTTCTCCACGAGTGGCGCCGTCTCGGCCTTCGTGTTCAAGACGCTCTCCGACCCCTACCAGGGGCGGCTCAACTTCGTGAAGGTCGTCTCGGGGACTCTGTCGACAGGCACGGAACTCGTCAACGCGCGCACCGGCAAGAAGGAACGCGTCGCACATGTCCTCAAGCTCGTCGGCAAGGAGTCGACTCCTGTCGACGCCGTGCCGGCGGGCGACATCGCCGTCTTACCGAAGCTGCTCGAGACGGCCACGAACGACACCCTCTCGGCGAAGGGAGATGTCCGTTTCGCCCCCATGCCGCTTCCCGAGCCGCTCTTCGCCGTCGCCATCCGTGCGAAGAACAAGGCCGATGAGGACAAGCTCGGCACCGGGCTCAACAAGATCGTCGAAGAAGAGCCGACCTTGCGCCTCAAGCGCGACGCCGAGACACATCAGACCGTGCTGTCCGCTCTCGGAGACACGCAGATCGACGTGGTCATGCAGCGGCTCAAGGCGCGCTTCAACGTCGAGACCGAGCTCGTCGACCTGCGCATCCCGTACCGCGAGACGATCCGCAAGGTCGCGACCGCCCAGGGCCGCCATAAGAAGCAGACGGGCGGCAGCGGCCAGTTCGGTGACGCATGGCTTCGCCTTGAGCCGAACCCCGGCAAGGGCTACGAGTTCCTCGACGAGATCGTCGGTGGCCGCATCCCCCGCCAGTACATCCCGCACGTCGACAAGGGCATCCAGGACACGATGGTCCACGGCGTGCTCGCCGGCTATCCCGTCGTCGATGTGAAGGTCGCCGTCTACGACGGCAGCTACCACGCGGTCGACAGCTCGGAGCTGGCGTTCAAGACCGCCGCGCGGATCGGGTTCCGCGCCGCCGCCGAGAAAGCGGACATGGTGCTCCTAGAGCCGATCGCGCTGCTCACGATCACGGTGCCCGAACACTACGCCGGCGACGTCATGGGCGACATGTCGTCGAAGCGCGGCAAGATCCTCGGCATGGAGGGCTCGGGCGGGAAGCAGACCATCAAGGCGTCGGTGCCGTTCGCCGAGGTCGTCGGCTATGCGTTGGCCTTGCGGTCGCTGTCGCATGGGACCGGGTCGTACGCACTGGAGATCGGCGAGTACGCCGAGGTGCCGTTCGAGATCGCCAAGAAGGTCATCGAGCTGCACGAGAAGGAGAAGGCCGAGGAGTAGGACGTCACCTGACGAAGAGTCCCCCTGAAGGGCACTCCCGAACGGCTTCGGCGCACAGACCGCGCCTGCAGAATGTTCGGGAGACCCTCCGGGGGGACTCTTCTGCGTGTCGCTACTCCGACTCAGCCCGAAGCCCCGAACCCGGACCCCGAACCCCAGACCAGACCCCAGATCAAACCCCAGATTAAACCCCAGACCAGACCCCAGACCAGACCCTACTCCGCGGGGTCCTTCTTGCTGTCGCCGTAGCCGTAGATGCGCTCACCGAGGGACCAGTACTGGTCGGGCATGTAGGCCATCGGGCGCAGGAGCGTGTAGTCGACGTGACCGCGGTCGTTCAGGATCGCTGGGTCCGCGTACGCACCTTCGACGCGGGCAACGAACAGGTCGTGGACGCCGATGTGTACCGTCTCGGTGACCGTGCACTCGAGTGCGTAGCGGCACTGGGTGATGCGCGGGGCGGCGATGTGGACGGAGGGCTCGGGCGTGAGACCCGTCTCGGTCCACTTGTCGAAGTCCCGGCCTGAGTGAACGCCGCACCAGTCGGTCTCGCGCACGAGCTCCTCGCCGGGGATGTTCAAGCAGAACTCGCCGGCAGCGACGAGCAGTCCGTGGCTATGGCGTGTGGGGCGGATCGCGATGGTGATGCTCCGGGGGTCGGACGAGGCCATGCCGACCCAAGCGAGCGTGATGATGTTGGCGCCGCCGGCTCCGTCGGAGACCGTGACCATCGCCGCGGGGTCCGGGAACACGTAGGCATGCTTCGTCTCATGCTTCATGGCTGCTTGAAGCCTCTCTCTCGATCGACTGCATCGACTATCCCCGAAACGCGCGACGGCCCGGCGCCTGTGCCGGACCGTCTCGTGAGTGTCCATGGTGCCCTGTGCAGGACTCGAACCTGCGACCTTCTGCTCCGGAGGCAGACGCTCTATCCGCTGGGCTAACAGGGCGGGAAACGATCTCAGCCCTCGCGGGCCGCCGGTGTACGGTAGCACACGCGCGCGCGCCGATGCCACTTGCCCGCGCACGCGCGTGTCGCCCGCGCAGGTGTTTGCGACTATGCTTTCAGCATCGTACGGCCCGACGCCGCCATTGCCGCGGCACATGGAGGGACCATGAGCGAGGGGCGCATGCTGCTGATCGTCAATCCGGTTGCGCGCCACGGGGAGACGCAGGCCCTGCTACCGGTCATCGAGAAACTGCTGGCCAGCGTGGGACACGACACGGTGCTCACCGAACACCCCGGTCACGCCGCGGAGCTGGCCGCCGGAGCGCAGGGCTACGACGTGATCGTCGCGGTCGGCGGCGACGGCACCGTCCACGAGGTCCTCAACGGCCTGATGGCACACCCTGTCGAGTCCCGACCGACTCTCGGCCTGCTGCCGACCGGGTCCGGCAACGACACGCGTCGCACGCTCGGCGTGTCGACCGACCTGGCGCAAGCGGCCCTGGAGCTCTCGACAGGCCGACGCCGCGCCTTCGACGTCGGGGTCTGCAACGGCGTCTACTTCAACAACTCGTTCGCCGCCGGTCTCGATGCGAAGGTCACGGCCAAAGCGGTGGAGTACAAGGTCACGAAGAAGCGTGACGGGCTGTGGCTCTACCTCACGGCGCTGCTTCACGTGCTGTTCAACGAGCTCGACGCGTTCGACATCTCCCTTGCGTTCGATGGAGAGGAGCCCGCACACGTGCGCACCCTCATCCTTGCCGCCACGAACGGTCCGACCTACGGAGGCGGCTTCCAGATCTGCCCTCACGCCATCGCCGACGACGGGCTGTTCGAGGTGTGCATGATCGACCCGCTGAAGCTGCACGAGGCGCTGTGGCGCCTCCCGTTCGTGATCGCCGGCAAGCACACCGAGATGAAGGTCGTGCACATGTCCCGGCACTCCTCGCTGGTCCTTGAGTCCGAGGGGCCGATGCCGGCTCAGATCGATGGCGAGGTCCTGCTCGAGCGCCGCTACGAGATCTCGATGCTGCCCGGCGCCATCACATGCATCGTCCCGAAGGAGTCCACGTGACCGGTTCATCGCTGGCACTGCCGCTCGTCGCCCTGGCCGGGTCGTACGCCATCGGCTCGATCCCGTGGGCGTACCTCATCGTGAAGTGGGTCACGGGCGAAGACGTCGCGGCGCACGGCACGGGCAACGTCGGCGCCATGAACGTCAAGCGCACCACCGGCTCCTGGGGCTGGTTCACCGTCGCCATGCTGGCGGACATGATCAAGGGGTTCGTGCCGGCGTTGCTCGCGAAGCTGGCGGTCACGGGAGCATCCGCTGCGGCTTTCGCGTTCGCATGGCAGCCCTGGGGCGAGACGCTGCGCTCGATCAGCTCGTTGTGGGTCTCGAATCCGGTCTTCTACGTGCCGATGCTCGCGGTCCTCGGCGCGGTACTGGGCCATAACTACTCGATGTGGATGGCGATCGTGAAGAAGCACTTCACGCGCACAGGCAAGGGGCTGGCGACCGGCGCAGGAGCTCTGCTCGCATACGACTGGAGGTACTTCGCCGTCGTGGTCGTTCTGGGACTGACGACGATCGCACTCACCCGCTACATGATGGCCGGCCAGGTCGCGGCCGCGGCGTCGCTACCGGTCGGCGCGCTCGCGCTCGGCTCGCCGGACTGGCCGTTCGCCCTGCTCATGGGCGTCATCGTCTACTGGGCCCACCACAAGCGCTTCATCGGCCTGCTTCAAGGCAAGGAGCCCAAGTTCTACATCAACGACAGCATGGGGCCGCGCGGCTGACGCGGCGCACCGGACCGGCGTCGAGACACAAGAAGGGCCGACCCCCACGGGGACCGGCCCTTCTTGTTCGCGCCGAGCCGAGACTCAGACGAGCTACTTGAGCTCGATCGCCTCGTTCGGGCAGACCTCCTGGCAGGTGCCGCACTCGGAGCAGTCGTCCGGACGGGCCAGAACCGCCACGTCCCCGAGGTCGAGGGCGTTGGTCGGGCACTCGTCAACGCAGATGCCGCAGGCGGTGCACAGATCGGGATCGACGACAGGCTTGCCCATTGATCTAGTTCCTTTCATTGGCGGTGATGCGCTCCGTGAAGCGGAGTGGTTCAGGATTCTAGCACCGGTGCGGCGCGATGTGCGACAGCGTCGCCTATCGAGCCTTGTCAGCCACCTCGGACGGACTCCAGTAGCAGAAGGGATACGTGCGGTCTGTCAGTATCTCGGAAGCCTCCCGCATCCGGAGGAGCTCGTCGAGTTCCTCTTGCAGCACCAGACGGTATGGCGCCATGAGATCGCCCAGCTCCTGGTTGACCTCGCGGATCCTTCGCCCGAGCGCCTTCTTGTCGGCGCCGGGAGACGCGATGGCTGCGATGAGGCGTGCCTTCTCGTCAGCCACTCCCTGCGCGCGACCCCGCTCGTCGGAGGAGTCGAACTCGACCTGGTCGATCGCCTGGTCCGGGTTGTGGCGCATGCGATTGAGCGCCATCGAGGCGGCCTCGATGTCCGTGTCGGTGACGACCCGCGCCCCGAGAGGCAGGTACATCGTCATTGACGCCACGGCGAAGGTCGGGGGCTCGACGCCGAAGTAGCGGCGGATCACGTCGTCGGTGACGGAATCGTAGCGCCCGCCGCCGACGCCGTGGATGAAGAAGTCGGCGACGAACAGCCGTGCGAAGAGCGTCAGCATGAGCGCCTTCGGCGCCGGCACGAGCGATGACACGAACACGGTGTCGGGCGCGGACGCGCAATCGGCGAGCTCGCACAGCATCTCGCCGTCGACCACCAACGCAGGCACGTCTCCGGTCCGCGCCCATACAGTGCGCCGGGCACCAGCCAGATGCCACACCGGCAGCTCGATGAGATCCCCCTCGATACGCAGGTCGGGGAAGGGTTGGGCGGGGTTGCGCGTGCCGGTGCGGTCGCGGAAGTCGGCCAGCGCGTCGTTGTAGGCCGCCGCGAAGCCGACCGCGTCGCGTGCGATGTGCGCCAGCAGGGTCGCGAAGGCGCGCGAGCGGGCCATGGAGGTGACGGGCAACTCGAGGTAGTCCGTACTCGCGGAGGCCTCGTAGCGCCGCCGCGCGAACGTCACGAGTTCCGCGAGGTTGGCGGCGTCACCTGCCGCCGCCATCAGCTTCTCGCAGAACAGGGCGAAGTGATGACCAAGAGCGGGAGCGGGCAGTGAGGAGATTTGCTCCGCACCGGCCTCGCAGAACCGCTCGAGATCGGGCACCGAAGGGACCGGCGCGCATGCGAAGCATCCGTCGGTCGTTCCCACAGCGAGATAGGCGCGGCATACTCGGACCTCGGGTTTGAAACACGGCGAGTGGATCTCGACCGCGTCGAATCCGTCTGAGTCGACCACGAGGTCGATAGCAGCGGCGCCGATCTCGTCGGCGAGCCGTTGCAGCAGGAAGTCCTTGACCCACACGCCCGGGTGGTACAGCTCTGGCTGGTGACCCGTCATGACGATCATCCCGGGCTCGTGCGGCGTGTCGCGCACGGGGACGCCGAGCCGCGCGGAGAACTCGCCGGCGCGCGCGAGCGCCTCGCGTCGCGCGGAGTCCCTCAGCGCCGCGGCCGGCAGACCGCAGACGTCGAAGTCCCACCCCCGGACCGCGACCGCGTTGGCACGGGCGAGCCCCGCCCACTGCTCGTAGTCCGGACTCGTCAGCACCTCGCCGTGGCCGGCGGGCGTCGTGGTCTTGACGCTTGCCACCTAGAGCAGGTCCCTCACGTCGCGCACTCCGATCTGCTCGCGGGCGTAGAACGGCTCGCCTGCGGCCGTGCCGATGAGCGCGCCCCACGATGCTGCCTGGACGCGGACCCACGGCAGGATGCCCACGTTGGCCTCGTTCGTCGTGAACTGCGATTCGTACGCGGCCAGCGCGACCATCTTCGCGTCGAGGTCCTCGGAGACGTCCACGATGAAGGACGGCCTCTCGACGATCCGCAGGTGGACCGCCCAGTAGTGGTAGAGCCTCGCCGGATAGTGCGGCTCGCCGGCCATGTCCGTCTTGACGAACTTGGCGTAGAAGCGGGCCGCCTCGATGATGGCCGACGCCGCGATGTGGTCGGGGTGCGCGTCGATCGGATACGGTGCGAAGACGATGCGAGGCCTCTCGGCGCGCAGCACCTCGGCCACCTTCTTGCGCGCCTCCACGGTGTCGAACAGCTCGCGGTTCGGCAGATCGAGCGTGAGACGACGAGCGCCGAGGGCAACGGCTGATGTCGCGGCTTCGACCATGCGAGTCTCATGAGTACCGCGCGGGGTCGGCTCCCCGTCGGTGAGGTCGACGATGAGCACGTCGAGGCCGCACCGAGCCAGTTTCGCCGCAGTGGCGCCCATCCCGATCTCGACATCGTCGGGGTGCGCGCCGAAGCAGATCACGTCAGCCATCTCGTCGTCAGCCCTTCGCTCCGGTCGGATCCTCGGCCAAAGTACGCTCCCAGACCGCCATGTAGTAGGCGAACCGTCGCTCCGCATCGTCCAGGTCCTGTCCGAATGAGCGATCGTGGTCGTTGTAGATCCGCTCGACCGGCATCTCACACACAGTGAGCCCCGCGGCCCACGCCCGCGCCCAGAACTCGAGCGGCATGGCGTAGCCGGGCTCGTCGATCTGCACGCGGTTCAAGGCATCCGCCTTGTACGCCTTGAACCCGCAGAACGAGTCGGTGAGGTTCCAGCCGGTCACGCCATTGACGACCTCGGTCACCCGCCGGTTCACCGCCTGCCGATCGCTCGGCACCAGGCCGACCGCGCCGGATCCCGGCAGGTAGCGGCTCCCGGACACGATGTCGGCGCCGCACGTGGTGAGCTCCTCGCAGAACTGCACGATGTGGGAAGGCTCGTGCTGGCCGTCGCAGTCCATCGTGATGATCGACTCCGCACCGAGTTCGAGCGCCGCGGCGAAGCCGCTTCGCAGTGACGCACCGTAGCCCTGGTTCTGCTCATGGCGCACGAGCAGCACATCGCTGCGCGCGGACGCGATCTGCGCCGTGCCGTCCGTCGAACCGTCGTCCACGACGACGACCCAGCCGTCGTACCGCTCGCGCACCGCATCGAGCACCCACCCGATGGTGGACGCCTCATCGAACACCGGCATGACGACGCAGGTACGCGCCGTGCACGGTGACTTCGCCTTCACTCCCCCGCCGCCTCGGCGGGTGTCGATGCGGCATCGACCACGCGGAAGCTCGTCGTCACTCGCACCTGAGGACCGAACATGCCCTTCACCGCGCAGTACTTGTCCTCGGAGAGCTCTATCGCGCGCGCTACGGCCGCCTCGGTCACACCTGGACCGCTGACGATGTAGGAGATGTCGATGTCCTCATAGTGGTGCGGATAGTCGTCCTCGCGCTGGGTCCCGTTCACGACGATCTCGAGGCTCGACGCCGGCATGCGCTTCTTCTCCAGCACCGACACGATGTCCATCGCGGTGCAGGCCGCCAGGCCATAGAGCACCAGTTCGACAGGCCTGGGGCCTGTCCCTTCGCCCTTGTTCTCAGGCCGTGCATCCATGACGATGCCGTGCCCGTAGGCGTCCCATCCCACGAACTGACGGTTGCCCGCCCATCGCACGCGAACGGTGTCCATCGGATCCTCTCGTCCTTTGTGGTCGCACACAGCTGCGCGCCGAGGTCGTGCCCGTACCCCCGGTGCGGTGTCACTCCATTATGCCCAAGCGAAGGCGCCCCGGCCGCAATGGGCACGGAGCGCCTCGACGGTGCTGCGCGAAGCCACGGTCCGACCGGCGTGGAGGGGGTCTAGAGCTTCCGGCCGAGCATGGCAGCCAGCTCGCGCGGCTCCTTCGCCTTCGCGATGGCTTCCTCGTACGTGATCTTGCCGCCCTGGAGCAGCGTCTTGAGATGCTGGTCGAGTGTCTGCATGCCGAGCTGGGCGCCGCCTTGGATGATGGTCGCCATCTGGTGCGTCTTACCCTCCCGGATGAGGTTGGAGATGGCCGGGATGCCGAGCATGATCTCCATGGCGAGGACCCGGCTCTTCCCGTCGGTGCTGCGCAGCAGGACCTGCGAGAGGACACCTTCGAGCGTGCCCGACAGCTGCATGCGGACCTGCTGCTGCTGGTGTGGCGGAAAGACGTCGATGACGCGGTCGATGGTCTCCGGACCGCCCGTGGTGTGCAGGGTGGCGAAGACTAGGTGGCCGGTCTCGGCCGCCGTGATGGCCGCGGAGATCGTCTCCAGGTCGCGCATCTCGCCGACGAGGATGACATCGGGGTCCTGACGAAGGACGCGCTTGAGTGCCGACGCGAACGAATGGGTGTCCTCGCCCACCTCGCGCTGGTTCACATACGCCTTCTTGTTCTTGTGCATGAACTCGATGGGGTCCTCCATCGTGATGATGTGGACCGCACGCGTCTCGTTGATGTGGTCGACCATCGCCGCCAGCGTGGTCGACTTTCCCGACCCGGTCGGACCCGTTACGAGCACGAGCCCGCGAGGCCGCTCCGCAAGGTACTTGCAGACCTTCGGCAAGTTGAGGTCGGCCATGCTCGGGATGCGCAGGGGGATGACACGGAAGACCGCGCCCATCGAGTTGCGCTGCTGCAAGACGTTGGCGCGGAACCGGGAGAGCCCGGGGATGCTGTAGGCGAAGTCCAGTTCCAGCTCGACCTCGAAGCGCTTGCGCTGCTCCTCCGAGAGCATGGACAGGATCATCTCCTGCGTGTCCTTCGGCGAGAGTGGGCGCATACCCTCGATCGGCAGGAGCTCACCGCGCTGACGGACGCCCGGAGGGCTCCCTACGTTGATGTGCAGGTCGGAGCCGCCGCGGTCGATCATCAGCCGGAGAAGGTCGTCGATATGCGGGACGCCGCTGGAGCTCGCCTTCGGCGCGCTCACGGGCCTCGACTCGCCCGCAGCCGACACCGGTTGCGGTGCGCCGTAGGAGGCTGCCTGCACCGGCTGCGGCGCACCATAGTCCGCGGTAGCCGCCGCTGCCGCCTCCGGCGAGGTCGACGATGCTGTGACAGCGACTCCGGCGAGGACGCGCACCTTGTCGAGCAGGACCCCGAGGTCGACGGACTCGGGCAGATGCGCCGATGCTCCGGACTGACGCGCCTTGAGCGACGTCGACTCGGACGGCTCGTCCGCAAGAATGATGACCGGCACGTTCGCCAACTCGGGGTCCGCCTTGAGCTGTTGCGTCAGTGCGTAGCCGTCGAGCCCGACCATATCGCCGTCGACGATGATCACGTCCGGCTTGCGCTGCTGCGCCATACCGATCGCCCGTGGACCGGAGATCGCGGCGAACACCTCGAAGCCCGGCTCGTCGGCCTGGAAACGGCTCTGGATCCTCTCGAACAGGGCGGCGTCCTCGTTGACCACAAGTATCTTCGCCACTACCCGCGTCCCCTCCCGATGTCCATACGAAGCGGGCCGCTTCGACGTACACAATCGCCGGCGCGACCCGTTGAGTCCCCTCTGAAGGTATATCGGCACCGGCGGCACGAACTGAACCACCGATTGTGACGCCACGTCACAGTTCCATGCCGTGCGTCACACATGCGTGCCTCACGTGCATGGTATAGCGTACCCCGCCGCTTGTGCTCACAGTCGACACGGGCATGCCCTATCATCGATCCATGGGGACACAGATGAAGCTGACCATAGACTCGCTGGCCCACGGGGGCGACGGTGTCGCGCGCGCCGAGGACGGCCGAGCCGTGTTCGTGACCGGCGCGTGCCCGGGCGACGTGGTCTCAGCCGTCGTTACAGAGGAGCACGACAGATATCTGCGGGCGACCGTCGTCGAAGTGCTCGAGCCGTCGCCCGAACGCCGCAGACCTCCCTGCCCGTACTTCGGCGAATGCGGGGGCTGCCAGTGGCAGCACGTCTCGCACGCGGCACAGGTCGTCGCGAAGCGACAGGCTGTCATCGACGCCCTCACTCGCATCGGCGGCGTGACACAGCCTCTGGTCGAGGAGGTCCTGACCGGCGGACACGCGTACGGCTATCGCAACAAGGTCGAGCTCACCGTGGGCGAGGATGCCCGAGGTGGACTCGTGCTCGGGCTGTCGGCCATCGGCACCCAACGGCTCGTCCCGGTCGAGAGTTGCCTGCTCCTGCCGGAGAAGCGACGCGCGTATCCCAAAGCGCTCGCGGGCGCACTGCGCTTCCTCTCGCGCGGAGGGCCTCTCGGGCTCTCGCGTGTGGCGATCAGGTCCGCCGCACGCACCGGGGACGTCGAGGTCGATCTCTGGGCGGCCCCCGGGCCCTTCGCGCGAGCCGCAGCGGTCCGCACCCTGTCGAGCGCCGTACGGTTCGAGACCCTCACCCGCGTACTCGCCCGCGGAGACGTCAAATCGCGCGACGTGAGCAACGTCGAGGTGCTTGCGGGCCAGGGCTACCTGCGTGAGCGGATGAACGGATTCGAATACCGCGTCTCGGCGCCGTCGTTCTTCCAGGTCAACACACCGGTGGCCGAATCGATGACCGCACTCGTACTTGCGGAGCTCGCCCCGGACGGGAGCGACCGCGTCCTCGACGTCTACGCGGGAGTCGGCACGTTCACGCTCCCTCTGGCGGATCTGGCGGGCGAGGTCGTCGCGCTCGAGTCGTATGGCCCCGCGGTTCGCGATCTCCGCCGCAACATCGATCACGCAGGAGTCGACGTCGACCTCGCTCCCGGTGACGCCGCTCGCGCACTGCCCGACGTCGGCAGCGCGGATCTCGCCGTCGTGGATCCGCCGCGCTCCGGGTTGACCGACGCGGCTGCCGCAGCAATCGCCGGCTGCGGACCGCGCCGTATCGTGTACGTCTCGTGCGACCCCGCCACACTCGCCCGCGACGTCGCACGACTGCGGACGCATGGCTACTCGTTCGTGCGCGCCACCCCGGTCGACCTCTTCCCACAGACGTATCACACGGAAACGGTCGCGGTACTGGACCGCGACCGTTCGTAGTGCTGCACCTCTGACCCCTACGTGGTCCGGGAAGACGTCACGCCAAGGTGCCTACCTGTGGGAACTCCGTGACATACACGTCGTGTGGCGCATCGTCATGCTCGGCCGTCAGATCGTGCCCTGCCGCATGCATACCTTCATGGTCGCCCCCGCCCCACATAGCGTTCCCGCTCAGATCGTAGACGACGCCCTGGTACGCGACATACGCGGGGCGACCGTCCTTGCCATCGAACGTGGACAGCTCCTCTGCGGTGAACTCCTTCATGGCCTGCCTCCCGTCGCTTCGGTGTGACCCATGCGCTACATCGAGCCATCTCTTACTTACCTGTGCACCGCACGGGCGAAACCGGGAGTCGCCGTCCCGGCAACAAGAAGAGGCGATCACCCATCGGTGACCGCCCCGCACTGCACAGGAACACCGCGCCCCGCGTCAGCCCCGACCGAGCTTCGCCAGGAAGTTGAGGATCTTGACGAGTGCGCCGCCCACCATCGGGATGGCCGCGATCGTCATCCATCCGCCGCCCTCGCCGCTTCCGACGCCCTTCATGACCTCGCCGAAATCGACCCGCACCGGCGATGCCACGCCGTTGATCTCGAGTGTCACGGTGGCTCCGGTGCTACCCAGCTGCACGCCCTTGACCTGGCCGGCGAGTTGGCTGGCTACCTGGCCCGCGGTGACCGTGGTGACCGTGCGCCCCGTGGCCTGTGCCCCGAAGGCGGCTGCCGGCGCACACAGCGCGACCATCATGGCTCCGAGGAGGGCCACCCTGATCAGCCTGTCCGGCACAGCACACCTCCGACGACGCGCCCACAACATCTCGCTGTCTGTATCGACACAGCGATGCCGCGTGAATGTGACACATATCACGACAAGCGGTCGGTTCCGATGGGCGGAGCCTTTTGTCGCCCAATGGATACCGTTCGGGGTGTCGCTCATCACATTGTGTGCTCAGATGCTACCGTGCGCTCGGAAGACGACCCGCGCCGGACCGCGGACAGAAGCGTCAGCGTCCGCCGACCGGCGGACGCGGGTTTCGAGCGTGTCTCGGGCGGGTGGGCGGGCTATTCGGCCTCGAGACGCTCCCGAAGGCGGAAGAGATCGACGACGATGCGGCGACCCTTCGTCGCAAGCACACCCTCGCGCACCAGGCTCGAGATGATGCGGCTCGCGGTCTCGCGCGACGTCCCGGCGAGCGTGGCGATCTCGTAGTGTGTCAGGCCGGCGATGACCGGAACGCCACGTGACTCGTACGCGGCGGTGGCCACGTTGAGAAGGACGCGCATCACGCGGTGCGTGGCGTCGTGGAACGCCATGTCCTCCAGCCGGGAGATCGTGTGGCGCAGTCGGCGGGACAGCGTCGCGATGAGCGACAGAGCGAGACGCGGCTGCAGTTGGATCGCGGCGGACAGGTCCTTCGCCTCCAGCACGAGCGCTTCCACATCGGTCACCGCGATGACGTCGGCGGAACGAGGCTCGGAATCCACAAGGCTCATCTCGCCGAAGTGCGCGGGAGCCTCAAGGTACGAGAGCGCGAGCTCCTTGCCGTCAGGCGACGCGAGCGAGACCTTCACCCGACCGGAGACGAGCAGGAACATGCAGCCGCCGCGTTCATGTTGGGTGACGATGAAGGCGCCCTTCGGCACCTGGCGGTACGTGACCATCCCCGCGAGCGTCTCGATTGCTTCCTCATCGAGGTCGGCGAAGATCGGCAGTGTACGGAGCTTCGGTGCGATCAGGCCGCGTGCAGGTGTCATGTTCATGCCCCGTGTATCGGCAACGCCCTATTGTGACTTGAGATACACCGTACGTGATATCCGACACAATAGCCGTTGGATCACGGCGCGACGGACGGGCCTCAGCCACCGCATGGCGGTGCTACCATGTGCGGGTCCGGGATCGCCCCGGGCACGGAGACCGAAGCCTCGGAAGGACTCTCGCGTGCGCGCTGTTCTCTTCGACCTCGACGGCACGCTGCTCGACCTCGACCTCTCGCTGTTCCTGCGCAGGTACTTCGAGTCGCTCGGGGCCGTCGTGCAGCGCCACTTCCCCGACGGCGACGTCATGCGTGCGATCCTCGATGCGACCGAGGCGATGCAACGTCCGCACCCTGGGAAGACGAATCGCGATGTCTTCTACGCCGACCTCCTCGCTCGGACCGGCATAGACCTGCAGGCGTCCTGGAGCGTGTTCGAAGCGTTCTATCGCGACCGGTTCCCGGCGCTCGGGGACGGCTGCCGTCCGGGCAAGGGAGCCAGGCGTGCCGTGGAGACCGCCCTCGCGCTGGGGCTCGACGTCGTCATCGCCACGCAGCCGATCTTCCCGAGGGTGGCGATCGAGCACCGACTCGCCTGGGCGGGCCTCTCCGACCTAGGACTGGAGCGGCTGACCACGTACGAGATCATGCACGCGTGCAAACCGCTTCCGGACTACTTCCGCGAGGCTGCAGTTCTGGCAGGGCACGAGCCGGCGGAGTGCCTCATGGTCGGGGACGACCGCATGCTCGACATGCCTGCGGCCGACGTCGGCATGCGCACCTTCTACGTCGGATCGGACAGCGGCACCCACGCGGACTGGTGCGGCGACCTCGACCGGCTCGCCGACCTCTTGCCGCACCTGGCGGCGGAGCCCCGTCGAGACGTCGGGGCGGTCGACTCCCGCTAGGTCATGCGCCTGCGGATGAGCGCGACCCACGCGCCGTCGAGGCGCTGGTCGTAGAAGAACTCGAACTGGCCCTTGGTCTCCTTGCGCAGCTCGAGCTGGTAGCCGAGACCCGCGGGCTCGTGGTCGCAGATGACCACAAGGCTGTCGGAGCAGTCGATATCGAGCATCTTGTCCACGACCGTGAAGACGATGGGGCGGCGCAGCGCGGGGGTCAGGCCGCGGATATCGATGACGAGACCTGTTGAAGGACCGGACATACCTCGGCGCACCCCCTCTCCCGAACCGAGACCGTACTCATCCGCACCGGCAGCGTGGACGATCGGCCTTCTGGCGCGACGTGATCGACTCGTCGCGATCCGACACATAACGCTTACCACTTGTTCGTCGCCGAGAACCATAGTCCTGCCGCGAGGCGCGCGCGTCCACCGCGCATCGGTCGCATGGCGACACCGACCGCGTCGACGCACCGCCATACGGTGGAGCTCGTGCTCCGTTGGGTATTGTCTGTGCAGCGTCGAAGCCGCAGACTGGTGAGCGTGTTTACTGGCGGCTCCGGATTGCATAAGGAATGCGGGGGAACGTGCGCCATCAGGACTGTCGTCGCGAGGGGCATGACCGGCGCGACGGCGCGAAGCGGGCCACCACCGTTCGTCACATCGTGACGGCCGGTCCTTGAACGACCTCGCGGGCAGGTCTGCCCGCACAGCGCGCCATCCCGGCGCGAATCCCTGTCGTCGAGTCTCGGCACATGCCGTCCCTCCGCCACCAACCGGCGCGAGCGGGCGGCGTTCTCATGCCGTGGCACTAGAGGTCTACACGTTTCGTAGGGAGGTGCGAAAGGAGGAGGCCGGACTATGTTGGGGAGGCCCCCCGCCTCGGAACAGGCGGCAGGGGTCGGGATGCATGTGACATGTGTCTTTCCTGTAAGCACGCAAGGAGGTGTATGGGATGGCGCAAGAAATGCGAGAAGGGATCTACGATCTCCTCGCAGCGCGGGGCGTTTCGCGCCGTGATTTCCTGAAGTACTGCGGTTCTGTCGCAGCGATGCTCGGACTCTCCGAGATGGCTGCACCGCAGATCGCTGCGGCCGTCGAGGGTGGAGCCAAGCTCCAGCCGGCCGTGTGGCTCGATCTGGGCCTGTGCACGGGATGCACGGAGTCGACCGCGCAGGCCGGCAACCCCAACGTTGCCGACATCGTGCTCGACCTGCTCTCCATCAACTACATGGAGACGATCATGGCCGCCGCCGGCGACCAGGCCGAAGAGGCCAAGGCCAAGACGATAGAAGAGGGCGGCTACATCCTCATCGTCGAGGGCACCGTCATGACGGGCGAAGGCGGCAACACACTGCGCATCGCCGGCAAGACGGGCATGGAAGTCCTGAAGGAGGCCGCCTCCAAGGCGGCAGCCATCGTGGCTGTCGGTTCCTGCGCTGTTGACGGCGGCTGGGTGCGGGCCAACCCGAACCCCGCCGGCGGCAAGGGCGTCAAGGACGTCGCTGTGGAGCTCGGTTTCGACAAGGTGCCGATCATCAACCTGCCGACCTGCCCGGTGAACCCGGAGTGGATCGTCGCAGTGGTGATCGACGTCCTGATGCTCGGCGCGCTCGAGAACCTCGCGGTGCTCAACCTGGACGAGCTTGGCCGACCGAAGCTGATCTTCGGCCAGACGATCCACGATAACTGCCCGCGTCGCGGTCACTTCGAGAACGGCGAGTTCGTCAAGCAGTTCGGCACGGTCGAGGAAGTCAAGCAGTTCTGCCTCTACGAGGTCGGCTGCAAAGGCCCCCAGACGTTCACGAACTGCCCGAAGGTCCGCTGGAACCGCAAGGCCTCCTGGTGTGTCGAGTCCGGAGCGCCCTGCATCGGTTGCGGCAATCTCAACTGGGTCGACAACGACGCTCCGTTCCTCAAGAGGATGCCGAACGTCGGCGGCGTGCGTCCCGAGACGATCGGGACGGTGCTCGGCGGTGCCGCAGCGGCCGGTCTCCTCGTCCACGGCGTCGCATCGTTCTCCTCCGGCCGCGCCAAGGGCGCTCCGGTCGAGACGTCGAAGGCCTACGACAAGAAGAAGGGAGGCGATAAGTAGTGGCCAGGGCAGTCATCGATCCCGTAACCAGAATCGAAGGACATCTCCGCGTCGAGGTTGAGGTTGAAGGCGGCGTCGTCAAGGACGCCTGGGTCAGCGGTACGCTGTACCGCGGCATGGAGACCGTCCTCGAGGGCCGTGCCCCCGCCGACGCCTTCTATGTCTCGCAGCGCATCTGCGGCGTGTGCCCGATCTCACACGGTCACGCCTCCACGATGGCAAGCGAAGCCGCGCTCGGGATCCAGATCCCGGACGGCGCGCGCCTCGTTCGCAACATCATCGAGGGTGCTGAGACCCTGCACAGCCACATCCTGTGGTTCTACACCCTGACGGCACTCGACTACGTCGACGTCGTCTCCGCGCTGTCCGCGAACATCGCTGACACGTACGCGTTGGCCGAGAAGGCCGGCACGTCGACCGCGGACTTCGGCCAGGTCCAGAAGCGCATCAAGACGTTCGTCGAGGGCGGTCAGCTCTCCATCTTCACGAACGGCTACTGGGGCCACCCGGCCATGAAGCTCCCGGCCGAGCTCAACCTGATCGCTGTCGCCCACTACCTTGAGGCACTCGAGATGCAGGCCGAGGCCGCGCAGATCATCGCTCTCATGGGCGGCAAGTTCCCCCACTTCATGACCTCTCTCCCCGGCGGCACCGCATGGATGCCCACAGAGGAGAAGCTCGGCGGGATCCTCTTCCGCTGGAAGCGCGTCCGCGACTGGGTCGCGAACACCTTCATCCCCGACACGCTGGCGATCGCCCCCTTCTACATCGAGGCGGCCACCTACGGTAAGGGTTGCGGGAACTTCCTGTCCTGGGGCTGCTTCGACGACGCCAGCTTCGATCCCAAGAAGCGCGCGCTGCCTCGCGGCATGATCGTAGGCGGCAAGCTCGAGGTCCTCGAGCCGGATGTCGCTCAGGTCAAGGAGTACGTGGAGCACGCATGGTACGACTCCCCCAGCGCGCTGAACCCGGCGCAGGGAAAGACCCACGCGAAGTTCACGTCATACGACACGAACGACAGGTACTCGTGGGTCAAGGCGCCTCGTCTCAACGAGCTGCCCATGGAGGTCGGACCTCTGTCCCGCATGCTCGTCGCCTATCTGGACGGCGTGCCGCAGGTCAAGAGCCTCATCGACACCACGCTGGCGGCGCTCGGCGTCGCAGGCAAGCCCGAGATCCTCGTGTCCCTGCTCGGTCGCATCGCGGCCCGCAACCTCGAGACGCTGTACGTGGCCGACGAGATGGGCAAGTGGATCGGCGAACTGGTCGCGGCCGTCAAGGGCGGCGAGGCGAAGTTCTTCACTGAGTCCACCGCCACCGATGGTGAGGGTGCTGGACTCTGGGAGGCCCCGCGCGGTGCGCTCGGCCACTTCATCTCCGTGAAGGGCGGCAAGATCGCGAACTACCAGGCGGTCACTCCGTCCACATGGGACCTGTCGCCGCGTGACGCCGCAGGCGTTCGCGGTCCGATGGAAGAGGCACTCATCGGCGCTCCGATCGCGGACGTCGAGAAGCCTCTCGAGGCCCTGCGTATCGTCCACTCCTTCGATCCTTGAGTGGGTTGCGGGGTTCAGGTCATTGAACCCAAGACCGGCAAGTCGTCGTTCGTGATGTCGAAGCCCACGATGGGCAGGTGAGTGCAATGTCGCACGAGGGACACTATCGTGAGGCGCACCCGCTGATCTTCGTGTTCCAGCACTGGGTCAATCTCATCTGCATGGCGGGGCTCGCGTTCTCGGGCTTCGTCATCCACGGCTCGTTCTACGCCATCTCCATGGGCGGAGCTCGGATGATCCACTTCACGCTGATGTTCGTGCTCGCTGTGAACATCACGAGCCGCATCATCCTGTCCTTCTGGGTCAAGGATGCCAACCAGCTCGGCACGCGCGAGGTAGACACCGACATCAAGAACTGGCTGCCGCAGAAGGAGAACAAGCACCAGCTGCTCGAGACCGCGAAGTACTACCTGTTCATGCGGAAAGAGCGAGTCATCTCGGCCAAGTACGGTGCCCTGCAGAAGATCGCGTACCTTGCCACCGTGCCCATCACGTTCTTCATGGGCTACACCGGCTTCGCGCTCTACGGCCCTGCTCAGCAGTGGCCGGTGTGGGGCTTCTTCGCCGGAGGCATCAGCCTCGTCGGCGGCATCATGACCATGAGGATCATCCACTACTTCGGTATGTGGGTCGTCATCCTGTTCACCATGGTGCATGCGTACCTGGCTGCGATCGACGGCTTCAAGGCGTTCTACGGCCTCATCTTCCTGTGGCGTGAGTCGCCCGGGGCCGAGGAAGGTCACTAGTCGCTCTTCATCGAGCCGGCCGTCGAACGTACGGCGGACGCGCAATGCGGAGGCCCGGGGCACAAGCGCCCCGGGCCTCTCGCTTCGCGAGCGACGACCCGCGGGGCAGGACTGACGGCGTTCCCGTCGAATACACGGGGTGACACGCACGGCCCCGCAGGGCCTGAAGCGAGCACCACCTCGGCCGCCGTCTGGAGATGCCCACGTATGATCGCTGAACGCGCGCTGACCGCCGTCATGCGTCGTCTGAGTCGTCGCTATATCGCCCACGAGCCGACCGATATGGACATGCTCCCTGGACCGGCACACTCGAAGCGCTACCTCCTGTACGCCCATGTCCCCTTCTGCGAGCGGCTCTGCACGTACTGCTCGTTCAACCGCTTCCTCTATCGCGAGGACCTCGCCCGCAGCTACTTCCTGAGCCTGCGCGAAGAGATGCGGATGGTCGCGTCGCTCGGCTACGACTTCGGGGCACTCTACGTGGGTGGCGGCACGCCCACGATCCTTCTCGACGAACTGACCCAGACCATCGACCTCGCCAACGAACTGTTCGACATCGGCGAGGTGTCGGCCGAGACGAGCCCCAACCACCTGACACCGGAGGTCGTCGAGCGGCTGGGCGGCCGCGTCCAGCGCATGTCCGTCGGCGTCCAGAGCTTCGACGACCGGCTGCTTCGCGTCATGGACCGCTACGAGAAGTACGGCAACGGCCAGTCGCTCTTCGAGGCGATCGCCGGCGCGCAGGGGATGTTCCCGTCGCTCAACGTCGACATGATCTTCAACTTCCCGAGCCAGACCGAGCGCATGCTGCTCGCCGACATCGACCTGCTCAAGCAGACCGGCTGCAACCAGACGACGTTCTACCCCCTCATGGCGGGCCCGAACGCGGCCCGCGCGCTTGCCGACACGGTCGGCCGCATCGATTTCACACGCGAGGGAGAGTACTACGGCATCATCGACGAGGCGCTCTCCGATGCCTTCGAACCCGCCTCCGCGTGGACCTTCTCCAAGGAGAAGGGCGGCATGATCGACGAGTACATCGTGGACTACGACGAGTACATCGGGATCGGATCAGGAGCACTGTCCTTCGTCGGCGGTCGCGTCTACGGGAACACGTTCTCGCTCCAGGAGTACAGTGAAGCCATCCTCTCCGGTCGGATGGGCCTCGCGACGGCAGGACAGCCCTACGAACGCCGCGCGCTCATGCGCTACCGCTTCGTCACCGACCTCTTCGGCCTGCGAATGGACAAGCGGAAGTTCGAGCGGGACTTCGGCGAACCGGTCGAGCGGGCGCTGCGCATCGAGACCGCGTTCATGCGCGCAGCCGGCGGCTTCGACCGCGACGACGACACCGAGTTCACGCTGACTCAGACCGGTCGCTACCTGCTCGTGGTCATGATGCGCGAGATGCTGTCGGGGTCGAACGAGCTTCGCGACGAGGCTCGCGCCGCGCTGTCACCCGAGGAGCGCATGCTGCTCCTTGACGGTATCGACGCGTCCGAACCCGCCGCCGCTCCGGTGGTCGCGTAGGCGCGAGCACGTTCGTGCGCGCCCGGGTGCGCTACAATCCGACGCTGACCCGTCTCGTCCCACTCACGACACCCGGAGGCTTCCACTGATGGCGACCGAACGCATCACCGTGATGGGGATCGGCAACCCGCTCATGCGCGACGAGGGGATCGGCGTCCGGGTCGTCGAGGTGCTCATGACTACACTCGAGTTCCCCGCCAACGTCACGCTCGTCGATGCGGGAACGATGGGCATGACCATCCTCAATCTGTTCCAAGACTGCGACTACATGCTCGTCGTGGACGCGATCGACGGCACCGGAGAAGCGCCCGGCACCGTCGTTCGGCTCTCGCCGGAGGACCTCTCACCGAATCAGGTCATGCACTCCCTGCACGACGTGCGACTCGTCGACGTGCTACAGACCGCCATGCTGATGGGGCTCGAGCCCCTCGTGGACTGCATCGGGGTCCAGATCGAGGACATGAACGAGCTGTCCATCGGCCTGACTCCCGCACTCGAGGCCGCCGTGCCGGACGCCGTGGCCGCGGTGCTCACGGTGCTGGCCGAACGCGGTATCACTCCGACGCCGCGTGACGAGGCGGACGCGGGGCCCGACGCTCAGGTCCTTCGCGCGATCCGCACCAAGAGCGAAGGTCCGCGCTAGACCGTCAGCGCCTCGCGCAACTGTCGGGCGATCGATCCAGCGTCCAGACCTGCCACGCGCAGTAGGTCAGCTGATGCCCCCGAGGACGCGTACCCCTCGACACCGTAGCGGACGAAGCGGGTCGCTCGCCCGTTGAGGGCCAACCACTCGGCGACAGAGGCGCCCAGCCCGGTGCGCACGCCGTGATCCTCCGCGGTGACGAGCAGCGGCGCGGACGCGGCCTGCGCCATCGCCGTGTCATCAAGGTGCAGAGGACACGCCACGATCCCCACCGCCACGCCCGCGCCCTCGGCCGCTAACGCATCTGCGGCCTCGACGACCGCCCCTGCGACGGTTCCCATGGCGAGCACGGTCGCATCGACGCCCGCTCGCACCCATTCGATGGCGCCGTAACGGAACTCGTACCCCTCACCGAAGAGCGGTGTCCCGTCGAGACGCGTTACCGGGGCCAGCTTCGAGCGACCCATTGCCACCGCGACGTTGCCGGGAAGCGTCGCCGCCGCACGGATCACGCGATCCGTCTGGTTCGCATCGGCCGGGACGATGACCTTCCATCCGAAGAAGTCGCGGAACGCGCCCACGTAGTCCAGACACTGGTGAGTCCTGCCATCCTCCCCCACGTCGAGCCCGCAGTGCGTCAGCACGAGCTTCACGTTCGCCTTGTTGATGTCGTTGAGCCTCTGCTGGTTGTAGGTCTCGTCGCAACCGAACACGCCGAAGTCCGCCCAGAAGGTCAGCACGCCGTTGGCGGAGAGCGCGCCCGCCACCGCGGCGGCGTTGTGCTCGGCGACGCCGCACTCGATGAACGATCCGGGATGGGCGAGCGCGAAACCCTTCGTCTTGACCGACTCCGCGAGATCGCAGTCGAGGACCGCGAGCGGAACGGCGGCCACCTCGGCTATGTCGACGAGCGCCGTCCCCCACGCCGAACGGCAATCGACCCGGACGTCGGAGGCGTAGGTGCGCGGCGACCCCGTGGACCGGGGTGTCGCGGCATGCTCGGACCCCGCGATCGCAGTCGCTACCGGCAGCGAGCGGAGTGCCGCGGTACGCTGTAACCATCCGGGGTCGAGTCCGAGTTCGCCCATCGCGCGCTCGTACTCGCCGACCGTCAGCCCGCGGCCGTGGAACTCGGGCTCGTCCTCCATGAAGGACACGCCCTTGCCGATCGTCGTGTGCGCGAGAACCGCGCACGGGTGCTGCGTGTCAGCCACCGCCTCCGCGATGGCAGCATACAGTGCCGGCAGATCGTGCCCATCCGATTCGATGACGCGCCATCCGTCCGCCGCAAAGTCCTCGGCGACGCGTACGGGCATGACGTCGTCGGTGTGCCCGGAGATCTGCACCCGGTTGAGATCCACCACGACGGTGAGATCGCACAGCCGATACTTCGCCGCGAGGCGACGGGCCTCGCCTACTTGCCCCTTGTTCTGCTCACCGTCAGACATGGCCACGAACGTGTGCCATCCGGCGTCGGTCATGCGGGCCGCCAGCGCCATGCCGACACCCGCCGAGAGCCCCTGTCCGAGGTTGCCCGTCGACCACTCGACGCCGGGCACCGAACGCTCCACATGTCCCTCGAAGAGGCTTCCTGCCTGCCGGAAGTGAGCGACCGCGTCGTCAAGGTCGAAGAAGCCGGCGTCCGCCAGCGCGGCATAGACGCCCGGCGACGTGTGGCCGTGACTCACGACGACCCGGTCGCGTCCGCGCCACACCGGATCCGTCGGACGAAGGCGCGCGAACGAATAGAGCAGCAGGTAGGTCTCGAGCGACGACATCGAGCCCCCAGGGTGGCCTGATTCGGCCAGCGCGGTCATGGTGAGCACCGCTCCGCGAAGCCGTCGCGCGCGATCGGCGAGGTCGGCGGCGGTCTGTGGGTCCAGGACCGGATCGAGGAACCCTCGCTCGAGCATGCTCGCTCCTTCGCGCAAGAAGCGCGCATCATCGTGGGGACGGGTAGACTTGGATCCACATCCAGTATGCCCGCACGCGTCGACGTCCACTCGCCGCACTGCGCTACAGCCGAAGGAGCCCTCTGTTGCCCTCGCCCCTCGATATCGCCAGAGAAGCCGCCGTCGCCGGGGGCGAGGTGCTCATCCGACGAGCCGGCCACGTGGGCACGATCCGCACGAAATCGAGCGCCTCCGACCTGGTGACAGAGGTCGACATCGCGTCCGGTGTCGCGGTGGCCCGCGCGATAGCCGCGCATCAGCCCGATGCTCGGTTCGTCATCGAGGAGCCGGAGGTCTACGCACAGGCGGGCGTCGAGCAGGGAGTGCTGGACGACGCAGAGGTATGGGTCATCGATCCTCTCGATGGGACCACCTCGTACGTACACGGCTTCCCGGCGTACTCAGTGTCCGTCGCGCTGCTCCGTGACGGGCGACCGGTCGCAGGAGCGGTCTTCAACGCGGCGTCGGGCGAGATGTCTGCTGCGGCCGACGGTGAAGGCGCGACGCTCGATGGCCGACCGATCCGCTGCTCCCAGGCCGCCTCGATCGCCGAGGCGCTGCTCATCACCGGGTTCCCCTACGACCGCACGGTGACCCTCGATCGCCAGCTTGCGGTCTTCACGCGGATGCTGCGAACCGTCCATGGCGTGCGCCGCGACGGATCGGGGGCCATCGACTGCTGCCACGTGGCTGCCGGACGTGCGGACGGCTTCTGGGAGTTCGCGCTCAAGCCATGGGACACGGCGGCCGGAGTCGTGATCCTGCGCGAAGCCGGCGCGGTCGTCACTGACATGACAGGAGCCCCGTGGACGCCCGGAACAGCGGATCACGTCGCGGCGGGTCCGCGGCTGCACCCGATCCTGCTCGAAGCGATCGCCGCGGCATCTGCCGAAGGCTGGCCGCCGAGGAGCTGATCGGCTCTAGAGGACCGAGCGAACGGCCGTCTCAATGGCCTCGATCAGAAGCGGATCATCGTTGGCCACGGGTGCTCTGGCGAACTCGATTCCCTGGCTGAGAGCCCTGTCCGCAGCCAGGATGTCGAGCGTCCACATCGTCTCGACCTCATCGAAGGCGAGACCTATCGGCAGCACGCAAACGGCCGAGAACCCATGAGAGATTGCCGCGTCGATTACGGCGAACAGGTCGGGACCGACAGCGTCGGGGACCGGCTCCTCGCTCTGGTACGCCAGCAGCCACGGAGCGGTCTTGCCGAGACCGCCGAGCGCGCGGACACCCAGCGCCGACTCGAGCCCGACCGCGTCGACTTCACCCAGCTCAAGCTCTTCAACCATCCGCACCACGGCGCTCTCGACGCGACGCACGTAGTCGCTCTCCTCGGCCTCGACGGCAGAGAGTGCCTCGGCAGTGAAGACGATCACTGGCTTGTGATCCGCCGCGAGTTCGCTGATGGTTCCGCTGTAGGCCAGTGACAGCAGCTGAGTCAGGTGCTCGGAATGAGCGAAGTCGCCCCCGGGCACCGTCTCGATCCCGAGCGCCTTAGCCACCTGATTCACGGCCTCGCTGTTCGAGGCTGCGCGGAAGGGCGTCTCGAACGGGGCGAGATCCACGACGATCACCCGCCCCACGCCGTCGGCCTTGAACGCCTCCAGTGCGTCGACAATCGTCGGGCGAGCAGCGAGCATGCCGACCAGCACTCGAATGTCCACGGCGTCAGCAGTGCGTCCCGAGGGTGTCTCCACGAGGGCTGTGAGAGTATCCGACGGGCTCACTTCGACTGGGTCGGGCGGAAGGTCGTTGAGTCGACGCTCCAATGCAGCGGCGACCCTCTCGGCGACGGCGGGTACCGGCGATATCCCCCCGATCGCCAGGTATCTGCGCTGGACAGCACCGAGCTCATCGGACGACGCCAGCGCCCCGTTCGCGATCTCAAGGAAGTCCGCGACCTCCCCGATGCCAGCAGGGCCGCCCGTTGTCACGATCAGAACCCCTGTGCGAGCCATGTACGAGTACCTCCATCGCCTGTCGAGACGTGCGCTCCCAAGTCTACCAGAGGGCAGGAGCTTCTCTGCTAGGCGCGCAGGCGGCGCACCCGACGGCCGCCTCTGCAGGAAGACTCCGCACTCGACAGAGTGCGGAGTCTTCCGAAGCCAGCGGCCAGAGGGTGCGGTGCCTGCGCGCCGGGCGAGAGCGCTTCCGCCAGCCTACGCCTAGATATCGGGCGCGGACTCCAAGATGGTCTTGACGATGGACGGATCGGCCAGCGTCGAGATGTCGCCGAACGCATCCATGTCGCGGTCGCCCGCTGCGATCTTGCGCAGGATCCGGCGCATGATCTTGCCCGAACGGGTCTTCGGGAGTTCGGGCACGATATGGATGTGGTCGGGCGAGGCGATCGGACCGATCTCCTCGCGGACATGTCCTCGCAGGATCTTCTCGATACCAGCAGGTACGTCCACTCCCAGCTTCAAGATGACGTAGGCGTAGATGCCTTCGCCCTTGATGTCGTGCGGGAAGCCCACTACCGCGGCTTCCGCCACGAGCGGGTGGCTGACCAGGGCGGACTCGACCTCGGCGGTGCCCATGCGGTGCCCGGACACGTTGATGACGTCGTCCACGCGGCCCATGAGCCAGTAGTAGCCATCCTGGTCGACGCGCGCGCCGTCGCCCGTGAAGTACTTGCCGGGGAATGCCGTGAAGTACACCGTCTTCATGAGCGCGTTCTCGGGGTCGCCCCACGTGCCGCGCATCATCCCGGGCCACGGCTTCGTGATGCACAGACGGCCGCCCGAGTTGACCGGGGTCTCCGTCCTGTCCTCGTTGAGGACCTCGAGCGAGATGCCGAAGAACGGCTTCGTCGCGCTGCCCGGCTTCATCGGCGTCCAGCCGGGCTGGTTGGTGATGACGTGGCCGCCGGTCTCGGTCTGCCAGTACGTGTCGACGATGGGGATGCGCTCCCCGCCGATGACCTTGTAGTACCACAGCCACGCCTCGGGGTTGATCGGCTCGCCTACTGTTCCGAGTACGCGAAGGCTCGACAGGTCGAACTTCTTGGGCCACTCGTCCCCGGACTTCATGATCGCGCGGATCGCGGTCGGCGCAGTGTAGAACTGGTTCACGCCGTGCTTCTCGACGACCTCCCAGAATCGACCGGGGTGCGGGTAGTTCGGCACACCCTCGAACATGAGCGTGGTGGCCCCGACGCACAGCGGGCCGTAGACGATGTAGGAGTGTCCGGTGACCCAGCCGATGTCGGCGGTGCACCAGAACACATCCTCGTCGTGATAGTCGAAGTTGTACTTGAACGTCATCGCCGCGTAGAGCAGGTAGCCGCCCGTCGTGTGGAGCACGCCCTTCGGCTTGCCGGTCGAGCCCGACGTGTACAGGATGAAGAGCGGGTCCTCGGCGTCCATCCACTCGAGTTCACAGTGGCGACCGATGTCGGCGGCCCGGACCTCCTCGTGGTACCAGAAGTCGCGACCGGGCTCCATGTCGACCCGCGCACGAGCGCGTGAGACGACGATACAGGCCTCGATGGTCGGGCATTCGTACAGCGCGCTGTCGGCCTCGGCCTTGAGCGGTACGACACGACCTCCGCGCAGCCCTTCGTCGGCGGTGATCAGCATCTTCGCGCCGGAGTCTTGGATGCGGTCGCGCAACGCAGCGGCGGAGAACCCGCCGAACACGACAGAGTGGATCGCGCCGATGCGCGCGCAGGCGAGCATGGCGATCGGCAGCTCGGGGATCATCGGGAGGTAGATGGCAACGCGGTCGCCCTTGCGCACACCGCGCTTCTTGAGCACGTTGGCCATGCGGCAGACCTTGTAGTACAGCGACTGATACGTGTACATCTTGCTGCGACCCTCGTCGGACTCCCAGATCAGCGCGGCCTTGTTGCGGCGCCACGTGTTGAGATGCCGGTCGACGCAGTTGTAGGCGACGTTGGTCTTGCCACCCTTGAACCACTCGATCTTCGGAGTGTCGAAGTCGTAGGAGAGGACCGTGTCCCACTTCTTGTGCCAGTACAGGTACTCCTCGGCCTGCTCGGCCCAGAAGCCCTCAGGGTCCTCGATCGACCGCTTGTACATCGCGTCGTACTCGGCCTCTGACTTGAGGTATGACTTGTCGCGGACCCAGTCCGCCGGCTCGATCCGGCGACCCTCCTGCTGCATCGACTCGATAGACTCGGACATGCTCGCCTCCCTCTTGGACTCGACAGCGACCACCTCGCCTCACGGCGGCGTGACCAAGTATCACAGCGTCACAAGGCATCCTCTAGGGCTCGCGGGGGCGGGCGGCGTGTTTCGTCGGTATGCGGCATGCGCCGGTGCGCCCACGGAGTCCATCCCTCCGCTCGCCGGACAGGGCCTCCTGACTCGTTGCGGAGTCGGCACGGTATGCGCTAGTGTGTCGCCATTGACAAGTTTCCCTTCCCTTGCGTTTCGTCCTCGGGGGATCCGAGGACGGGAAACATACGGCGCGGCAGGCGCGAGAGCCGGCACTCTCAGCGACGCAGCGTCGGGCGGCTCCGCTTCAAGCGGCCCCGCCAGAGACTCAGGGGTATTTAGGGAAGGAATGCGGCGAGCCCGGCCCGAAGGCCGGGCTCGTCCCTATTCACGGCCACTTGTGCGCAGCCGGGCTCGTCGATCGTGGTCGCGTCAGTCCTGGGGAACGACCGCGACACCCCAGCCGGTTCCCGTGTGTGTCGCTATGACGACGCCGACCTCCACGACCTGCATCTCGACGACCTCGAACGCCGCCTCGAGATGCTCACGGAGCCAGACCGCCTTGTCCTCAGACAGTGCATGCATGATGCACACGGTGGCACGCGTGCGCTCGCCGAGCTGTGCGCGCGCCCAATCGACCGTGTGCTGAAGCGCCGCTGATGTCCCCCGCGTCCGCGCAACGGGCTGGAACGCCCCTTCGGAGTCGACGGTGAACGTGACCTTCAGATTCAGGAGACCACCGACGAAGGCAGAGACCGCACCGATGCGGCCGCCCTTCGCGAGGTTGTCGAGCTTGTCGACCCCGACGATCATGCGCACCCGCTCGCGGGCCGACTCGGCGACCTTGAGGACTTCCTCAGTGCGCGCGCCCGCCATCGCTGCCCGCGCCGCGGCGACCACCTGCAGCCCGAGTCCCCCTGAGAGGTTGCGCGAGTCGAACACGTGGACCCTGCCGCCGAACTGCTCCGCCGCCTGGCGGGCGGTCTCGATCGTCCCGGACAGCTTCTCGGAGATGTGGATCGCCACGACCTCCGACGCCGCCTCCAGCGCCTTCGCATAGTACTCGGCGAAGACCCCGACGGACGGCTGGCTCGTCGTGGGGAGCTTCGGCGCGGCGTTCATCTTCGCGAAGAACTCGGCCTGGCTGAGGTCGCCGTCCTGGAACACCTCCGAACCGAACATCACGTTGAGCGGGACGACGGTGATCCCGTGTTCCTCAGCAAGCGAGCGAGGGAGATCGGACGTGCTGTCGGTAACGATCGCGACACTGCGTGCTGTTGTCCCCATGTTCGCCGCCTCATTCAAAGTGGACCATGCCGTGTGACATCGCCCCGCCGCCGAGTATGTGCACGTGCAGGTGAGCGACACTTTGCGATGCGTCGCGACCGCTGTTGACGATGACGCGGTAGCCCGACTGGTCGACGCCCTTGAGGGCCGCGACCTTGGGAACTGCGGAGAAGAGAGCTGTCAGGACGTCGACCGGGACGTCGGCGCTCATGTTGTCGAAGTGCGTCTTGGGGATCACGAGTGTGTGCACGGGCGCCTGCGGAGTGATGTCGTCGAATGCGAGGACCGTATCGTCCTCGTAGATGACGCGAGCATCGAGCTCATGGCCGGCGATCATGCAGAAGATGCAGTTCTCCACGGTGTCGTCTCCAAGTCCTCGTGGACCGGCGCGCACGCCGGACCGAACGCGGCTACTACTCGGGCTCGCCCGCCTCAAGCTCCCCCATCAGCATCGTGACGCGCTGTTCCGCTTCACCGAGCTTCGCCTGGCACGCACGAAGCAGTGCGACGCCGCGCTCATAGCGCGCGAGACTGTCCTCGAGATCGAGCTGACCTCCCTCGAGAGCGGCGACGATGGTCTCGAGTTCGGCGAGCGCCTCCGAGAATCGGAGTTCCTCGACGGGACCCGTGCTGTCGCTCATCGTCCACCTTCCACATCGACGCTCTCGACGAGACATCCCGCGAGGCCTTGGTGAAGACGCACCCGCACCCTATCACCCGGCGAGACATCCCCCGCGGATCGCACCACTCGCCGACCGGACTCGTCATAGCATACGGCGTAACCGCGAGCGAGGATACCGAGTGGAGAGAGGTCCTCGAGCCTCGCCGCAAGCAGCCTCGCCCGTTCCTGCTGGCGGGCCGTCACCGTCGAAGCGGCTCGCGGAAGCTCCCTGCTCGCCAGCTGGAGCCGCTCTCGATCCCGGGCCACACGCAGGGGAAGCGCGCGGGCCAGCCCGGCGGCCGCGGAGTCGGCTCTCTGGGCGGGCGCGAGCAGAAGCGTGCGCGGGTCCGCCAACACGGGCCGAGACTCGAGCGCGGCGAGTCGGCGGGCTGTCCGTTGTGCAGCGTGGCGAAGACCTCGTGCGAGCAGGTCGCCGGCCGACCGGAAGCGGGCGGTCACCTCCTCGGATGACGGCGCGACGGTCTCGGCCGCCGCCGTCGGCGTCGATGCACGGACGTCCGCTACCATATCCGCTATGGACGTGTCGGGCTCGTGCCCGATACCGGTGACGACCGGGACCGGGCATGCGGCGACCGCACGCGCCACACCCTCGTCGTTGAAGGGCATCAGGTCCTCGTAGCTGCCGCCGCCGCGAGCAAGGATGACGACGTCCACGCCGGCGGCGCCGATGGCCGTGAGTCCCTCGACTATGTGGCCGGCAGCTCCGGCCCCCTCGACAGGGACGCCCGCGATCACGAGCTCGGCTGCGGGGTAGCGCCGGCGCAGGGTCAGGATGACGTCGTGCACGGCCTTGCCGCGCGGTGAGGTGACCAATCCTATGCGCTGCGGGAACTCGGGAAGCACGCGCTTCCGCTCAGGACGCAGGAGCCCTTCGGCCTCGAGCTTGCGGGCCACCGCGGCGACCTGGAGGCGCAGGAACCCCTCGCCCGCCGCGGCGATCGTCCGGGCCTGGAACTGCATCCGTCCCTTCGGCGCGTACACCGTCATCCCACCGGTCACCTCGACGAGCATCCCGCAGCGCAGCTGGACGCCCGAGACCTCGTAGGCGTCCCGCCAGATCAGGCACGGCATGACCGAGGAGCCGTCGGCAAGCGTGAAGTAGACCGCCTTGTAGCCGGGGCGGTCCGTGAACTCCGAGATCTCGCCGACCACGCGCAGCGTCAGCGACTCGAGTGCTCGCTTCGCCATGCCCATCGCCTCTGAGACACTCAGGGCGCGCGGTCCGTCGGTCACGAGATGCTCCTCTCCGGTCTGTCGTCCCATTCTATCAGCCGCAGCGGGAGCTCCTGGCTCGCCAGCATCTGCTCCGCGCTGCGTCCCCCACAAGCGTCACACGCTCCACGGCACGGGCCGGAGTCCTCGCCGAAGTGAGCGCACAGGCAGCGATGGCGACACGTCTCCCCGCGCGCGAACCGGTAGAGATCGAGCAGCCGCCCACGGACGTCGACCCGGCGTTCGCCCGCCAGTCCCGATGTCATGGCGAGACGGCGTCGCACATCCGACCATGAGTACAGCAAGAGGCAGTCGGAGGACCTGCCATCGCGACCCGCCCGACCGATCTCCTGTGCATAGGCCTCGACGCTGCCGGGCAAGTCGGCGTGGACCACGTAGCGGACGTCGGCCTTGTCGATGCCCATGCCGAACGCCACGGTGGCGACGACCGTGGCCACCTCCCCCGACGAGAAGGCGGCCTGTACCTGTTCCCTGACGCCCGGATCCATCCCCGCGTGGTACGGCGCGGCGGTCCTGCCGTGCGCGCGCAGGTACGTCGCGAGTGCGCCCGCGTCCCGACGAGAGAGGCAGTAGACGATCCCCGACGCGCCATCGTGCGCATCCACCGCCTGCAGGACCGTGCGACGCGCGTCGGTCAGACGGTCCTTCGCACGGGCGGCAAGGCACAGGTTCGGCCGAAAGAAGCTCCCACGCCAGACGTAGGGATCCTTCAGTGCCAGCGACCGCACGATGTCCGCCGCGACGCGCGCCGTGGCCGTCGCCGTGACGGCCAGGATAGGAACGTCCCCGAGGAGCTCCCTCGCCCGGCCGATCTCGCGGTAGGCGGGCCGGAAGTCGTGTCCCCACTCTGAGATGCAGTGCGCCTCGTCCACAGCGATGAGCCCGATGTGGCCACGCACATCGCCGACGACTCCCGGCAGACCCTCGGGCGACACGTACACGAGCTCCCAGGCTCCGCCGCGGACACCCTCGAGTCGCGTGTCACGTTCCGATCGCGACAGCGTCGAGTCCACCCATGTCGCCCGCAGCCCCCGCGCGCTCGCCCCGGCGACCTGGTCGCGCATGAGCGCCAGCAGAGGTGAGATCACGAGCACGCACATCGCGGCCACGCGAGCCGGGAGCTGAAATGTCACCGACTTTCCCGCGCCCGTCGGCATGACTGCGAGACAGTCGCGCCTCGACAGCACCTCGCCCACGACCTCGCGCTGCCCCGGACGGAACGACGCATGGCCCCAGACGGCGCGCAGGACCGCCTCGGGCTCCGGTTGCGGAGTAGAAGCGACGGGCAGCGAAGCGGTCGGAGTGGCCATCGCCGAAGCGTATCGCGCGCGCCTTAACAGGGCCCGACCGATCCCTGAACGTGCGCCCTGGACGCCTCAGGAGGCGCTAGCGAGCGTCTTCCACGAGCTTGGGGACGACCTTGCCGTCCGCGACCCTCAGGCTCAGGCGCCCTTCGACGAGTTCGACGAGCGCGTCGCCTATGAGCGCCTTGCGCCAGCCCTGTAGCAGAGGGCTCTCCTCGCGCTCGCCCGCTGCGAGACGCTCGAGATCGGCCCGGGTCGCGAGCAGGGGAACCGCCACGCCGTGCTCACCCGCGGCGACCCGGACGAGCGCGCCCATCAGTTCGACGACCCCTTCGACGTCGACGATCGCCCTGACGCGCTTGGTGATACGCGGAAGCTTCTCCTCCGCAAGGTCGAGTCCGGCGCGCACCGCCTCGAGAAGACCGGCACCACCGTCGCCGAGTCCGCGGACATTGATGCCGCGGAGCTCGGACAGGCCCGCAGCGTCCTTCGGCTGCCTGCGAGCCACCTCGACGAGCGTCTCGTCCGAGATGACCCAACGCCGCGGCAGATCCCGACGCTGCGCCGTGACCTCGCGCCACGCGACAGCCTGCTGAAGCACGGCGAGCTGTCTGCGGCTGAGTGTGGACGCCCGCTTGATGCGTCTGAACTGCTCCTCCGGAACCACCTCGTACGTGGACGGGTCCGACAGCCGCTCGAAGTCGGCCTTGAGCCACGCGAGGCGCCCCTCGCTCTCCAGGCGCTCGCTGATCTGGCGATACATCGGAGGCAGGAAGTGAACGTCGGCGAGCGCGTACTCGATCTGGGCGGGCGTCAATGGACGGCGGGCCCAGTCCGAGTAGGTGTCCGACTTGTCGATGTCCACGTCGAACATGTCCTTGACCAGCCTCGCGTAGCCGACCTGGGACGGGGATCCCGCGAGCGTGGCAGCGACCTGCGTGTCGAAGACGGACACTGGCGGAGTGCCGAGCATCCTGGTGAGTATCTCGAGGTCCTGGCTGCCCGCGTGAAGGACCTTGACCACCGACGGATCGAGCAGCACGTCGGCGATCGGCCCGAGACCCGCTCCGGTCAACGGATCGATGATCCAGGCGCCTTCCTCGGTCGCGAACTGCAGGAGGCACAGGCGCGCGAAGTACGTCTTCTCGCGCATGAACTCCGTATCCAGAGCGAGAAGCCCGGTCCTGCGCGCGGAGTCGGCGATGAACGCCAGTGTCTCGTCATCGTGTGCGAACACGAGTGCTCCTCATCTGCGTGCGTCCCCGGCGAGACCTCGCCACAAGCAAGAGCGCAGCGCCCGCGAGGATCGCGAGTACGGCCGCCAGGATCGCGGCGAAGCCCCACTTGAAGCCGGACTGGCCGTAGAGCCCGAGTCTGATGCGCACGACATCGACAGGCGTGCGCAGGACCTCGCCCGCCGTGAACGCCTCGGCCTCACCGAGGACCAGCCGGTACTCGCCAAAGGCACCTGAAGGGTCATACACGATGACGTAGTACGTCCCGCGGCGGCCGATATCGACGCGCGTCGACGCTCCCTTCAGCAGCACCTCGCCCACGAACGGCTCATACTCGCCGGCGCGAGGATCCGTGCCCGGGTCGACCGCGACCGTCACCGGGACCGTCGATTCGATCGCCATGAGGTGATCGCGCACGGCGGACGGTAGCGAGGCGACCGCGGCGGGGTCACCGGCGCCGATGACGACGAGCGTCGGGCGGAATGCTGCGTTCGCCGCCGTGTCGGGGACCAGCAACTCGACCGGGATCGAGACGGTGGCGTCCGCCGAGGTCACGAAGCGGTACGCGTCGAAGGACTCCCCGGTGACGAGCGTGCCGTACACCGCGCGGGAGACGATCGGATCGACGACGTCCTGAGCCCCGGGGAAGAGGCGGGCGGGTCCGTATCCTGTCGGCGCGGCCCACGGCGCATCGGATCGGCCCGACTGTTCAAGGACCGGGGTGTGTGCGAACGCGGACGCCGGAGACACGACGAGCAGCGCAGCGGCCAGGAGAAGCATTGGGACGACCGGATGCCGCACTGGCGCATCTCCTTCGTGGGTCTCATCTGCCCTACTCGGCGCGGTGGCGCCGAGTAGACAGTCTATCGCATGCGCATGTGCACGCTACGCGCCCGCGCGACCGTACGCTACACTGTCGGCGGGAGGACGACCCAGGGACCATCACGGCCGCGGAGTGGCGAATGGACGCACGGCTCTACGTGTACGCATATCTTCTGCTGTCCGCGCTCTATATAGCCGCGTGCCTGCAGTACCTCAACTCGATCGGGCGAACCGTGGCCTTGGCGCGGCGACTCCAGCCCGAGCCCGGCGAGGAGCCGGCCGCTCTCGACGCCGATGAGACTCTGGAGCAGGCCAAGACGTCGATCCGCGCCATCCTCAGCGTCGATTCCGCGGCCTTCGCGTGTGCGGTGCTCCCCGTCGCCTACGTCGGCGTGAGCGGCCTGCTCGCCAACCTGCTGTCGCGCAACACCGCCGCCGCCACATCGATCAACTTCATGTGGCTGCTGGCGACGGTCGCGCTCGTCGGGGCGCACATGTTCTTCGTCGTTCGCATCATCGGACAGAACACCCGCCTCAGCGGTATCGACGGCCAGCTGCTGACGCGCTCGTTCGTGAGCCGCCAGACGAGCATGCTCACCTACTACCGTGGCTTCATCCTGTTGGTCACCGCCTTCAACGTGATCAACGCGCTCTACACCCTTGCGAACATCTCGACCATCGTTCGGTTGCCGTTCGTGATGTGAGTCGAAGCGCGACGCGTCGTTTCCGCGCCGCGCGAGAGGGGGCGGTCCGCGTGAGCACGCAGACACCGAACGACGCCGAGTTCTCGATCGCCGCGAAGGTCTACCTGTGCTCCGGTCGCGTCCTCCCGCCAGGCGGGATGATGCTCGGCTGGACCGCTCCGACGGGGGAACGGGTGACCGGCAAGGTGGTATGCGAGGCCGCCGTGGCCGCGGAGTTCGACTGGCTCCAGACGAACAACTACATCACCGTGACGCCTGGCAAGGTCAAGCAACTCATCGGCTCGGTGGACACGTACACGGTGCATGCCAACTACTCCAGCGCCATCGGGCTCGGGACGACGATGCTCGAAGCCACCGGCTGGCAGGACACCACCCTAGTCGAGATCGTCCGGCACCTCATCGGACCGATGTCCGACGACCCCACCGGCGCGCTTCTCAGAAGACTGTCACAGGAGTTCCGCGACGCGGGGATCCTCCACGGGGACGCATGGAACAAAGAGTGGCTCGACTACCTCGTCGCGCAGTGGGGCCGCGAGGCATGGGACGCGGTTCAGAGAGTGCAGGCGCGCCCCGACTGGGAGCTGCTCCGGCGCAACGTCGTGTGGGCCATAGGGACACTGCTGATCCAGCGCAAGGACGACGACTAGCCACTCTCAAGGAGCCCAGCGATGCCCCATCCTTCCGCACGATCCGCCGGCAGCCTCGCCCTCGTCACGATGCTCTCTGTGGTGCTGCTCATCGCGTCCCCGGCGATGGCGCTTGCGAAGTCCTTCACGATGCCCAGCGTGGCCATCGACGCGACGATCCTGACCGACGGGTCGCTCGCTGTGGTCGAGAAGCGCTCCTTCGAGTTCAGCGGCGACTACACGCGCGTGTACTGGGACCTCGAACCACCGGCCGGCGGCGCGATCACAGATGTCGCCGTCACGGGCCCGAGCGGGCCTCTGCCTCCGGCCACGGCGGACGGCCGCCCCGCCGGCTACTCCCGCATCGTCTCGGAAGGCACGCTCACTCGCGTCGAGGTCTACGGCACCTGGTCCAGCGAGACCGTCGCCTACACGCTCTCCTACCGCGTCACGAACGCCGCGACGCGCTGGTCGGACACGGCGGAACTCTACTGGCAGGCGGTCGCGAGCAACTGGGGTGCCGGCACCGGACAGCTGACCGCGACGATCCGCCCGCCGGCCGGCGTCACGAAGGACCAGGTCAAGGTCTGGGTACACGGCCCGCTCACCGGCCTGTCGGTCGTCAACGACGACGGATCCGTGACGCTGAGCATCAGCGACCTGCCGGCGAACACGTTCGTCGAGCCGCGGCTCCTCTTCCCGGCCGATTCGCTCTCAGGCGTCGAGCCACGCCCGGAGCCCAAGCTCGCCGAGGTCCTCAAGGTCGAGGGCGATCTGGCGGACCAGGCGAACGCGCAGCGTGAGAGCGCGCGCACCGAGATGCTCGTCTGGGGTGGGTGCGCGCTCGTCGTACCGCTGATCATGCTCGTGATCGTGATCGCCCTCTTCTTCCGCTACGGGAAGGAGTACAAGCCGTCCTTCGCGGGCGAGTACTTCCGCGAGCCCCCGGCCGAGATGAGCCCGACACTTGTGAGCTACCTGATGACGATGGGGACCGTGGAGAACGCGTCCATCTCGGCGACGCTCATGGATCTCGCCGATCGGGGTGTCCTGCGGATGGAGCCGACAGTCCTGAGCAAGCCGGGCCTCTTCGGCGCCCGCGAGGAGAACACGTTCCTGCTGACCCTCGACACTGCGAAATGGGACACCGTCGACCCGCTGGGTCAGAAGGTGCTCTCGTTCCTGTTCACGACCGTCGCGGGCGACAACACGCTCACCATCAGCGAGATGCAGGACTACGCCAAGGCGCACGCTCAGGAGTTCCAGGACGGCATGAACGGGATCAAGGCCGCGGTGGCCGCGGAAGCAGACGTCCGCGGGTTCGTCGAGAAGGGCGGCCGCACCGCGCGCGGCGTATCGTGGCTGTTCATACTCGTCGCAGCCGGCGCCGCCTTCGCGGGCACCGTGATGACGGAGTCCCTCTGGCTCGGCGCGGTCTCAGCGGCCGTCGTCATCACGATGATCGTTCTGTCCGTGAAGATGACACGGCGCTCCCCGGCGGCGGCAGAGCTCTACGCCAAGTACGCCGGTCTGCGCAACTACCTCCGCGACTTCTCGCGCCTCAGCGAGGCGCCACCTGCGTCGGTCGTGCTGTGGAACCAGTTCCTCGTGCTCGCCGTCGTCTTCGGCATCGCAGAACAGGTCATCGCCCAGATGAAGGTCGTCGTGCCTCAGGTAGTGAGCGATCCGTACTTCGCGACGACGTACTGGTGGGTCGCGTCCGGTACGGGCTACGGTTCGCCGATCAGTTCGCTGTCCGGCGGCTTCACCTCCGCAGCATCAGTGGCGTCCAGCACGCTGTCGAGTTCCTCGGGCGGCGGGGGCGGCTTCTCGGGTGGCGGCGGCGGTGGCTTCGGTGGTGGCGGCGGCGGTGGCGCGGACTAGCGCGTCGAGAGGTACTGCACCACGGTAGCCGCCTCCGGGTCGTCCAGCACAGCTCCCTTGCCGCGCATACGGTCCACCGTGGCCTGCCAGGCGGCCCGATCGTGTCGCGCCGCGTCGATGCGGTCACTCGGGTGACATCGCGTACAGCGCTGCTGGACCAGCGTCGCTCCGTCCGGCGTTTCGCCTGCCTTGCTGGTCACAGGTGCCTGCGCGGCACATCCGGTCGCTGCGAACGCGAGGGTCAACCCGGCCAGCACGATCGCAGAGTGCCTGATCGGGTGAGCGTGCATGGCCCCTCCTTGAACCGTTGGACGTTTCATCCGTATGTTCCCGGACCGGACCACCGGGTGTCCCCGAGTCCGGATATCTGAGGAAGAATCACTTCTGCTAAGGGCTGGTATCGCCGATACATATGGCATGCGCCGATGCCTCTCTCCGGAGGTCCGGCCGACGAGCGCGGAGCGTGATGACCGATGGCGTGTCTACAGCCGGGACAAGGGGTCGAGGCCACGGGGTTCGTTCTGCCCGTCAGCCTTGGAGAGGTGGCCATCGCCCTCGAGGACATCGTCCCCCGACTCATCAATGCCGCCGGCTGCGTGGATGGCTGCCGAGCCGTCGTCTCGATCGTCGACAGGATCGAGAGTTGCGGTGCGGAGCCGATGCAGTTCGAGTCGATGCCTGAGGCCGCCTCCCCCATCATGCCGCTCGAAGGCGACCAGTCGACAGCGGCGCTCATCGACTCGTGGCTCGCGAAGGGGACGATCCTCGGCGAGGACGGATCCTACACGGTGTTCGTGGCCTTCATGGACGTCATGCGAAGACCGCTGCAGGGAAGCTGGACGGCGAGCTCCATAACCCTGCTCGGTACGAAGCAGTCCGCGCTGGCCCTCATCGAGGAGCTGGAGCTCGAGTTCGCCTGCGCGTGACGGACGCGCGTGGGGACGGATCGAGCGCGCGGGTTGTGTTGTCGGCCTCCATCTCGGAGACTCATGCTGGGTTCCATGAGCCCGACAGCCTGCGCGTGCGATCCAAGGGGGCCCTCATGTTGGTAGGCACGTATGTCGACGGCCGCGACCTCACCTACGACGAGACACGTGGTCTGTTCGCGGTCGGAGGCTCTCCGGTCACCACGGGCCAGGTCCTCGAGTTCGATTCGTTCTCTCAGATACGGTGGGCGAGCGCGGAGATCGCCGCGTGGGCGCGCGCACTCCCGGCCCAGCCCCATGCGGCTGTCTCGAAGCCCAGGATGTCGAGCGGCGCGATGATCGGCATCGCAGTCGGAGCGCTCGTCGGAGTGATTCTGCTCGGCGTCGCCGGAGTGTTCGTGTTCCGCGCCCTGTCCGCCACCAGGGTCGCCGATGTCCTGAGGGCGTCGACACCAGCGCCCCAGCCCGCCGTCCCGCAGGCACCCGTCCCCGCTCCCACGGATGTGACGCCGGGCGCGACCGACGATCCCGGTTCGTACGCCGTGGTGACACAGGCGGAGGCCCGAGACGTCGTGACCCGGTTCCTCACACTGCGCGCCGCGAAGGACATCGCCGGCTCGAAGGCGCTGTGTACTCCCGCGCTCCTGGCGGGCGAGGACGCCGTCATGGTCAACGACAAGTACTGGAACCCCGACAGCTTCGAGTTGACCAAGTTCACACCGGACCAGATGTACATACACGTGACCTCGATGGGCATCTGGCCGTCGGGCCGCGAAGCGACCATCTTCTCGGTGTACCGCGAGCCGGAGAGCGGCCGTGTGCTCATCGACGGCTTCCTCGATCCCGAGTTCTTTCCAGAGTACGTGACGCCCTAGAGCACCGCCCGGCGCGCAAGACCGTGACAAGAAAGAACCCGCCACCCGCGTTACCGCAGGTGGCGGGTCTGTTTGCGTGGTGGGCACTGTTGGATTTGAACCAACGACCCCTTCCGTGTCAAGGAAGTGCTCTCCCCCTGAGCTAAGCGCCCGTATGTGGTTCCCAAAGCACTGCGCCGCCAGCGCGGCGAGGGGTATTGTATCATCCCCGCGCGAGCACGCCAGACCCCCGGACGCAGCGGTTCCGGGCGAGTGGACGCGCTGCCGGACCGGGGCCGGGATACGGAGCGGGTGGCGGTTGCGCCCCCCGTCCCCCGTTGGTATCCTACCGCTTGCGCTTCGCGCGTGCGGACGTGGCTCAGTTGGTAGAGCACAACCTTGCCAAGGTTGGGGTCGCGGGTTCGAATCCCGTCGTCCGCTCCATAGTTCTTCCCGCCGAGGGCTGGGACCGGAAGGCGCGATCCCCGGACCGGCCTTCGTTGTTGAAACGCCCTTTCGGGGGCAAGCGGGCGACGTCGCCAAGTGGCAAGGCAGAGGCCTGCAAAGCCTTTATCCCCGGTTCGAATCCGGGCGTCGCCTCCATACGAACGCCAAAGACCCGTCCGCGATCACCCTGCGGGCGGGTCTTTGTGTTCTCGGTGAGCGCGCACATCTTCGGGCGCGCGCGGATGCGGCGCGGAAAGCTACCGACCTTCGGGAAGAGCGCGAAGCGTCTAGGAAGCGTACTTCAGCTGGAGGCGCTTCGCCTGCTCGAGGCGGAACAGCCCGCGCTCGAGCGCCTGCACATCGTTGATGTTCTCGACAGCCCAGCGGAGGATCTCGTCGGGAACGAGGGGAAAGCGCCTGCGCGCCTGCTTGAGCGTCATGTCTGCTCCTTCTGCTGCGACGTATGACTGCGACGATGATGCTGCGACTGCGTTCGAGGGGGGACGCTCACGACCCCCGACTACTCGATTGTGCTCCGCTCCCCCACGAAGCGTCAAGGTCACGCCCCCCAACGGCGGTAGAGCTCGTGCTCGACACCGAGCACATCCAGGACCTTTCCGACCACGAAGTTGACCATGTCGTCGAGACTGGCCGGCTTGGTGTAGAAGGCGGGCATCGCAGGTACCACGACGGCGCCGGCCTCGGTCACGGCCGTCAGGTTGCGCAGGTGTATGAGCGACAAGGGGGTCTCCCGCGGGACCAACACGAGAGGCCGACACTCCTTGAGCATCACGTCTGCCGCGCGTTCCGGCAGGTCCGCGGCCATGCCGGCGGCGACCGCGGCGACGAAACCCATCGATGCCGGGCACACGATCATCGCGTCGGGTGCATTCGACCCCGATGCCACGCGATCGAAGAGGTCCGAGGGCTCCACCACGCGCAGCGGGAGGCTGGTCGGAAGTCCCAGGAAGCGCAACAGCGCCTCGACGGCGCCGGACTCCGGCAAGGTGAATCCGGTCTCGAACGCCATCACCTCTCGCCCGGCCTTCGTCGCGACCACCGTGACACCCGCGCCGCCCGACAGGAGCCGCTCGACGAGCCGCAGACCGTAGACCGAGCCCGACGCTCCCGAGATGACGATGAGGTACTCCTTCACGTGCCCACCCCTATCCCACGAGCCGGTCGACGATCACTCCGACGATCATGACCACCGCGATCGAACCGTTCACGTTGAAGAACGCCATGTCGAGCCGCGAGAGGTCCGTTGGGCTCACGATGGAGTTCTCCCACCACAGAAGCACCGCGGCGGCCGCGACCCCCACATAGTAGGCCACGCCGGCGGCCGCGAGCCAACCTCCGAGCACGAACAGCGCTACCGTGAGCACGTGCAGCACGCGTGCGTGCGCGAGTGCGTGTGCGATGCCGAAGTCGGCCGGCACCGAGTGCACGCCGCCCTCAAGGTCGCTGTCGTAGTCCTGTGTGGCGTAGATGATGTCGAACCCTGTCGTCCACAGCATCACGGCGGCGCCGAGGACCCAGGGCACCGGTGAGGCGACGCTGTCTGTGACTCCCGCCCAACCGCCGACCACCCCGAGACCGAGGCACGCCCCGAGCCAGTAGTGTGCTATCCACGTGAAGCGCTTGAGGTAGGGATACACAAGGAACAGCGCTAGCGGGACCGGCCACAACCAGTGCGTGATCGGCGCCAGGTTATACACCGCGAGCAGGTATATCGCGAGCATGAGGATCGAGAAGGCCCACAACTCCCACGCCTTGATGAGCCCCGACGGAACCGCACGGTTCATGGTGCGCGGGTTGCGTGCGTCGATCTCCTTGTCGATGGCTCGGTTCAGCGTGAAGGCGACCGCACGGGCTCCCACCATCGCGAGCGTGATCCACACGAGCGCGGTCCAGGTCGGCCAGTGGCCGAGCGTGACCCACGGGGTGGGCTGAGGCGCCGGCGCGGGATAGATCGCCGGCACAGCGAACAGGAAGGCGGCCGCCCCGAAGACAGCACCGATGTAGGCGTAGGGCAACGCGAAGATCGA
>JAUSBS010000091.1 GCA_030651905.1 Coriobacteriia bacterium
TCGAGCATGAAGTTGATGACGGCGCGCTCGAGGCGAGCGCCCAACCCACCCATGAGCACGAAGCGCGACTTCGCCAGCTTGACGGCCCGCTCGAAGTCGATGATGCCGAGCTCGGGTCCGAGGTCCCAGTGCGCCTTCGCCTCGAAGTCGAACGCGCGCGGTGTGCCCCAGCGGTGCACCTCGACGTTGCCGCCCTCGTCCGCGCCGACCGGGACGCTGTCGTGCGGCGGGTTCGGGGCGGTGAGCAGCAGGGAGCGTACGTCCGCCTCGATCGTATCGAGGACCGCCTGGTCACCGACGAGCTCGTCGTTGATGGAGCGGACCTCGTTCTTGAGCGCCTCGGCCGCCTCAGTGCGCGGCTCCTTCATCATCGCCCCGATGAGCCGGGACGCCTCGTTGCGCCTCGCCTGCAGCTTCTCGACCTTGGCGATCAGCGCACGGCGCTCCTCGTCGAGCGTGAGGAACGCGTCGACGCTCCATGCCGAACCGCGGGCGGCCATCGCTGTGCGCGCGGCGTCGGTGTTCTCGCGAACGAACTTGGCGTCGAGCATCTGGAGTGCCTCCTTGGAGCGCCTGCGGGGCCTGTTGGGGAGTATACCGCGCTCGCGGGACCCTTCCGTCGCGAGACGCTGGACATGTCACGGTCTGGAAGGAGTACTCTCATCTCCTTCGGAGGGGGACCGATGAAGGGCACGCGGAAGAAGACCGCAGGCTCGCACGCGACGGAGCCCGTCGCGGATGCCGGGAACGACGACCTGATCGCGCTGCTCGACGCCCTCCCTCTCCCCGCGTCCGTCGCTTCGGAGTCGGGCCGGCTGATACTGCACGCGAACGCCGCTTGGCTTCGGCTGCTCGGCTACGCGAGCGCTGATGACGTGATCGGACGGACGGTCGAATCGTTCATCGCGCCCGAGTCACTCAAGAAGGCGCGCGATGCCCTTGCGCGCGGGAGAGCGACCGGCGAGTACTCGCGAGAGAACCGTCGCTATCAGCTCGTCCGCTGCGACGGCACCTTCATCGACGTCGAGATCGCGGGAGCGCCCGCGACGTTGCGCGGCACCCCGGTGATCGTCAGCCTCTTGTCCGACAACAGCGAGGACGCACGGACACGCCACGCCCTCGAGACGTCCGAGAGGAGCTACCGGGCGTTCATCGAGAACGCTGTGGACGCGATGATCGTCCATCGGGACGAGCGGATAATGTACGCGAACCCTGCTGGCCTCAAGCTCTACGCGGCGAACCGGGCCGAGGACGTCATAGGAAGATCCATATGGGACTTCATCGCGCCGGAATCGCGTGACGAGGCGTTGCGGCGAGTCAAGGCGATCACGTCGACGCAGATGACGCTCCCTCGTGTCCGGGTGAACCTGATAGACCTCGAAGGCCGTCGGTTCGCGGCAGAGGCGCATGACGTACAGATCCCCTACGAGGACGGGATCGCGGTACTCACGACCATTCGCGATCTCAGGCCCACCGAAGAAGCCGAAGCGGCGCTTCGCGAGAGTGAGGAACGCTATCGCTCCGTGGTCTCCGTGCTGCGCGAGGGGATCATCCTGCAAGACGCCGACGGCCGGCTCTTGACGTTCAACGACGCCGCGGCCGACATCTTCCACATCGGGGCAAAGGACGTCCTTGGGGAGACCTCGATCAGTCGCGACTGGGGCACCATTCGCGAGGACGGTACGGATCTCCCGTCCGAGGAACACCCGTCCATGGTCACGTTCCGCACGGGTCGACCGTGCGACCAGGTCCTGGTGGGCGTTCGAGGCCCCTCGGGAGTCCGCTGGATCGAGGTCAACACCGAGCCGATGATCCGCCCCGGCGAGACACACCCGTATGCGGTGGTCGTCTCGTGCACGGACGTGACCGAGCGCAAGCAAGCCGTCGACGAACTCAAGGAGTACAAGGCCGGGCTCGAGTCGCTCGTGGCGCAGCGGACGGCGGAGTTCGAGGAGGCCTCGCGCGCGAAGAGCCAGTTCCTCGCGAGTATGAGTCACGAGCTTCGAACCCCGCTCAACTCGATCATCGGCTTCACGGGGATCATGCTGCAAGGCCTCACCGGCGAGTTGACCTCCGAGCAGAGGGCGCAACTGGAGATGGTCAACCGTGCCGGCCGCCAGCTGCTTGGACTCGTCAGCGATGTGCTCGATCTCGAACGCATCGAGGCGGGACGAGTCGAGCTGGGCATCGAGGAAGTCGATGTCGCGAAGGTCGTGAACGCACTCGCGGACACCGTTCGGCCGCTGGCGACCGACGTGGGCCTGAGCCTGGACGTCTGCACCGACGGCGCGCCTGCCTGCGTCCGCACCGACCGGCGCCGGGTCGAACAGATCCTGCTCAACTTCCTTTCGAACGCGGTGAAGTACACGGAACGTGGCGGGATCGAGTTCACGGCGTCCTCGATGGCGGACGGCTCCGTCGCGTTCACCGTCCGCGACACCGGCATCGGGATCGCGCCGGAGGACCAGGCGATCGTCTTCGATGAGTTCAGGCAGCTGCCGGCACATCGCGGAGCGAAGCACCCCGGCGCGGGGCTGGGGCTCTCGATCTCGCGGCAGCTGGCCGATCTGCTCGGGGGGCGCATCGAGATAGCGAGCGCCCCGGGAGAGGGCTCCACGTTCACGCTCATCCTGCCTGCGGGGTAGGATGGCTTCATGGACTACTCGCCCGCTGAACACCCGGCACGCGCCCTCGCTGCCGTGCACCTCGATCCTGCCGCGCTCCGCTGTGCGGACGGTCTCGCCATCGTGGAGATCGCCGGGAGGGACAGCGTCGCTGCGGCCGTGGCGGCCGTGCGTGAGCGCGGCTTTCGGACCGTCCTGCCGACCGCCGTGGCGACCGGCACGGACTACGGTGACGAGGGCACGCCTGCGCGCGCCGCGAAGATGCTCATGGACATCCTGGGTTCCAGCGTCGAGGTCCTGCCGCTGGTCCGGATCGGTTCACCCGCACTGTGGTCGGCCCTGAACGGACGCTATGCGGCTGTGCTGCGCGGGCGCTACGGGCTCCACTCTCCGTGCCTCGCCTGTCATCTCTACATGCACCTGTGCCGACTCCCGCTCGCCTGGGAACTGGGCGACGCGCCGATCGTCGCCGGCGAACGTGACACCCACGGCGGCCGACTCAAGGTCTCGCAGATGCCACTGGGCATAGACGCATGTGTCCGCGTGCTCGCCCGCGCGGGCGTGGAACTCGTTGAGCCCATCCGCCATGTGCATTCCGCCGAGGAGATCGTCGGGCTTGTCGGGGACGGCTGGGAGCAGGGCGCGAAACAGCTCGGCTGCGTTCTCGGCGGCAACTATGCGGACCTCGATGGCGACGTGACGCTAGACGAGTTCGCCTATGCGCGCTTCGTGCGCGGGTACCTAGAGCCGGCGGGTGACGCGGTGGTCTCCGCGTGGCGAGTCGAGGCCGAGCCCGACTACGACGCGATCGTCCGCGCCGTGATCGAAGGACCGGAGGCCGCCTGACATGGCGGTCGTGCTCCTCATACTCGACGGCATCGCGGACCGGCCGTGGCCCGTGCTGGGAGATCGTACCCCGCTCGAGGCCGCCGACACGCCGAACCTCGATCACTTCGCATCGCTCGGACAGACCGGGCTGCTGCATCCGCTCGGCCGCGGCATGGCGCCTGGTAGCGAGATCGCGCACTTCGTCCTGTTCGGCTACCCGGTGGACGCCTACCCGGGACGGGCGGTGTTCGAGGCTCTGGGCGAGGGCATGGAGCTGACCGGTGACGAGGTCGTCTTCCGTGGGCTGTTCTCCACGGTCGAGCGCTGCAGTGATGGCTCGCTTCTGGTCCTCGAACGACGCACGGAGGTACCCGACGACGAGTGCGCCGAGATGACGAAGGCGATCACGCCGTTCGAGCACGCCGGTATCGCGATCGAGTTCACCTACAACTCCCAGCACCAGGGCATCGTGTCTCTTCGAAGTGCTCACGGACAAGGCGCAGCCCCATCGGAGCACGTCACAGACTCCGACCCGTACGTTGCGGGACGCACTGTCACGAAGGTCGAACCGCTGCACGCCGCAACGAAGCCGCACGATGCACGCGACACGTCGGCGGCGCTGAACGCCTGGCTCGCCCACGTGTACCGCACCCTGGACGCGCACCCCGTGAACGAGCGTCGCAGGCAGCGCGGCGACGCGCCGGCGAACTTCCTGCTCGTGAAGTGGTCCGCGCGCTGGCGCCCACTGCCCGACTTCCACTCGCTGTCGGGCTTCCGTGGTGCGAGCGTCAGCAGCGGCGTGACCTACAAGGGGATCGCGGCAGCCTTGGGGCTGGACTGGTACGGCGTGGAGTACCTGCCCGACTGGACCGACGACCTGCGGATGCGCCTGGGCGTCGCCGCACGCGCTATCGCTGAAGGCCATGACTACATCCACGTGCACACGAAGGCGCCCGATGTGGCGGGTCACACGAAGGATCCCGAGCGCAAGCGCGCCGTGCTCGAGGCGCTCGACCGGGCGATCCCAGCGCTGTGGGACGAGGGCCTCGTCGCACCCGGCAATCTCGTCATCGTGACCGGCGACCACGGTACCCCGAGCGGCACCGAGCTGGTGCACTCGGGCGACGCGGTGCCCTTCGCGATGCTCGGGCC
>JAUSBS010000095.1 GCA_030651905.1 Coriobacteriia bacterium
GATACTGCTCGGTCGCGGTATCACCGACCCGACACAGGTGCGTCGCTTCCTCCACCCGGACCTGGCGACCGATTGGCGCGCTCCTTCCTCGATACCGGGAATGGTTGACGCCGCCTCCGTAGTCGCTGCCGCGATCGGTGAAGGCATGCGGATCGCCGTGTTCGGTGACTTCGACGCCGACGGCATAACCGCCACGGCTCTGCTGACGCTCGGCCTGCGAGCGCTCGGGGCCGAGGTCGCGCCACTCCTGCCGCATCGGCTCAACGACGGATACGGGCTCGGTCCCAGTTCGGTGGCCCGGCTGATCGAGGATGCTCCGGGACTCGTGGTGACGGTGGACTGCGGTATCGCGTCGGCACGCGAGGTGGCGGAGCTGCAGCGCGCCGGCATCGGCGTGGTGGTCACGGATCATCACGAGCCGGCCGACGACGTCCCGACGGGCGTCCCGGTCGCGGATCCGAAGCTTCCCGGTGCTCCGTTTCCGGGACTCGCTGGAGCCGGTGTCGCGCTCAAGCTGCTGCAGGCGGTGGGCGAGGCGCGCGGTCGCTCCGACCTCTGGCTGGACTACACCGACATCGCGGCGATCGGGACGGTGGCGGATGTCGTCCCTCTGCTGGATGAGAATCGCGCGCTCGTCGCACATGGCGTGGCGAGGATGCTCCGGGATCCCAGACCGGGGATCGCCGCGCTCGCGCGGGTCGCGGGGATCGGCGCGGGTGCTCTTGACGCCGAGCGGATAGCGTTCGGGCTGGCGCCGCGCATCAACGCCGCCGGGCGGATGGCGGACCCGTCCGACGCGCTCGAACTGCTCTTGGCGCAGGACGCGGCTGTCGCAGATGAGGTCGCACTCCGGTTGGACGAGTACAACCGCGCACGGCAGTCGGTGGAGGCGGAGCTGTTGGCTATCGCCCTGGACCAAGCGTCCGTCGTGCTGCGCCCCGGAGACCGTGCCCTCGTCTTGGCCGGTGAGGGATGGCATGAGGGTGTCAAGGGGATCGTCGCGGGGCGCATGGCGGTCCGGTTCGGGGTGCCGACACTGCTCTTCGCCGTGAAGGACGGCGTGGCCCACGGGAGCGGACGCAGCTCGGGACGGGTCGATCTTCACGCCGCGGTGGCGTCGTGCGCTCATCTGGTCACGCGGTTCGGTGGGCACGCCGCTGCCGTGGGAGTCACCCTCCCGGTCGAGGATCTACCCGCGTTCACTGACCATCTGAAGGAAGCGCTCGCGACCCTGCCGTCTGATGCGTTCGAACCTGTTCTGGCTCTGGACGCGGAGATCCCGCTTGCGGGGATCACGCGAGAGATGGTCGCGGAGTTCGCGGCTCTGGCGCCTTTCGGTCACGACAATCCGAGGCCTCTCGTCGCGACCCGAGGGGTCTTCATGAACGGGCGGCGGCGGGTCGGCGCCGATGGGTGCCACCTGAAGTTCGAGGCGTACGACGGGCTTACCTCGATACCTGCGATCGCCTTCCGATGTCCGGAAGTGGGACGCGCGGCGGGGACCGAGTCGGCGGTCGATCTCGCGTTCCATGTAGAGGTCGACGAGTGGCATGGTCGCGATCGACTTCAGCTGCAGGTGCGGGACCTCGTTGTGCATGATGTGCCGCTTGACTCTCCGGCGGCCGAACTCGTCGACGGGCTCTTCGCCGATGCGGACAGGATCCTGGCCCGCGGCGACTACGAGGGCATCGCGGACGCCGAGTCGTTCCATACGAAGCTGGCAGGCGTGACGTTCGAGGGTCGGCAGGACGTCGTTGCGCGCCTCACGGCCGGGGCCCCGCTGCGTCTCCAGCGCGAGCCCGAGAACCCGTACGACACGTGCGCCTGCGCCGTCTTCGATCCGCTGGGAGACCAGGTGGGCTTCCTGAACCGCCGGCTCGCCGCCGTACTCGCGCCCGCGATCGACGAGGGTGCGGTCTACGACGTCTCGGTCTCGGAGGTGACCGGGGGAGAGAACGGGGAGAGTCTCGGCGTGAACGTGCTCGTCGTCAAGCGGGTGAGCGAGGACGGGATCGCCAGCGAGGATCGGTCGGCGCGGCGCGCGGAGCTGGCCGCACTTCCTCTCGAAGCGCTCGATGCGGAGCTTGTACGCCACCTCATAGGCGAACGCAAGCTTCACAGCGCGCAAGCGCGCTCGCTCGCGCACCTGGGCGGCGGCCGGTCGTGTCTGACCGTGATGGCGACGGGGCGCGGCAAGTCGCTGATCTTCCATGTCCATGCGGCCCGCATCGCACTCACACAGCACCGCGCGAGCGTGTTCGTGTATCCGCTCAGGGCACTCGTCGCCGATCAGGCATTCCATGTGACCGAGTCGTTCGCGCGGCTCGGACTCTCCGTCGGTGTGATCACTGGCGAGACGGCGCTCGCCACGCGCGATGAGGTGTTCGCTTCGTTGGGTGACGGTCTCATCGACGTGTTGATGACGACGCCGGAGTTCCTGCAGCGCCATGCCGACCGATTCGCGGGCACCGGACGGGTCGGCTTCGTGGTCATCGACGAGGCGCATCACGTTGGTCTTGCCCGGGCCGGACACCGTCCGGCCTACTCACGACTCGAGGACGTGCTCGAGACGCTCGGCCGCCCCACGGTGTTCGCATGCACGGCCACGGCGGGTGACGATGTCGCAGGTGTCATCCGCAGCACTCTGGGTATCGAGGAGACCGTGCTCGACCCCTCGGTCCGGGACAATCTCTCGGTCGCGGATCGCCGCGGCAGTGGCGACAAGGTCGTGCAACTGGCCGCACTCGCCGCACGCGGCGACAAGACGATCGTCTACGTCAACAGCCGGGAGCAGTCGATCCGCCTTGCGAGCAAGATCCGCGAGGCGTCGGCGGCCATGCAGCACCGCACGGCCTTCTACAACGGCGGTATGGCGCGACCCGCGCGACACGCGGTCGAGCGTGCGTTCCGAGAGGGAGCGATCACGGCCGTCGTGGCCACGAGCGCCTTCGGCGAGGGCGTCAACATCCCCGACGTACGGCACGTGGTGCTCTTCCACGTGCCGTTCAACAGAGTCGAGTTCAACCAGATGTGCGGCCGCTGCGGACGTGACGGGGCGCCGGCCACCGTGCATCTTCTGTTCGGCGAACGCGACGCTCGCCTCAACGAGCTCATCATCGAGTCTACTGCACCGGACGCCGACGATCTGCGCGCCCTCTATGCGGTGGTGCGCGACCGATCGGCTGCTTCCGGGGACGGTTGGGTGGAGGCGACCAACGCCGATCTCGCCGAGGACGTTCGGCTGCGTCGCCCGAAGACCCGGCTCTCCGACAAGGGCGTGTCCACTGGCGTCGGTGTGTTCCGGGAACTCGGTCTCGTCACCGGCGAGGGGCTCGGCGGGTATCGCCGGTTACGTCTGGAGCCCGCGCCCGAGGCGAAGGTCGATCTGGCGTCGTCGGTCCGCTACGGAGAGGGTCTCGAGGAGGCCCGGGACTTCTCCGAGTTTCGAACGTGGGTCATCACCTCTCCGGCAGACGATCTCCTGCATGCGTTCAACCGCCCGATCCTGCCGGGCGGGTGAACGCGGCCCCGGTGTCGCGGATCGGCTTGCTGGTAGAATCCGCACGTACCCGTCTCGCGGATCATGGGCCGGATCGGCCCGTGGAGGCTGCAGCACAGTGACCATCACGATCGAACAGCTCGAGGAACTCGTGCTCTCATACAACCCCGGGGTCCAGACGACGGCCCTGGCGGAGGCGTACGCCTTTGCGACCGAGGCGCACGCCGGTCAGATGCGCAAGAGCGGCGAGCCGTTCGTGAGCCACCCGCTCGAGGTCGCAGGTATCCTGGCGGAGCTCCATCTCGACACCGCGACCATCACAGCCGCGATCCTGCACGACGTGGTCGAGGACAGCCACATCGACATGAAGGAGATCCGGGAGCGCTTCGGCGACGAGGTCGCGGGTCTGGTCGACGGTGTGACGAAGCTTGGTCGGATCAAGGTCGGCACACTCGCGGAGCAGCAGTCGCAGAACATGCGCAAGATGCTCATCGCCATGGCGAAGGACATACGGGTCATCCTCATCAAGCTGGCCGACCGGCTCCACAACATGCGGACCATCGAGTTCCTCGAGACGCAGCGCCAGCTCGACAAGGCCCGCGAGACCATGGAGATCTACGCGCCGCTCGCTCACCGCTTCGGCATCTCATCGATGAAGTGGGAGCTCGAGGACCTCTCCATGAAGGTACTCGAGCCGGTGAAGTACGAGCAGATCCAGCGCATGGTCTCGGAGAGCCGCGATGCGCGTGAGGACTACCTCGGACAGGTGATCGGCGAACTCACGCGCGAGCTCGGAGAGGTCGGCATCTCCGCCGAGATCTCGGGCCGCCCGAAGCACTTTTACAGCATCTACCAGAAGATGTCGCAGAAGGGCAAGGACTTCAACGAGATCTACGACCTGATCGCGTTGCGGATCATCGTCGACTCGGTGAAGGACGTCTACGGCGCGCTCGGCACTGTCCACAGCATCTGGAAGCCGGTTCCCGGCCGGTTCAAGGACTACGTGGCGATGCCCAAGTTCAACATGTACCAGTCCCTGCACACCACCGTCATCGGACCCGCCGGCCGTCCGCTCGAGTTGCAGCTGCGCACCCGCGAGATGCACCGCACTGCGGAGTACGGCATCGCCGCGCACTGGCGCTACAAGGAGGGCGGCAAGGGCGACGAGAGCTTCGAGGAGCGTTTGGCGTGGCTCCGCCAGATGCTCGAGTGGCAGACGGAACTGAAGGACCCTCGTGAATTCATGGAGGCCCTCAAGATCGACTTGTTCGAAGACGAGGTCTTCGTCTTCACGCCGAAGGGCGACGTCGTATCGCTTCGCAAGGGTTCGACGCCCGTGGACTTCGCCTACGCCATCCACACGGAGGTCGGCAACCACACCGTCGGCGCGAAGGTCAACGGGTCGATCGTCCCGCTCGGCTACGAGCTGCAGATGGGCGACCGCATCGACATCATGACGAACAAGTCGACCGGGCCGTCACGCGACTGGCTCAACATCGTCAAGACGTCGGGCGCGCGGTCCAAGATCCGCACGTACTTCAGCAAGGTCTCCCGCACCGACGACCTGAGCCGCGGCAAGGACGAACTGACGAAGATCGTCCGCAAGCAGGGGCTGTCCATCGGTTCGCACGCCGGGGTGAAGGCTTTGGCGCAGGTCGCCAAGGACCTCAACTTCGCCGAAGGGGACGACCTGGTCGCAGCGATCGGTGCGGGCAAGTGCTCCGCGAAGATGGTCGTGGGCCGGCTCATCAAGCTCCTCTCGGTCGAGCCGTCGGCCAAGGGCGATCAACCCGAGCCGGGAGAACTCCTCCCCACGATGCCGATGACGCCCCCGCGTTCGCGCAGGCGATCGCCGACGGGCGTGCGCGTGAAGGGCATCGACGATCTGCTGGTCCGCCTCGCGCGATGCTGCAATCCGGTCCCGGGCGACGGGATCGTCGGCTTCGTGACGCGCGGACGAGGGGTATCGGTACACCGCGGCGACTGTCCGAACGCCGCCGACCTCCTTCGCCAGTCGGAACGCATCATCGACGTGGAGTGGGATGTGGAGAGCTCCACCACGTATCAGGTCGAGATATTCATAGAGGCGCGAGACCGCACGAGACTCCTCAACGACGTGACCGCGGCGCTGGCAGAGGCCGGCGTGAACGTACTCTCCGCGAACATAGCGACCGACAAGCAGGGGATCGCGAGCATGCGATTCCTCTTCGAGATGGGTGACATGGAACAACTCGACGCTGTACTGGCTCGCGTTCGGGGGACTGACGGCGTGTTCAACGCGGACCGCATGAAGCCGGCACCCGTGTCGGGTCGGAAGGGCGCGTGAGGGGCGTGCAGGTCGAAGGGCTCGCCCTCGGCGCGCTCGAGACGAACTGCTGGCTCGTCGCGGACGGTGACGGCGGACCGCTCGTCGTCATCGATCCTGCCGGCGACGCGGGCCTGTTGTTGAGGGCGATCGCCCCGCGGAAGGTCGCTGCGGTGGTGCTGACACACGGGCACTTCGACCACCTCGGAGCGGCGGCCGCCCTTGTCGCGGCGACCGGCGCGCCGTTGGCGGTCCACACGCTCGACGCGGGGGTCATCACCGACGCGAGGGCGAACGGCGGTCTGGGCTTCGGATTCGAGTACGAGGCCCCGGCAGCGGATCGTCGGCTCGAGGACGGCGACGTCGTGCAGGCGGGCAACCTGACGCTGACCGTCCTGCACACGCCCGGACACACGCCGGGGAGCATCTGTCTGTTCGCTGAGTCAGCACCCGGCGTCGTCGACCCGCATCTCTTTTCCGGCGACACGCTCTTCGCGCGCTCAGTGGGCCGGACGGACTTTCCGGGTGGCGACGCTCGCGCGCTCGCTCGCTCGATCGCCGCCAAGCTCGTCCCGCTCCCCTCCGAGACGCAGGTCCACCCCGGACACGGACCGGACACCACGATCGGCCATGAGGCTCGCGTCAACCCGTTCTGGCCCCGCTGACTCGACGACACCTGAAGGAAGTGCCATGAGCGCAGACACGGCCCTCATCCCTGCCGGCGATGCCACAGCCTGGCGAGATCGTCTTGCCGGAGAAGTCCTGCGGGTACTCGACGCCGGGGTCGATGGAGACCCGGAAGTGTTCGAGCCCCTCGCGCTGCAGATATTCGCCTACCAGTACGAGAACAACGTCCCGTACCGCCACTACTGTGACGCGATGGGCGCCACGCCGGCGAGCGTCGTCGCATGGGCCGACATCCCCGCCTATCCCACCGATGCTTTCAAGAGCGAGGTAGTGGCGTCGTTCGAGACCGAGAGGGCCGTGCAGGCCATCATGACGAGCGGTACGACGCGCCCGAACCAGCGGGGCCGCATCTTCCGCGACGAGACCGGGCAGAAGCTCGTCTACACGGCGAACCGAGTCATGACCGCCGCCTACCTGTTCCCGGACTTCGATGAGGGTCAGCGTTGCCGCATCCTGCTCATGTCACCGAGTCTCGAGATCGCTCCGACCATGGGCATGGCCATCGGCATGGACCAGACCCGGCAGGCGTTCGGCACCCCGGACAGCACCTTCCTTGTCGGTCGGACCGGCGTGGACATCAAGCGGCTCGTCGGCGGGCTGCGCGATTCCCAGGCCAGCGGCGTGCCCATCGCCATGATCGGGGCCACATCAGCGTACGTGTACTTCTTCAACGCCTGCCGCGAGAAGGGCATGTCCTTCCGTCTGCCTGCCGGCAGCCGTGTCTGCGATGGTGGGGGCTACCGGGGCCGATTCGGCATCGTGACCCGGCAGGACTACTACACCCTGGTCGAAGACGTGCTCGGCGTGCCTGCGGACATGTGCGTGAACACGCTCGGACTCGGCGAGACCGCGACCAACTACTTCGACACGGTCCTGCGCGAGCGCGTCCTCGGGCGCGCGTCGGCGCCGCGCCGCAAGGTCGCTCCGCCGTGGACGCGAACGCAGGTGTTCGACATCGAGACGCGCCAGGCGCTTCCGCCCGGGCGCGTCGGGATGCTGCGCCACTACGACCTCTGCAATCTGCCCACCGTCATCGGCGTGCAGTCGGACAACCTCGGCGTCATGGACGAGGACGGCGGCTTCGAGATCATAGGCCGCGCGAAGGTCATCGAGGGCCGCGTCCAGGAGCTCCCGAGCGAGGTGCCCGTGGGTCCCATGGGCGACAATCGGGTGTTCAGACTGCTCGAGGGCTACGTGAACTTCTCCATCGAGTTCAAGATGGGCCGCGTCCTCTCGAGTTCAGAGAAGTCCGACCCCATCGACGTGCGGCGCGAAGCCGATGCGGTCGCGGGTGTCGAGGACGGCGACCCCACCGCGTCGTGCCCGATCGCGGTGGAGGAGATGGTCGCAGGCGCAGATGACCCGGGGGCGCGCAGACGCTCGGACGCCGCGATCGCGGCGTTCCAGGCCCAGGCCGCCGACGATGAGCCCGCGCGTACGAGGGGTGATGCGTCGTGAATCCGCATCTGTGTGACGTCCTGCTCGGCCGCGCGATCGTCTAGCGCCTCGGACCCGTGCGTGGCGGCCTGTCGCTGCTCGCGTTACACTCCATCCGTCGTCAGACCCGTCCCGAGTTGGAGAGACGCTCCGCCACATGGCATCCTCGAACGTACAGGCACCAAAGGGCACCGTGGACATGCTCCCTGCCACCGCGCGGGTCTGGGAGCATCTGCAGCGTGTCGCCCAGAAGATGTTCTCGCTCTACGGATACGAGCCTGTCTATACGCCGATCTTCGAGCACACCGACGTCTTCGTACGGGGCATCGGTGAGGCCACCGACATCGTCGGCAAGGAGATGTACACGTTCCTCGACAAGGGGAACCCTCCACGATCGCTCACCTTGCGCCCGGAGGGCACCGCGTCCATCGTACGAGCGGCCCTCGAACACGGGCTGACTGCGAACGGGCAAGGCGCGAAGCTCTATTACGCCGGACCGATGTTCCGCTACGAGCGGCCGCAAGCAGGGCGTCAGCGGCAGTTCTGGCAGATCGGCGTCGAGGCGCTCGGCATGGCGGAAGCTTCGGCCGACGCCGAGGTCATCGCGCTGCTCGTACGCTTCTTTGAAGCGACCGGGATCCCGCACGATCGAATGCGCCTCCTGATCAACTCGATGGGCGACGACGTGTGCCGGCCGGACTACCGAGCCAAGATCGCGGCGTACATTCATGCCCACGCAAGCGTCCTGTGCGAAGAATGCGGCCGGCGCGCGGAGACCAACCCGCTTCGCGCCTTCGACTGCAAGAACCCGGGCTGCCACTCGGTGATGGCGAGCGCGCCGCTGCTGCGTGACGAACTGTGCGACGAGTGTGCGACCCACTACGGCGCGGTCAAGGCCTACCTGGACCACCTCGGGATCGCCTACGAAGAGGATCCGTCACTCGTTCGCGGGCTTGATTACTACACCAGGACCGTCTTCGAGGTCCAGGCATCGGGATTGGGTGCCCAGAACGCCATCGGCGGTGGAGGGCGCTATGACCGCCTGATGGAGCAGTACGGCGGTGCACCCACTCCCGGACTCGGCTGGGCGGTCGGCTTCGAGCGCATCCTGCTCGCGCTCAAGGCCGCCGGCATCGAGGTTCCTGTGCGGCCGGTAGCCGAGGTCTTCGTCGCTCGGGCGGTGCCCGAGGTCGCCGGCGACGCGTTCCTGATCACCGACTCTCTACGTCGCGCGGGCGTCGCCGCCGAGATCGATCACCAGGCCCGTAGCCTCAAGTCGCAGTTCAAGTCCGCCGACCGCCTGGGAGCCCGCTTCGTAGTCGTGGTCGGCCCCGACGAGATCGCGACCGGGCAAGTCACCGTTCGCGACATGACGGCGGGAACCGAGTCGCGCGTGGAGATCAGGGACCTGGACACGACCATCATCGACCGTCTTCGCGGCTGACGCTTCAGCGATCGGCCGCCTCGCGAAAGGCCAGACACCCATGTTCGACGCCCGTTACTCCACCCGGACCCATGTCTCCGGTGCTCTGCGCCCCGAGGACGTCGGAACCACCGTCGTGTTGGCCGGCTGGATCCACCGCAGGCGTGATCACGGGGGACTCGTCTTCATCGACCTGCGCGATCGCTCTGGCGTCGTGCAGTGCGTCTTCGATCCGGAGACCGCTGGTGAGGCGTTCGTCACGGCCGAGCGGGTCCGCCCCGAGTGGGTCGTGAGCCTCGTCGGCGTCGTACGGGCGCGTCCCGAGGGCACCGTGAACGATCACATGCCGACGGG
>JAUSBS010000105.1 GCA_030651905.1 Coriobacteriia bacterium
AGTCTCGCTCGAACCCTGGGCGGGCAACGACTCGCCCCGGATCGCCGAGACGGCGAGCGGGATGCTGAACTCCATCGGACTGCAGAATCCGGGACTGGACGCCTTCGTCGCCAAGGATCTGGCGTGGCTGGCGACCCAGGACGTGCCGGTCATCGTGAACGTGTCAGGTCACAGCGTCGCCGACTACGTGGCCGTCGCCGAGCGGCTCGACATGCACGAGGCGGTGGACGCGTTCGAGGTGAACATATCGTGCCCGAACGTCGATGCCGGCGGCATGGCCTTCGGCACGGACTGCGTCAGCGCTGCCGCGGTCACGAGCGCGGTCCGCGCGGTGACCACCAAGCCCCTCATCGTCAAACTCTCCCCGAACGTCACCGACATCGCGGAGATCGCGCGCGCGGTCGAGGCCGCGGGCGCGGACGCCGTGAGCCTGATCAACACGCTGCTCGGCATGGCGATCGACGCGCGCACCCGACGCCCGAAGCTCGCCCGGGTGGTCGGCGGACTCTCGGGGCCGGCCATCAAGCCGGTGGCGCTCCGCATGGTCTGGCAGGTGTACCGTGCGGTCAGGGTGCCTATAGTGGGGATGGGCGGCGTCATGACCGCCGAGGACGCCGTCGAATTCATGCTCGCGGGGGCGACGGCCGTGGCCGTGGGTACAGCGAACTTCGTCGACCCGACGTCGGCGGTCCGCATCATCGACGGCCTGGTCGAGTACTGCAGGGAACACGGGGTCGCACGTGTCCGCGATCTCACCGGGGCGCTTGGGACGTAGGAGGGGAACGGTTGAGCGGCAGCGGCATCTCGCCAGGCATCGGTCGGCGCGCACACACGTTCCTCGCGACGGGGATCGCCGCCGCGTTGCTCGTGGCCTGCTCAGGCTGCGGACTCCTCGACGCCGACCAGGCATCGTACGCGGAGGAGGAGGCGCTCCTGCAGTTGCAGACGCCTGCCTCGGTGTGGTGGACCGGTAACGGCGACTACGCGGTGCTGCAGGCGGTGGGCAAGGATGGGCGGCTGGTGACGACGGCCTGGAACCGTGCGACCGGGAAGTCGAGCGCGTATGCGGGTTACCGCGTCGTCGGCGTCGAGCCCCACGCACCGCGCGTCTGGGTCGTGCCCGACGCGCGCGTCGTCGCTTCGTCGATCCACGGCAGCGCATCACCTCGTGTGATCGACATCGCCGGTGACGGCATCGACACGCGGCCGGACGAGCTCTACGTGATCAGACTCGACGAGGACGCGGAACCGCGCTCGGACGTCGACGCACGCTGGCACGCGTGGAGCGGGGCCGGGATCTACTCCGTGTCGGTCGAGATCGACATCAACAAGGGCGGGTGCCCGTCGACCATGCGCTTCTCTGAGACCAGCAGCAGCCGAAACGCGTGGTCGGCCAAGGTGCCGACGGACGTCGCCACGTTCGAGCCGATCGGGTGGTCGCCCTCCGGGCTCTACTTCGCGGTCATCACGGCTGCGGACGCGTCCGCCACCGCGGATGCTGTCGTGGCTTGGACACGGGCATGCGCGCATGCCGTCGTCGCGTCCGAAGCGACGCCGGAGGCTCAAGCAGGCAAGCCCGTCGACATCCTGACGCCACCGCCCCCGACGTGGCGGGCGGACATCCTCGTATTCTCGGCCGCAGACGGCTCTCTCGCGAAGCGTGAGAGGGTCACGGTACCGATACTCGAGCCCAACGCCGGCGCGAACCTCGCAGCGTGGTCGGGCACGGACGACATACTCCTGTGCTTCCAGCAGTTCGAGGATCACCCGATGCTCGGGGCGTTGATGCCGCTCGGCTTGATCGAGAGTCTCGATCCGTTCCAGGCCTCGTCCACGCAGCCGCCGCGGTTCGCGTGGTTCGCTGGTTCTGACGCGACGCAGACCCTCGTGGCGCGCATGGCGGACGGCGGGGGCATCGAGGGCGACATCTGGCTCTGGCGCATCGGTGAAGGGCCGGGCCCCGAGGACATCGGACCTGCACAGGGTAGCGTGACCGCGCGATGGTCCCCGCAAGGCGGGATGCTCTCGCTCGCGGGGTTGCGGAGCGCGCCGCGCTGGACCGTCTATCTCTCGAAGACCATCGACGGCACGCCGAGGATGGTCTTCTCCATGGACCGGCCGTAGGGGCGGCAGCGGCCGGACCGAACGACAGACCCGAGAAGAGGACGCACAGATGCAGGACCGGATCATCGTAGCGCTCGACTCTCCCGATGCGGGCTCGGCCCTCGCGATGGCCGAGCGTCTGCGCGGACGCGCGCGCTGGGTCAAGGTCGGCATGACTCTCTTCTACGCGGAGGGGCCGGACATCGTGGGCTCGCTCAGAGAGATGGGCTTCGACGTGTTCGTGGACCTGAAGCTGCACGACATCCCGCATCAGGTCCGGGGCGCTGCCTTCGCGCTGGGCTCGCTCGGCGCGGGTATGCTGACCGTGCACGCGTCGGGGGGCGCGGACATGATGGAGGCCGCTGTCGAGGGTGCCCGCGAGGGTGCCGTCGCCGCCGGGGTCGCGCCACCCGCGGTCATCGCCGTGACGGTACTCACCAGCATGGACGCCGACACGCTTGCATCCGTGGGCGTGGTCGACTCTCCCGCCGATCAGGTCGTCGGTCTGGCCGCTCTGGCCCGCACCGCCGGCGTCGACGGTGTGGTGTGCTCACCTAGAGAGGCGGCCGCCATGCGCGCCCTGCTCGGGGAGCGTGCGCTCGTCGTGACACCCGGCGTGCGGCCGAAGTGGGCCGGCTCCGACGACCAGGCGCGTGTCGAGACGCCCGCAGCGGCGCTGGCCGCTGGCGCCTCCCATCTTGTGATCGGCAGGCCCATCACCGGCGCGGACGACCCCGCCGCCGCGTTCGAGCGTATCGTCCAGGAAGGGTAGGGGAATCGAACGGCATGCACGAGATGACCGAGGCGGAAGTCCTCCAGGCACTGAAAGAAGCGCGCGCGATCCTTCACGGCCACTTCCAGCTCACGAGCGGCCGCCACTCCGACACGTACGTCCAGTGCGCTCGAGTACTCGAGGATCCGACGTTGACGACGCGGCTCGCCGAGGCGATCGTCGCGGCTCTGCCCGGCGACTCAGGGATCGATCTCGTGGCGGCGCCGGCGGTCGGCGGCATCGTCATCGGGTTCGCCGTCGCACAAGCCCTCGGTGTCAGGTTCATCTTCAGCGAACGTGAGAACGGTGCGATGTGCTTCCGCCGAGCGTTCGACGTCCCCGAGGGCGCACGCGTACTCGTCGTGGAAGACGTGGTGACGACCGGTGGATCGGTCGCCGAGGTCGTCGGTCTGGTGCGCGAGGCGGGTGGCGTGCCGGTGGCGGTGGCGAGCCTCATCGACAGGGGAGGACCCAAGGCGTTCGACGTCCCGCTGCACCCTCTACTTCGACTCGAAGTAGACTCCTGGGAGCCCGATTCGTGCGCATTGTGCGCCGAAGGAGTGGGCCTCTACTCTCCCGGAAGTCGCCGCACAGCCAAATAAACCTTTGCATCGCCGCAGGTCAGGGGTAACATCACGGGCAGATTCGCTTGGCAACCGGGCCCGGGGCGCCCGGTCTGGTAGGGGTGTGAACACGCCCGGATCACGGGGACCACGAGGAGGAATCAATGGCGCTACCGAACCTGTCCGATGCAGACCGCAGGGCCGCACTGAAGAAGGCCGCTGAGGCCCGTCAGAAGCGCGCTGCGCTCCGTGCGGACATCAAGGGTGGCAAGATGACCTTCGCCGCCGTGATGAAGAAGTCCGACGACCCGATCGTCGCGCGCATGAAGGTATCCACGCTGCTCGAGAGCCTGCCCGGGTTCGGCAAGGCCAAGGCCGCCAAGGTCATGGCCGAACTTGCCATCTCCGAGAGCCGCCGCGTGCAGGGCCTGGGCGCCCGCCAGCGCGAACTGCTGATGGAGCGTCTGGGCTAGTCGCCCCCGGACCTCGATGGGCGAAGCACATCTGTTCATAATCTCCGGCCCGTCCGGAGCAGGGAAAGGGACCCTGGTGAAGGAACTCCTTCGCCGGGTCCCTGACTTGTGGGTCTCCGTCTCGGCGACGACGCGTGTGCCGCGACCCGGTGAGAAGGACGGCATCGACTACTTCTTCCTGACGCCGAGCGAGTTCGAGGTGCGCGCCAGACACGGCGAGTTCCTCGAGCATGCGGAGGTCCACGGGAACCGGTACGGGACGCTGCGGGCGCCGGTCGAACGCCGTCTGGCCCATGACGTCGACGTGATGCTCGAGATCGATCCCCAGGGCGCCGCCCAGGTGCGCAAGGTGATGGACCGCTCCAGGCTCATCTTCGTCAAAGCGCCCACGACCGAGGATCTCGAGAAGCGGATCCGGTATCGCGGGGCCGAGTCCGAGGAGCAGCTCAGGACGCGGCTCAAGACCGCCGAGAGGGAACTGGCGGTTGAGGGGATGTACGACTTTGTGGTAATAAACGACGACGTATCGCGAGCAACCGACGAGCTCGTCGCGTACATCCGATCGCTCTCCGAGGACGCCACCGGAACAGCCGGCGCTCCCTCGGCTCTCTAGCAGGAAGCAGGTCGCACCAGCATGGTCATCAAGCCCGAGATCGATACGCTCCTATCCAAGGTCGATTCGAAGTACACGCTGTGCACCATATCGGCGAAGCGCGCGCGCCAGATCAACGACATGCTCCACGGCGTACGCGACCAGGCGCTGCTCACCATGTCGGCGCCGCAGATCGCCCAGATCACCTCCACGAAGCCTCTGACGCTCGCGCTCGAGGAGATCGCCGCCGGCGATGTCAGCTACGAGCGCGTGAAGGACGGCATCAAGTAGGAAGACGGGCGGGGCAGTGTTCGAGCGGGCCGCCCTCATCCACTACCACGAGATAGGTCTCAAGGGGCGCAACCGCGCCACCTTCGAGGACCGTCTTCGCAACAACCTCGTCTTCGCTGTCCGTGATGTGGGCGCGCCGCCCATCGAGCGCATCGCATCGCGCTTCATCGTGCCGCTGACGGACAGGGCTGTGGCCGACGCCGTTCTGAGCGCATGCGCGGCCGTTCCGGGTGTCAGGCGCGTCTCCGACGCCCTCGTCTTGTCTCGCGAGATGCACGACATCCGCGCCGCCGCCGAATGCGCGATGGAGCAGGCGATCGAACTGGCCGCCGCGGGATCGGTCAGGACGTTCGCGGTCGACGCCCGTCGCAGCTCGACGGACCACCCCGTGCCGAGCGCGCGGACGAACATCGAGGTCGGGGCGCATCTGCAGGGCGTGTTCGGGCTCGGCGTCGATCTCTCGGATCCGGACGTGACCGTCCATATCGAGGTCGTCCAAGGTGCGGCGTACGTCTACACCCGGAGACTCCCGGGTCCGGGCGGGCTCCCCGTGGGCTCCTCGGGCGTCGTCGTCGCGCTACTCTCGGCCGGTATCGACTCGCCGGTCGCGGCGTGGAGGGTGGCACGCCGCGGTGCGGTGGTGGTCGGCGTGCACTTCTCGGGATCGCCACAGACCACGGACACGTCGACCGCCGACGTGTATGACATCGCGAAGATGCTGTCACCGTACGGAGGCATAGGCCGCGTCTATGCGATCCCCTTCGGGGAGCTGCAGCGCGAGATCGCGCTGGCATGCCCGCCCCATCTTCGCGTCCTGCTCTACCGCCGGCTCATGGTGCGCGTGGCGGAGGCGATCGCATCCGTCGAGGGCGCCAAGGCGCTCGTGACGGGCGAATCCCTGGGTCAGGTCGCGAGCCAGACGCTCGACAACATCGCCGTCGTGGACGCGGTGGCCACGCTGCCGGTGTTGCGGCCGCTGGCCGGCAGCGACAAGGACGAGATCATCACGGAGGCGCGTCGGCTCGGCACGTACGAGATCTCCATCCGCACCCACGAAGACTGCTGCACGCTGTTCATGCCGCGCAATCCCGCGACGCACGCCTCGGTCGCGGAGGCGGAGGCGGCTGAAGCCGGCCTGGACGTCGACGACATGGTCGAGCGGGCGACTGCGTCCTCGGTCTGGCGCGACTTCCCGTGCGCCGCGTACAAACCTGCGAGGCGCCCTCCGGGCGCGTGCGTGAACACGTGAGCGGGCGCACGGGAGTGGCGCCCGCGCGCCGGTTGCTGGTCCTCGAGCCGTACTTCGGCGGTTCGCACCGCGCGGTCCTCGACGTGCTGCTGCCCGCGCTCGAGCTACACGGATGGCACGCCGATGTGCTCACGCTCCCGGCCCGCAAGTGGAAGTGGCGGATGCGAGGCGCCGCCATCACCATGGCCGCCGAGGCAACCCGACTGCATGACGAGGGCGCCCGATGGGATGTCGTGTTCGCCTCGACGTTCCTCAACCTCGCCGAATTCGTCGCGCTGGCCGTCGACGACGTGGCCGGCGTGCCGCGTGTCGTCTACTTCCACGAGAACCAGCTCCTCTACCC
>JAUSBS010000112.1 GCA_030651905.1 Coriobacteriia bacterium
GATTTGAACCTACGACTTCTTCCGTGTGAAGGAAGCGCTCTCCCCCTGAGCTAATCGCCCGTACTGCTTCGCGACCGGCGAGAGTCGCGAAGCGGCAAGCGGTATCTAACCACATCCGGCGGGCCGAAAGAACCCCCGACCTCGCGAAACGTCCGAGCGGGACGGTCAGATCCGGCAGAACGCGTAGCCGTTCGGGTTCGTCGAGTGCCAGCGCCACGCGTCCTCGATCATCGTGTCAAGATCGCCGCGCTCGGGCGTCCAGCCGAGTTCGGCCTGCGCACGCGCGTGCGACGCGACCAGCACCGGCGGGTCGCCCGCGCGCCGGGGGCCGATGTCGATGGCGACCTCGCGACCGCTCACGCGGGCACATGCTCGCACAACCTCGAGATTCGAGTACCCGCGGCCGTTGCCGAGGTTGAACACGCCGCCCTCACCGCCCGATCCGACGCGCTCCAGCGCGAGCCGATGCGCGCCGGCCAGGTCGCAGACGTGGATGTAGTCGCGGACGCACGTGCCGTCCGGCGTCGGATAGTCGTCGCCGAAGACCTCGAAGCGCTCCTGCCCGTCGGCCATCGCCCGCAGAACGCGCGGGATGATGTGCGTCTCGGGATCGTGCGATTCGCCGAGCGTGCCGTCGGGCCATGCGCCGGCGACGTTGAAGTAGCGCAGCCGGACCGCGCGCAACCCGTGCGCTGCGGCGAACCACTCGACTTGCTGCTCGAACATCAGCTTGCTCGAGCCGTAGGCGTTGACCGGGAGCGTCGGTGCGTCCTCAAGGATCGGCACGACGGCCGGAATGCCGTAGACGGCAGCGGTCGAGGAGAAGACGAGCGCGCCGACGCCGTGGTCGACCATGGCGCGCAGCAGCGTGAGCGGCTTGGAGACGTTGTTCTCGAAGTAGCGGCCCGGGTCCGCCTGCGACTCGGCGACCTCGATGTAGCCCGCGAGGTGCATGACCGCATCGCATCCGGGCAGGAGCCAATCGAGGATCTTGCGATCGCCGACGTCGCCGGCCTCCACACGTGCTCGGCGGTCGACGGCCTCGCGCCAGCCCTTCTCGAGGGTGTCCAGGACGATCACCTCGTGGCCCGCGTCGAGCAGGGTCCGAACCGTGATCGATCCGATGTAGCCGGCACCGCCGGTCACCAGGAAGCGCATCAGTGAGCACCCTCCGTCGTGGTCAAGGCAGCTGCAAGCGTACCCCAAGTCGACGCACGGAGATGCGGGGCGACGCGCGATGCAGATATGGCCCGAGCCGCGCCGACTCAGTTCAGGATCGACATGGCCAGCAGGGCAAGCGCGACCACACCGATGGCGATCGCCGCGCCGATGCAGATCTGCCTGACCAGTGCCTCGCGAGCGGTACCGCGCCCGGGATGGGCATCGCGGTGATGTGAGCGCGACGAGCCATGCCGCGCGGAGGACGAAGAAGCATGTGGCCTGCGGCCCACGCTCAACGGCACGGTCAGCGCCGCGCACGCCGGACACGCCCACTGGTCAGCAGGCACGGCCGCCCCGCATACCACGCAGAACTCGCCCGGCGGCGCCGGCGACACGATCGTCCTCACGTCAGCTGACGCGGAAGATGCACGCCCTTCGATGGCGTCCTGCACGATCCCCCCGATCGCTTTCGTACCCGCGACGACCGCCCCCTGCGGCCGACAAAGTAACCTTAACATGGTGTGGTGACACGGTGGGCGGACTTCCGCGTCGCGACGCAAGAGGGGCCGCGCTGGTGCGCCCCCCCCGAAGTATCCGGTATCCCCTCCTGTGACGACACCGGTATGCAAGCAATCGACTCAGTGTGTGCCGGCGCCGACTCCCCGGTGCGCGACGGATCCCGCCACCACGTGCGGCCGCGGCTGAATCACGGAATGTGGTGCGTCCAGGGACGAGCCGCACCCGCGACACGTCCAGTCCGTCGCCCGGACGTCCTCTCCGCACAGCGAACAGACGGCAGTGACGGCGTCAGCGTTCACTTCGATCGGAGCGGCCACCGTCCCTCGTGTGTTCATATCACCCTCCGACTGTCCTTCAGTTGCACACCTTCTACCCCATATGGTCGTCAATCCGGTACGAAAGGCAACTATTCGTTGCTGAACGGCGGCGTCGCTACCGTCCGTCGCGAGCCGGACCGTCACCGATCGCTCACCCGAACCCCGATGACGCTCTCCCGACCATCTGTGCGCGATATCACACCCCATCACACCATTCATCATGGAAGTGTGACCGAACATCCCCTACCCCACGCACATCCATGTCGCGGAGGCGCAATCCTGCCGATATGATGGGTGCTCGTACGCGCGCGTACGCGTATAGGCGCACGCGCGGACTTACATCACAGCCACACCAAGGAGCATCAATGGACCGGGGATTCATTCGCTGGGACCGGACTCGCGCCGCGGGTACGTGCGAGGGTCGTCACGCAGGGGTCTCCCGATCGAGGGGCGGATCGACCATGGGCACGCAGCATCGTTCACGCATGCGCTTGGCCGGTGCGGCGTTCGCCGCCACCGCAGCGGTGGTGTTCGCGCTCTCGTCGGCGGCACCGGCGTTGGGAGCGGTGGACCGGACGGTCCGCATCAGCCCCGCCACCGAGGTCATGAACGCGAGCGCCAACCCGTCGGTGTCCGCGGACAACAAGTACGTCTGCTTCTCATCAGAGGCGTCCAACGTGCTGCCGGAAGGCCAGGACCTGAACGGGGTCTCCGACGTCTTCGTCTACGACCGCACCACCGCGATCACCGAGCGCGTCAGCGTCGATGCAGGTGGAATTGAGGCCAATGGCTGGAGCGGAAGCCCGACGATCTCGGCCAACGGCCGCTGGGTCGCCTTCCTCTCCTATGCGACCAACCTGACGCCCGATCGCACTGCCGGACTCCTCGCCCTGTTCCTCAAGGACCGCGAGACCGGCGCGATCACGTGCATCACCCCGGCCGTCGCCGACCTCGGCAACACCGCGATCCGCCCCTCGCTCAGCGCGAACGGCGAGTACGTCACCTTCCAGAGCTCGGCCGATGACATCGTGCTGCCCGACACCAACACTACCTCGGACGTCTTCCTCTACTCTCACGCCGCCGGCACCATCGAGCGCATCAGCGTGGATGTCCGCAATGCGATGGCGCAGGTATGGGGCGAGAGCGTCAATCCTGTCATCAACGCCAACGGCACCCTGATCGTCTTCCAGTCCGACGCGCCGACCCTCGTCGACGGAGACACCAACGGGGTCAACGACATCTTCATGTGGGACCGCACGAACCCGAGCGACCCCGCGTGCACGCGCGTCAGCGTCGCGCAGGACGGCACCCAGGCCGACGGACCGAGCTCATTCCCGACAATCAGCTCGGACGGCCTCGTTGTCGCCTTCGCTTCATTCGCAACCAACCTGACCGCCGATACGAACAACGGCTTCTCCGATATCGTCGTCAAGACACTCTCCGGCGGTGCCATCCGCAACATGACCAAGGATGGCAACGCGAACGTGGTCACCGATACAGTGTCGCTGGACGCGGACGGTTCGCACGTCGCCTTTTCCTCGGAGGCGTCGAACCTGGTACAGGGCGACTACAACACCTTCGCTGACGTGTTCGTGGCTACCACCGCCGACGGTGTCGTCACCCGCCAGAGCCTGCACACCTATGGACGCGAGGGCGATGGCCCCAGCGGTAGCCCGTGGCTCGATCAGGCTGCCGACTACGTCGCCTTCAGCTCGTTCGCCACGCAACTCGTAGACACGCCCGACACCAACGAGACTACCGACATCTTCGTACGCGACACGCACCCGGACCTCACCCCAGCCGTGACCGTCGCCCTCCCGACGCCCGCCACGCCGACGGGTGCCGACAGCTGGTACCTCATCGCCCCGACGATCGCGCTCGTCTCCGATGAGCCTTCCGTCATCCGCTACCAGTGGGACAGCGTCGAGCCCAGCACCTTCAACGACTACACCGGCCCGTTGGCGTCCATGGACGGCACTCACACGCTCTACTACTACTCGACCGACACCGCGGCAAACCGCGAGACGACGAAGAGCGTGACATACAAGGTCGATACCGAGCCCCCCCGCTCCTCCGACAACGCGACCAGCTTCTACTACGACAGCGCCAGCATCGCGCTGACCGCATCGGACAGCGTCTCCGGCATCGTCGGCACGTGGTGGAGAGTCGACGGCACGCCGCCGAGCTACTTGGCCGGTTCCGTCGCGACGAACACCGCACCCGGCGTGCACACGCTGGAGCACTACGCGACCGACCGCGCCGGCAACAGCGGCAACGTCGTGGCGACGCCGTTCATGGTGGCGGACAAGCACGAGGAGACCGACCCCTACATCACCTACGGCAGCACCTACAAGTGGTCGACCCTGACGGGATCGCAGTACTCGGCCAACTCCGCCAAACGTGGCCGCGGCACGGGCGCGGGCTTCACCGTGAAGTTCACGGGACCCGCGATCGAGTGGATCGGGTCCAAGACCCCCGACGGCGGACGCGCCCGCGTCTCGATCGACGCCGGTACACCGTTCTACGTCGACCTGTACCGATCGACGGCGCTCCACCAGCAGGTCCTGTACTCGAACCGGAACCTCGGCAGCGGCGATCACCAGATCCGCGTGGACTGGACCTCCACTCTGCTGCCGGGGGCGACGAACAACTACATCAACGCCGACGCCTTCTACATCGCCGGCGATCTGAACCAGAGCCCGCCGTGGTCGTCTAACGCCGCTCACTACGAAGAGAACGACACGATGGTGTCGTATGGCACGACCTGGACCGTCGTTGACGAGCCGCTGGCCGGAGAAGGCCAGTTGCGCACGATGGCCGGCGAGGGCACGGGCTACACGGTCAAGTTCGTCGGATCCACGCTCGAGTTGACCGGCCGCCGCGCTCCGGATCTCGGCATCGCGCACCTGACCGTCGACGGCGCGGACGCGGGCACGATCGACTTCTATCAGTCGACCACCTCCGAGAACAACCTGCTCTACAGCAAGCAGGACTTCACCGAGGAGACGCACACGGTGCGTGTCGACTGGACCGGCACGAAGAACGCCGCGTCGACCGGCACGACGATCTCGCTCGACGGCATCGACATCTCGGGCGAGATGATCCAGGCACCGCCGCACATCAGCCGCTACGAGAACACCGACGTGCGCGCGTACTGGCAGGGCGCGTGGGCGTACGACGTCAACGGGGCCTACTCGGGCAGCTCGCGCATGAACGCGTCCGCACCCGGCCAGAAGGCGTATCTGAACTTCTACGGCGAGCGCGTCAACATCATCAGCTCGACCGGCCCGGATCAGGGCATCGCGCTCGTCTCCGTCGACGGAGGCGCGCCGGTCACCGCCGACCAGTATTCATTGGTCCCCAACCATCAGGTGACGGTGGCGTCGATCACCGGGCTGACGCGCGCCAACCACCGAGTCACCGTGGAGTACAGCGGCACGAAGAACGGCGCGTCGTCCGGCTACGGGGTGAACGTGGACGCGTTCGATGTCGTCGGTGCACCGGTGACGGACACCGTCGTCCCCCATACCACCGACGACGCCAACCCGGCGTGGCGGACCAGTAACGCGACGATCACGCTGACCGGCACGGACGTGGACAGCTTCGTGGCATCGACGCGCTACCGCACCGGCAACGGGTCGACCACGTACACGGTGCCGTTCACGATCTCCGCTGAGAACACGACCGTCATCGAGTACTCGTCGATCGACGCTGCGGGCAACCGCGAGACGAGCCACACGGCCACGATCCGCATCGACCGCACCGGGCCCACATCGTCGGACAACGCACCGACCGCGTGGCAGAAGTCGCCGGTGACGGTGAGCCTGGCCGCGACCGACCTCGCTTCGGGCCTGGCCACGATCACCTACAGCCTCGACGGCAACACGCCGACCACGCCGTACACCGCGCCGATCACGATCTCGGCAGACGGCACGACCACGCTGAAGTACCGCGCCACCGACAACGTCGGCAACACCACCGACAAGTCGGTGGAGGTCCGCGTCGACAAGGTCCTGCCGTACAGCTCGAGCAACGCGCCGAGCGGCTGGGCGTCTTCCACGGTCAACGTCGCGATCAGCGCGACGGACACGCTGTCCGGCGTCTTCGCCCGCATGTACAAGCTCGACAGCAGCGCCGTGACGACGTACTCGGGCACCTTCCCCGTCTCGGCGGAGGGCACGCACACCCTGTGGTTCTACGCGCTGGATGTGGCGGGCAACCAGGAGACGAGCAACGTCGTGCAGGTGCGCGTCGACACGAGCGTACCGACGATCTCGAGCGACGCGCCCGGCGGCTGGGTCAACGGCCCGGTCTACGTGCATCTGACCAGCGGCGACGCGGTCTCGGGTGTGGAGAGCGTGAAGTACTCGCTCGATGGCGGTGAGCCGACGACGACATACGGTTCCTACATCACCGTGAGCGCCGAGGGCACGACGACCGTGCGCTACATCGCCACTGACCGCGCAGGGAACTCCACCGCCGGGACCTCGACCGTCAGGATCGACAACAACGCTCCGCGGGTGACGCATGACGCGCCGTCCGAGTGGGCGTCCGCGACCGTGACCATGCACCTGACGCTGGAGTCGACCTCCGGTGTGGCTTCCACGCTGTACTCGATCGACGGCGGCACGCCGACGACGCCGTACGCAGGCGGAATCGTGGTGAGCGCTGAAGGCACCAACACCGTGCGGTATCGGGTGACGAACACGGCGGGGAATGCGACAGAGGGTACTGCGGCGGTGCGGATCGACAGGGGCGCGCCGACGATCTCGAGCAATGCGAACCCCGCGTGGACCACCCAGCCGGTAACGGTCACACTCACCGGAGCCGACGTTGTCTCGGGACTGGCGGCCATCTCCTACTCGACCAATGGCGGCGCACCCACGACGCCCTACCTCGCCGGCGTGTCCATCACTAACGAGGGCACCACCACACTGAGGTTCCGCGCCACGGACCGCAGCGGCAACGCAACCGAGAGCGCCAGCATGATCCGCATCGACCGGGTCGCTCCGGTGACGACCTCGAACGCCGTTTCCAGTTACATCAACACCGCGTCCATCACACTGAATGCGACAGATGCGGGCTCGGGCGTCGCCTCCACCATGTGGCGCATCGATGGCGGCGCCTGGACGGCGGGCACCGTGGTCAGCACGACGGCCGTCGGGGCGCACACGGTCGAGTGGTACTCGTCGGATGCCGTTGGCAACGTCGAAGCCACAATTGCGAGTCAATTCACGGTAATCGCTCGCGTTGAACAGACCGACCCGAGCATCTACTACAAGGGCACGTGGACGACGTACAACCTCGGTCTGTTCTCCGCAGGCAGCATGGCCTATACAAACTCCGCCGGCGGCGGAGCCCATGTTGCATTCAACGGTACCGCCATCACTTGGATCAACCACAAGACCACCAGCTACGGCATCGCCCGGGTCAGCATCGACGGCACGCAGGTCGCCACCGTCGACCTTTACTCCCCGGGCCTCCAAGCGAAGCAGAGTGTCTTTGCCACCTCCGGGCTGACGCCCGGGCGTCACACCCTCAAGATCGAGGTGACCGGAAGCAAGAACGCGTCATCGAGCGGCACCTACATCGGCGTGGACGCGATCGATGTGACCGGCGAACTGCTTCCTGACACCGCGAAGCCCGTCACGCTTGACGATGCCGTGAGCGCCTGGCGCTCCTCGGGCGTCACTGTCACCCTCGCTCCGGCAGATGAGCACACCTGGGTCACCTCCACCCGCTATGCGCTCAATAGCGCCGCACCCTCCACTTACACCGTGCCCTTCGCCGTGACCGCCGAGGGCACCACCACAATCGAGTACCGCTCTATTGACGGTGCCGGCAACACCGAAGAGACCAAGACCGCACAGGTTCGCATCGACCGCACCGCTCCTGAGGTCTCCGATGATGCTCCGAATGACTGGGTCGCTGCACCCGTCAGCGTGCATCTAAGCGCGACCGACAGCGCCTCGGGGCTGGATCAGATTCTTTATGGGAGCGATCTGCTCGACCCGGCCACGCCTTACTCCAGTGGTATCGCGGTCTCGGAGAACGGGACCACCACGCTACGCTACAAGGCCACCGATGTCTTGGGCAACACGAGCTCGATCAGCAGTGTCATGATTCGAGTCGACACGCTTGCCCCTGATAGCTCAGACGACGCGACAGACGCTTGGGCAAAGGGTCCGCTCGCAGTCAACCTGAGCGCGAACGACACGTACTCCGGTGTTGTCGGCACGTTGTTTGGAGTCGACGGCTCCGAGATGACCACGGCTAGTGGACCGGTCGTGATATCGGCCGAGGGCACCCACACACTTCGGTACCGCTCGGTTGATGTGGCCGGGAACCTTGAGGACACCCGCACGAAGACGATCAGGGTCGACTCCACCCCGCCGACGAGTTCATGCAACGCCACGTCCGCATACGCGTCGACCGCGACGATCACATTCAGCGCGACAGACGCTCTCTCCGGCTTGGCGAAGACCGAGTACAACCTCGACGGTGCCGGCTGGGTCGAAGGCACGAGCACCGTGACCGCCGTTGGCGGGCCCCATCAGCTCCAGTGGCGCGCGACCGACCGCGTCGGCAATGTGGAAGCCGTACGATCAACAAACTTCACCGTGACCCGGCGCGTTGAACAGACCGACCCGAGCATCTACTACAGCGGGACGTGGTCAACATACAACCTCGGTCTGTTCTCCGCAGGCAGCATGACCTACTCGAATTCGCTCGGCAGCTGCGTCGACTTCGCATTCAACGGTACCGCCATCAATTGGATCACCCACAAGACGAACAACTACGGCATCGCCCGGGTCAGCATCGACGGCACGCAGGTCGCCACCGTCGACCTGTACTCCCCGAGCCTCC
>JAUSBS010000117.1 GCA_030651905.1 Coriobacteriia bacterium
CGGCCGCACCGCGGTGCCGCGCAGAAGGTCGAACGCCGCGGGGAGCGACCCGGACAGCGCCGCGGTCGTGGGTGCGACGATCGACATGCGCCCGCACGCGAGCGCGGCGTAGAGCGCCATGACACCGATCCCACCGCAGAGTCCGCCAGCGACCCCCCAAGCGAGATCGACAGACGTCACCGCACGCCCGGGGAAGGCCAGTGTGGCCGCGACCATGACGACCACACCCAACAGGTACGCGCGCGACGTCACAGCCAGCGCCGTGTCCTTACGGCTTGCGAGCCCTCCGAAGAAGTCGGAGAAGCCGAACAGGGCGGCGGTCGTGGTCGCGAGGATGACGGTCTCCATGGGCCGACATCCTACAGGATGGCCTCTAGGTGCCCATCATCGCGAACTGGTCCGGATGCCCACCGATGCGGTCGCCTCGGTCGAGCCCGTCCAGGGCCGCCATCTCCTCAGGCGAGAGCTCGAAGTCGAAGACACCCGCGTTCTCCGCGACACGCTCGTGGTGCACCGACTTGGGGATCGCGGTCACGCCGTGCTGAAGTATCCAGCGGAGGGACACCTGCGCCGGCGTCTTCCCGTGCCGCGACGCGATCTCGGCGATCTCGCCGATCTCACCGACGCGCCCGCGCATGATCGGCGCCCACGCCTGCAAGGTGATGCCGTGCTCCACGCAGTAGTCGCGCAGATCGGGCTGCTGGAGTCGGACGTGGTGCTCGACCTGGTCGATGGCCGGACCCACGTTCGCGAACGCCCGCAGCTCCTCCAGTTGGTGCACGAGGAAGTTGCACACGCCGATAGCCCGTGCGCGCCCGGACTCGTGGATCTCCTCCATCGCCCGCCATGTCTCGCGCATGAGTCCCGGGATCGGCCAGTGGATGAGGTACACATCGACGTAGTCGAGCCCGAGTCTCTCCAGACTCGCGGCGAACGCCTTGAGTGTGGACACGTAGCCCTGATCGGAGTTCCAGACCTTCGTCGCCACCGTCACGTCGTCACGGGACACGTCGCTCGCACGCAGCGCCCGTCCGACACCCCGCTCGTTGCCGTAGAGCGCGGCGGTATCGATATGCCGGTAGCCCAGGTGGAGGCCGTAGGAGACCTCGCCCTCGACGTCCGGGCCTTCAGCCGACTTGTACGTGCCGAGACCGAGTCGCGCCATCCGCACTCCCGGCGCGATCTCCACGCGGTCGTCCAGCGAGGTCAGGAGCGGCCCGCTCTTCGTCATGCGGCAACACCTCCGCAGCAGTGTGTACCCTACTCCCGGCGCGGCAACGTTCGGTGCACGTGCAGATGCGCTGGGCCTACGGACCTATGGACGGAAACCACCTCCGCATGGTCAACTCTGCCCATCGTGTCCGCCCGCCGCCCACACGGAGGTCGCTGAGCATCATGAAGAAGTCCGCCTGGTTCCTCGAGACCCGCCCGCAGTTCCTGCTGCTCGCGGTCCTGCTCGTCTTGCACGCCGCGGGGCTGGCCTTCTGGAAGACCGGTCCGATCGACGTCGTTCGGCTCGTGCTGTGTATCGTGGGCCTCGTCCTACTGCACGCGAGCGTGAACGTGCTCAACGACTGGCACGACTGGGACAAGACCGGCATCGACAAGGAGACGCCACGGACCCCGTTCTCGGGCGGCAGCGGTCTGCTGCCCGCCGGCGTGATGACGGCCAAGGCGGCGCTCGGGCTCGGCATCGGTACCCTCGCGGCCGGCTGCGCCATCGGATTCTACCTCGTGTGGGACACGTTGCAGGCCTACGGCACGCCGTGGCCGCTGCTCATCATCGGCGTGATCGGCGCGCTGTCCGTGGTGCTGTACACGCCGCTGCTGACCAAGATCGGCGTCGGTGAGGTCTTCGCCGGCCTCGGCCTCGGCCTGTTGCCCATCGTCGGCGTGTACTACGTCCTCACCGGGACACTGGACACCGCCGCATGGGTGAGCGGCATCCCCGCGTTCCTGCTCACCTACAACCTGCTGCTCATCAACGAGTTCCCGGACGTCGAGGCCGACGCGAAGGGCGGCCGACGCCACATGGTCGTGCTCCTCGGCAAGAAGGGCGCGCGTTGGCTCTACGCCGGTGCCGAGATCGGGACCTACATCGCGATCGTCGCGGGTGTCGTCGCCGGGATCCTGACCCCCTGGGCGCTGCTCGGTCTGGTCGCCGGGTTCTTCGCGTTCCAGGCGATCCGTGGTGCGATGACCGGCTACGACAGCATGGAGACGATCGTCCCCGCCATGGGAGCAAACGTCGCCTCGTGCCTGGGGACGAACGCGCTACTCGCCATCGGGTATCTCGTCGCAGGCCTCGTGAAGTAGCCGACGGCGCGATCGCTGTCAGGCGTCGCCTGGGAGACCGCCCTGTAGAGGCTAGGGACCCCGCCCGGAAGGGTATCTGCTTCATCGAGCACCCACCCGCGATGAAGGGGACACCCATGGGCATCAAGGGCACGCAGACCGAACTCAACCTGCTCAAAGCGTTCGCCGGAGAGAGCCAGGCGCGCAACCGCTACTGGTTCTTCTCGAGTGCGGCCAAGAAGGAAGGCTTCGAACAGATCTCGGGGCTGTTCCTCGAGACCGCCGAGAACGAGAAGGAGCACGCGAAGGTCTTCTTCAAGTACCTCGACGGTGGCGACACCGAGATCACCGCCTCATACCCGGCCGGTCGGATCGGCACGACGGCCGAGAACCTGCTGGCCTCCGCCGACGGCGAGAAGATGGAGTGGGGCACCCTGTATCCTTCGTTCGCCGCGACTGCCGAGGCGGAGGGCTTCCCCGAGGTGGCGACCTCGTTCCGCGAGATCGCGGACGTCGAGAAGGAGCACGAAGCGCGCTACCGCAGACTGCTGGCGAACGTGACGGGCGGCACGGTCTTCTCGAAGGACCGCCCGATGCGCTGGAAGTGCCGCAACTGCGGCTACGTCCACGACGGCTCCGCGGCACCGTTCGAGTGCCCGGCATGCAAGCATCCGCAGTCCTACTACGAGGTCTGGACCGAGCCCTACTAGGAACGCGAGGCTTCACCGCAAGAGGAGGTGTGTCGTGACTGAGCATCTGGTCGGGCACGTGACCCACTGGTACGGGCGCAACATGGTCGCCGGCATCCACGTGGACCACGGAGAACTGCACTCGGGGGATGTCGTACACATCGTCGGCCACACGAGCGATCTCGAGCAGCCAGTGGCATCGATCGAGATCGAGCATCATGTCGTCGCCGAAGCTCACGAAGGCGACGAGATCGGCATCAAGGTGGGCGATCACGTCCGGGAACACGACAAGGTCTACCGCGTCCTCCACTAGGAGAACGGAGGAGCCGCCACCGGAAGGGGGCTCCGGTGACGGCTCGGGAGGGCTGTTGCGCGCCGCTCGGGCTAGCGCAGGATCGCGATGAAGAATGCGATCACGATGACTGCTGTGATCATGGCGATCATGCGACCGTAGTACACGGCGCCTTCGCTGAAGCTGTCTTCGAACATCTGCAAATCGCCTCCTCGTGCCTGCCGTCTGCGACTCTTCTCGTACACAGACAATCATCGGCCCTTCGACCCATCAGAAGCATTGTTGTTTCCTTCGCCATCCCGTAAGTTCTTCTTAATGCTCAACGTCCATCGCATGAGACTACTGAGAGAGATCGCGGCGCGTGGCAGCATCGCGGGAGCCGCCCACGCCCTGTTCATGACGGCGTCCGCCGTCTCCCAGCAGATGACGACTCTCGAGCGCGAGGTGGGCACGCCGCTGCTCGAACGGTCCGGCCGCAGCGTCCGACTCACACCCGCCGGGGAGCGTCTCGTCGCACACACCGAGCGGGTGCTGGCTGTGCTCGAGGAGGCCCAGGCCGACGTCGACGAGGTAGCGGGCGGCGTCTCCGGAAGGCTCAACACGTGTGCGTTCCCGACGGCGGCGCGCGCCCTGCTCGTCCCGGCGCTGGCGCGCCTGAAGCAGATCAACCAGAGGCTCGAAATCACGCTCACCGACCTGGAGCCTGAGGACAGCATCCCCGCGCTGAAGGCCGGTCAGCTCGATCTCGTCCTGACCTACGAGTTCGATCACCTCCCCGAACCCGAGGACGCGGGGGTGGAGCGACACCAGCTGATGCGCGAGCCGATGTTCGTGGCCCTCCCCGCTTCGCATCCCTTGGCGGCCGGCCCTGTGCGGATAGCCGACCTGCGCGACGAGCAGTGGATCGTCGGACGTGACGGCTCGCAGTTCCTCGAGGTCCAGGTACGGGTGGCGAACGAAGCCGGGTTCCAGCCGAAGGTGGACCTCCAGAGCAACGACTACCAGGTGATCCTGGCGGCCGTCGCCGCGGGCCTGGGAGTGGCGCTCACGCCGCCGCTCGCCTTCATCGCACCCACTCCGGGGGTCGTGACCCATATGCCGGCGGACACGGAGATCATGCGTCGTATCGTCGCGGTCATCCGGCGCGGCAGCGGGCGGAGCCCGGCCATCGCGGCCGCGCTCCACGCGCTGCGCGAGACGGCGGGTGCGTGGGCGGACGCACATGGAGAGACGGCGCAGGCGGAACGACCCTGAGCCTGCGGCCTACGAATGCCGGATCGCTCTGGGTAGTCTCACCGTGAACGTCGAGCCCGTGCCCTCTTCGCTCTCGACGGAGATGTCCCCACCGAGGAGGATCGCCAGGTCCCTGCAGACCGCGAGACCGTTCCCGTCGAAGACGTGCGCGAGGTCCTGCTTCGCTATCCCGACACCGCTGTCGGCGACCGAGATGCTCACGGAGTCCGCGTCGCCGCGTGCGATGAAGCGCACCCAGCCGCCGTCGTGGGAGAACTTGATCGCGCTGCCGGCGAGACTCCGCACGATCTGAGCGAGCTTGTCCGCGTCTGTCATGAACATGAGAGGCCCGTCCGGAAACTCGGTCTCCAAGTCGACGCTGCGATCCGCCGCGATCGGCTTGATGAGTTCGGCCACCATCGACACGAGTTCGCAGGCGTCGACCGCGTGCGTGATGACCGCCTCGCGACCAGCGTCCGTGGGAGTGATCCTCTGCGCTGCATCGATGACGGCGAGGAGCTGGTTGCCGCACGACCGGACCATCTCGAGTCGATGGGCCTGCTCCTCGGAGAGTGGACCACCGTCGCCCTGCAGCAGGATGTCTGTGAGCCCGATGATCGAGTCGAGCGGTGTGCGAAGCTCGTGGCTCAACTGGACGAGCGAGTCGCGGTTCGCGTCATCCACCGCTCCGAGTCGGCCATTGGCGTCCAGCAGCTCACGCGTACGGAGTTCGACGGCGCGTTCGAGGTCCTGGCGATACCGGAGTCGGTCGGTGACGTCCAACAGCGCCATGACGGCCCCCGATCCCAGCGATCCGTCCTCGGCGAGCGGCCGAGCGCTCACGTCGAGGGCCAGAGTACGGCCGCCCGGGTGTTCGACGTAGCGCACGATGTCGTCGACCCGACCGAGCGCCGCGATGGACAACAGCCCCTCGGTCACCCCCGTGACGCCACCGGGTTCCATCCCGAGCCGGACATCATCGGGCACGTCGCAGTGGGACTCCGCCTCCTCCGGCCGGAGTCCGAGCATGTCCCGCGCGCGATCGTTCGCGAACGTGACGCCGCCGTCCGCGGCGACCACCATGATGCCGGCGGGGCTGGTCTCGACGATGCTCGTCAGCAGTTGCTGTTCGCCACGAGCCAACTGCTCCATACGGCGCGTGCTCTCCAGTTGCTGTGACATGGACAGCGCGAACACGAGATAGGCCATCAGCGGGATGAAGAGGACCTCCGCGTAGTCCTCGTACACGTCGAGCGCCGCCGTCACGCCGCCCCACTCGAGCACGTTGGAGACCCCCACGAAGAGAGAACACGACATGGCCACGATCATGAACACCTTGACGGGTCGCATGTAGGCGCGTGACGGGGCGATCGGAACCATGATGACGAAGAGCAGGGCGGCCCCGAACCCGATGGCGCATACGACGTCCGCGATCGAGACCGCGCTCATGACGCCGACCTTCTTCGGGCGCTCGTGAGAACGCTCCAGGCCCCGACGGCGAAACAGACGCCACCGACAGCGTACGAGACATGCTCGAGCGTGTTGAAGAGGTCCGGCGCGAAGTAGCCCTCGACGACGGTGAACACATAGCCCGCGATGACCGCGAGGTAGCCGGAGACGAACCAGCGTCTGCCCGCGAGATAGACCGTGCGGAATACGACGAACAGGATGGGCGTCAGAAAGACGGCCATCACGAGGTCGACGATCTCGCTTTCCTGGTACACGTCTGCCCCCCGCCGCGCCGCAGGAATCGCACGCGCGCCTATGCCCCTGGTCAACTCCTACCCGGTATCACACAGCGGCTGACATCACGGTACGCGGCCTCCGTCCGGCAGACAATGGCCACGGAGCATCTATTCGCCGACACCAGATGCCGATACTCATGTATACGCGGCCTCGAGCCGCCTCCCTCATGACGGCTGTGATGACTGGATGAACGTCGCCGCAAACGCGCTCGCCGACCTCGCGATGCGCTCCGGGACCGAAGACGGCTCCCTCGTGCGGACCGTGGTGAACTCGAGTTCGACGACTGAAGCGGGATTCGCAGTCGGGCTGCTTGGGGACACGATGCCGCAACGCTCCCTACTGGCCGCGCTCAACCTCCGCGAGGTCCTTCGCGAGCTGCCCGAATCACCCTTCATCATGCGGACCGACTTCGAGACGCTCGCCAGAGTCTCGGGACTGGTCCACAGGAAACAGTCGTGGGTGAAGAGGCTCGGGCGCGGCAAGGGCGCACCTGAGATCGAGCTGCTGGGGCAAGGCAACCTCTGCTACGACGTCATCATCCGCGCGGGCGACGGCATGTCGTTCCTCAAGCCCGGCCCGATCAACGGTGATCTCATCAAGCCCGATGCGCTTGAGCTCCTCTTCGAGAACGAGGGGCTGCTTCGCGAGATCGTCGATCTGATGCAGGACATGGGCGTGGTCCACAATCCGCGGTTCTACATGACCGTGGAGGACTGGCAGATGGAGCACGCCGCGGAGTCGATGGCGGGGCTGGTCGACCTCTTCTAACGGTAGCCGCCGTGGGTCACTGTTGCGGCTTGCCCAACTCGTTGGCCAGCATCTCGAGGAACAACCCGACGTCCGTCACGACGCCGACCGTCTGGAACGAGCCGCGGTCGGCGAGCTTCGTGACCACTGCAGGGTTGATGTCGACACATACGGTCGTCACGGACGCGGGGAGCATGTTACCCGTGGCGATCGAGTGAAGCATCGTCGAGAACATGAGGCATGCCCCGGCGTCCCGGCAGTGCGTCCGCATCGCGGCCTGCGCTTCGAGCACGTCGGTGATGACACCCGGCATCGGACCATCGTCACGGATCGAGCCCGCCAGGATGTAGGGTGAGCCCGTCGTGACGAGCGTGTGCATGAGACCTCGTGTCAGTACCCCATCGGCGACGGCCTTCTCGAAGCCTCCGGCCGCGCGGATGCGGTTGATGGCGCGCAGATGATGCTCGTGGCCGCCGGGGACGATCGTGCCGTCGTCGAGCCGCATCCCGAGCGAGGTGCCGAACAGTGCCCATTCGACGTCATGCGTCGCCACCGCGTTCCCGCCGAACAACACATTCAGGTAGCCCATCTCGAAGAGCCGCGCGAGGTGCCCCGCGGCGCCGGTGTGCACGACGGCGGGGCCGACCACCGCGATGGCCGCCTTGCCCTCCGCCTTGACCCGTCGGAGCATACGGGCGACCTCGGTCACGATCTGGGCCTTCGGCTTCTCGGAAGAGACTGCGGAGTTCATGAACTCGAAGGCCGCCTTCTCACGGGGGCGCTCGATGGGGACGACGCGAAGACCCTTGTGGCCCACGACGAACAACTCACCGGCGCGAACGTCGTTCATCGGCACGTTGACCGCGGTGCGGGCCTCGGGGTCCACCTTGATGCCCAGGTCCATCTCGGGTCCCAGAGTCCGGATCCATTCGCCCGCTATACGCACGAACGTGTCCATGTTGGTGGTCGAGTAGAAGCCCTCGGGAAACACCCCGTCCGCCGGCGCCGGCGTGTACGCCGCGTCCTCCGGATCCACCGGGATGGCGCCGTGGAACTGCACGGCGGTCATGAGTCGATCGAGGTGATCGGCGTCGCTCCCGATGACCCGGATGACCGCGTGCGAGGGATCCTGGTTCGTACGGCCGACCACGAACTCCAGCGTCTCGAACTCGCCGTCGAGCTCGACTACGTCGTCCATGATGTGGCTGACGATCTGGCTGTCGATGAGGTGTCCTTCGACGCGGACGTCCTCGTAGTAACGGCGCGGACTCATGGTGTGCCTCCGGTGGTATGCGATAACGCGGTTGATCTATTCACTGGGCGTCATCATAGCGGACGGACGACGCGACGGCGCCCCGTGTGGGCACGACGCTCCTACTCGTAGTGCAGCGCCTCCACGACGTCGAGCCGCGAGGCGGAGCGGGCCGGGAGGATCGCGGCGAGCATACCGAACACGAGCCCCACGACGATGGCCGTGACCACGCCGCCGGTCGGGAACGTGTACGGCATCGGGAAGATCCCCTGGAGCGCGGCGACGAGCGCGTAGCCGAGCCAGACGCCCGCGACCAGGCCGAAGACGGTGCCGATCGATGCCAGCAGGAGCGATTCGGCCAGCACCATCCGCCTCACCTGGGTGCGCGTGGAGCCCACCGCTCGCAGCATGCCGATCTCGCGCGTGCGCGCCAGCACGCTCATCGCCAACGTGTTCATCAGAGCGAGGAGTGAAGGCAGGGCGAGCACACCGATCAGTGAGTACATCATGCTCATGGACTGGTCGAACGTGACCAGTTGCTCGGCCTTCCACTGCTTCGACTCATAGAGCCGAAACGCCGGATAGTCCGCGACGATCCTGTCGAGAGCGCGCTTGGCTGATCCGCTGTCGGCGCCGGACTTGAGCGTGGCCAGAAGCATGATGTCCGTGGTGACGTCGAACTCCTTCTTCAGCTCAGCCTGCGAGATGTAGACCGTCGCAAGCTTGGCGTTGAGGTAGTCGCTGCCGACGCCCGCCACGCGGTAGCCGATCGTTCCCTTCGGCGTCTCGAGCATCACGAGGTCGCCTGGCGACAGGCCGTTCTGCGAGGCGTAGATGGCGTTGGCGATCAACTGGCGCCCATTGTCGAGCGACGTGACCGCCGAGGAGTCGGACCCCCCTTGCCACATGAAGTCCGCGACCTTCGGGTATGCCTTCGGGTCGATGCCGATCACCTGGACCGAGGCGCCGCTGACCTTCGCCATGGCGATGCGCATGGTCCCGACTGCGTCGATCCCCGGCACGTGCGAGATCTCGCTTGTGAGGCGCGGGCCAGCGGCCACGTTGCCCTGCGCGAGCACGATGTTGTTCGGGATGAACATAAAGTCCGCGCCCATCGCCTTGTCGATGTAGGTCATGAACCCGCCGAAGATCGACTGGAAGACCCCGAGCATCGCGACGACGACGGCCAGTGCGATCATCACTGCGGACGCTGTCGTGGCGCTGCGGCCCGGATTGCGCTGGAGGTTCGACTTGGCGAGCCGCGCCTCGCGCGACATGAAGACGTTGAACAGGCGTCCGATGGCGTCGGACATGGGACGGATCAGCACGGGTGCGGCCAACGACAGGCCGACGACGAAGATCACCGATCCGCCGGTGACCGCGTCGGGTTGACGGGTCGCGAGCAGGGCGACCGAGATCCCGATGATCACCGCCCCAATCAGACCCCGCCGCCGCGATGCCGCCTCATACACGGACCCGAGCGCCGGTCGCAGCGCCTCCAGCGGCGTGATGCGCCCCGCCGACATGGCCGGGATGAGTGCGGAGACCAGCGTGACGACCATGCCGAGCCCGATGGCCAGGACCCACGTGGTCGCGGTGAAGACCGGCGGGCCCATCGCGAGCCGCAGGTAGCGCGAGACGACCTCTTCCATGGACTTGATCGTCAAGACCGCGAGGCCATACCCCAGTACGATGCCCACCGCCGTACCGAGGATTCCCTGGAACGTCGCTTCGACGAGGAACATGCCGACCACGGTGCCCCGCGTCGCACCGACGGCGCGGAGCATGCCGATGTCGTGCCTGCGCTCGGCGACGACCGTCCGGAAGGTGTTCAGGATGATGAAGCCGCCCGCGGCTGCCGCAAAGATGCCGAACAGATTGAAGGCGATCTCGCCGATCTGAAGACTCGCCAGCAGCTGGTCGGTCGAACCGAGGCCACCGAAGGTGTAGCCGGTGCCCACGGCCTTACGGATGGCCGCCTCCACAGTCGCGCGATCCGCGCCCTTCGCATACGCCACGTCCACGGAGTTGATGCGATCAGGAAGGGCGAAAAGCCGCTGCGCAGCCGCGAGCGGCACGTACACCTCGTCCTGGCCCGGAACGGACCGGGTCGACGTCAGACCGATGACCAGGAAGTGCTGCGTACCGACCGACGACGGTAGAACGAACTCCGAGCCGACATGCAGTCCGAGACGGATCGCCAGATCCTCGGCCATGATCACCGCATCGCCGTCGGACCCACTCAGAAACCTGCCTGCAGCGAGGGGGAAGGAGCGCACCGTCGACACACTGGCCGGGTCGACGCCGATGACGGTGACCGCCGTGACGTCCGTCGGCTGCGACACGGTGCCCGGCTTCGGCGGGATGGCGGCGAGGCGCCTGAGCGACGGCGTGGAGCCCTCCACGCCAGCGACCCGCGCGATCTCATGGTAGATGTCGAGACCGAACGTCCCGCTCGTGTCCGAGGTGACACTCAGGTCGACCTGCCCCGCAGATGAGAGCGTCGCCGCCTTGAACGCCTCGATCATGGAGGGCAGCACGCCGTTCATGCCGAAGATGAGCATGACGGCCAGCACCACGGCGAGCGTCGTCAGCAGGGTCCGCAGGCCGCGGCCCCGCAGGTAGCGCCATGCCAGTCGGAACTGGATCACAGCAGGCCCGCCTTCTCCATGGCCCTGCGGGCGGACTCTCCTCCGTCACCGTCCAGCGCCAGGTCGTCCACGATCGCGCCGTCCTTCATGAGAAGGAG
>JAUSBS010000124.1 GCA_030651905.1 Coriobacteriia bacterium
CCTCGCGTGACAGCATCCTCTCGCTTCAGAGCTGGGGGCTCATCGCGAGGCGCTACTTCAGGGCTTACCAGAGCTTCATGGTGCTGATCCCGCTGCTGGCCGCGCCCGGGCTGTTCGTGGCCTGGAGGCGCCGCCGTGCGAAGGGGCGCGTGGAGTCTGCCTCCAACATGCCGCCGCGCACGAGGCCCGCGGGCCCGCTCGCGACGGCCCTGGCGCTCACGGCCGGACCGATCGCGCTCCACCACGTGATCCTTTTCAGCCACACGGTCATCCACGACTTCGACATGGTGAAGGGCGCGTCGGTGCTGGGACTGGCATTCGGCCTGGCCATCGCCTCACTCGACCGCGTCGCTCGTCCATCGAGCCGTGCCTGGTTGCGTCCGGCGGCTCTTGTCCTCATCGCCGCGGTCGCAGCGGGCGGCGGCATGGCTCTGGCATACCGGCGCGACTTCACTCCGACGTCGGGATCCAGAGCTGTCGGCACGGCCATCCGTGAGGCGAACGTCCCGCCCGACCAGATCGTGTTCGTGGGCGGCGGCTCGTTCTACAAAGGCAGTGCCGCCATCTACTACGCGGGGCGCAACATCACCGGCTACAGCCCCGAGAACGCGCGCTACCTCATCGGCGCTTCCGGTGCCGACGGCGGCGTGCTGTTCGTGGTGTCGGCAGACGGCATGCGTGTGGATTCCGTCAAGCGCATCGGCCGTGACGGGGAGATCGTCGGCGGGGAGTAGAGCGCGGGGCGGTGTTGCTCTGTCCCGTTCGTGCCGCTGGTATAATCTCGGCGTCCGCGCGACCGTGCGCGAGCCGGAGGGAGAGGTCGAGTGTCCCACGAGCGATCTGCTGCGTTCTTCACGCAAGCACAGAAGGTCATCCCCGGCGGCGTGAACTCGCCGGTCCGGGCGTTTCGCAGCGTGGGCGGCGACCCGCTGTTCTACGAGCGTGCCAAGGGAAGCCACGTGTGGGACGTCGACGGCAACGAGTACGTCGACTTCGTCGCGTCCTGGGGACCGATGATCCTCGGCCACGCTCCGGACGCTGTGCTCGATGCGGTGCGCGAGCAGCTCGGTCGCGGCACTTCGTACGGCGCACCGTGTGAGGCCGAGGTGCGGATGGCCGAGGCCGTCGTGGAGTGCGTCCCGTCCATCGAGATGGTCCGCATGGTGTCGTCCGGTACCGAGGCCACGATGAGCGCTATCCGTCTCGCCCGGGGCTACACCGGCCGCGACAAGTTCATCAAGTTCGAAGGCAACTACCACGGTCACTCCGATGCGCTGCTGGTGGCGGCCGGCTCCGGCCTCGTCACGCTGGGCATCCCGTCCACGCCCGGAGTCACCCGCGGTGCGGCGCAGGACACCGTCGTGCTCCCGTACAACGACCTCGAGGCGGTGGCACAGGTCCTCGAGGCGGAGTGCGGGCAGATCGCGGCCATCATCGTGGAACCGATCGCCGGCAACATGGGCGTCGTGCCGCCACGGCCCGGCTTCCTCCAGGGCCTGCGCGACCTGTGCGACAGCTACGGCATCGTGCTGATCTTCGACGAGGTCATCTCCGGCTTCCGCGTGGCGCTCGGTGGCGCGCAGGAGCTCTTCGGCGTGACGCCGGATCTGACCACGCTGGGCAAGATCATCGGCGGCGGCTTCCCGGTCGGCGCGTTCGGCGGGAAGAGCGAGATCATGGAAGCTCTCGCGCCGATAGGCCCCGTCTATCAGGCCGGCACGCTGTCAGGCAACCCGGTCGCCATGGTCGCGGGCCTCGCGCTGATCGATGCGCTGCGCCGGCCCGGCGTGTACGAGGAGCTCGATCTCAAGGGCGCGCGCCTCGCCGCCGGACTCTGCCACGCGGCCGAGTCGGCCGGGGTCCAGACGTGCTGCACACGCGTCGGCTCCATGGCGTGCATGTTCTTCACCACGGAGGATGTCCGCGACTGGTCAAGTGCTTCGAGCGCCGACACCGAGCGCTACGGGCGCTACTTCCGCGGTATGCTCGAGCATGGGTTCCTGTTGGCACCGAGTCAGTTCGAGGCGACGTTCGTCGGCCTCGCGCACACGGACGAGGAGATCGACGCGGCGGTCACAGCCGCGCGCGAGGTCCTCAAGGAGGTAGTCACGTGAAGGCGATCATCCCGGCCGCAGGTCTGGGCACGCGCTTCCTGCCGGTGACGAAGGCGCAGCCCAAGGAGATGCTGCCCGTCGTCGACAAGCCGGTCATCCAGTACGTGGTGGAGGAGGCCGTGGCCGCAGGCGTCGCCGACATCCTCGTGATCACCGGCCGCGGCAAGCGCGCCATCGAGGACCATTTCGACCGCTCGGTGGAGCTTGAGGACCTGCTCGAGCGCTCCGGAGCCACCGACAAACTGCGCGCGGTGCGAGCCATCTCCGAGATGGTCGAGGTCTTCTACGTCCGCCAGAAGCGCCCGCGGGGCCTCGGCCACGCGGTCCTGTGCGGGGCGCCGTTCACGGACGACGAACCATTCTTCGTGATGCTCGGGGACGTGCTCGTGCCGAAGAAGGACGTCTTGCAGAAGCTCGAGGCGGTGCATCGGCGCTTCGGCGGCTCCGTCCTGTCGGTCACGCCGGTCGAGCCGGCGCTGGTCTCCCGCTACGGCGTCATCGCAGGCGAGGAGATCGAGCCCGGCGTCTGGCGCGTCACGGACCTCGTCGAGAAGCCCGCGGTCAACGAGGCACCTTCGATGCTGGCCATCTTCGGGCGCTATCTGCTCACGCCGAAGGTCATGAAGCTGCTGCCTGAGGTGCGCCCCGGACGCGGTGATGAGATCCAGCTCACGGACGCCCTGCGCGAGCTGCTCAAGACCGAAGAGATCCACGCCGTGGTCGAGACCGACCCGGGCTTCGATACCGGCAACGTTCTGGCGTGGCTCGAGGCGAACATCTCGCTGGCGCTGGCATCCGAGGAGCACGGACCGGCGCTGCGGGCATCGCTGGAGCGGATGCTGGGCGACCGGGCGTGAGTGAGCGCGTGGGGAGCGGCGCACGCCTTCGCGCGTATGCCGCGCTCCATGAGGAGAAGCTGCGATTCCTCGTAGTCGGGGGCTGGAACACGCTCTTCAGCTACGGGATGCTGTGGGTGCTCGACGCGTTCCTGCACGCCCGTCTGCACTACTCGCTCATCCTCACAGTCAACTGGATCATCGGCGTCACCCACAACCTGTTCACCTTCAAGCTCCTGGTGTTCCGCACGCGCGGGAACTGGCTCAAGGAGTATCTGCGCAGCTATGTGGTATACGCGGGGAGCTTCGCGCTCAATCTCGCCATCGTCGCCGTCATCATGGAGTTGTGGGCACCGAGGCTCGTGATCGCTCAACTGCCCGCGATCGTCGTCGTGACGATCATCAGCTACCTCGGGCACAAGCACTTCACCTATCGGACGACGGCGGAGTCTGCACAGGACGCCCGGCCGTGAGCGTGACTCGCATGGCGGTGGTGATCCCGCTGGCAAACGAGCAGGACACAGTCATCGAACTGTTGTCCCGCGTGGTCCTCCAGCTTGGTGACAGCGATCGGGTCTACTGCGTCCTCGACAACGTCACTACCGATCGGACACGCGAACTCGTCGAGGACATGGCCGCTCAGGACGACAGGATCGCCTGTATCTGGGCGCCCGAGAACCGCTGCGTCGTGGATGCGTACTTCAGAGGCTACCGTGAGGCTCTCCAGAGCGAGGCACGGTGGATCCTTGAGATGGACGGGGGACTGAGCCACGCTCCGGAGGAGATCCCGCGGTTCGTGGCGGCGATGGAATCAGGAGCGCAGTACGCCGGAGGGAGCCGCTTCATCAAGGGATCGGCGTGGTCGGGTCCGCTGGGCCGCTACATCGTCAGCCGGGGCGGATCCGTGCTGGTCAACGCAGTCCTTGGTACCCGGATGCACGACATGACGAGCGGCTTCGAGTGCTTCTCGCGCGATGCGATGGAGATGGTCGTTGCGCAGGGCGTTCGCAGTCGTGCGCACTTCTTCCAGACTGAGATACGGGCGCTTATGCACGAGGTGAGATGGGCCGAGGTCCCCATCTCGTATCGCAGCCCGAGTGACCGTCTCGCCGGTTCGAGCATCACTGAGGCGCTCAGGAATCTCTGGGTGCTGCGCAGGGAGTCAAAGTCTCGCCCGGAGACGCACCGATGAGCGGTCAGCGACTCACGTGCGTCTTGACGACGATCCAGGCGCCCACGGAGTCCGTCCGAGCGCTTGCCGCGACGCTTGAGCGCTCCGGTGCCGACCTGCTGGTCATTGGAGACCGGAAGGGCCCTGTGCGTTCGCAGTTCGACTCGGGTGAGCTGATCGCGATCGACGAGCAGGGCGCGCTGCCGTTCGAGCTAGCGTCGCTGCTGCCTGAGAACCACTACACGCGCAAGAACCTGGGATACCTTCTTGCGGTCTCGCGCGGGGCAGCGACCATCTACGAGACTGACGACGACAACATGCCGCTGCCGGCGTGGGAGCCGAGGTCGCTGACCGTCGACGCTGTCCCCATCGCTCCGAGACCGTGGGCCAACGTCTATCGCTTCTTCTCGCCCGAGTCGATGATCTGGCCGCGGGGATTCCCGCTCGGTATGGCGAACGATCCGACGACGTTCTCCCACGAAGCGACGCTTCCTGCTCGCGAGGTCGAGGCCCCCATCCAACAAGGGCTGGCAAACGGTTCCCCGGACGTGGACGCGGTGTGGCGGCTGCTCCTGGATCGGGAGCACACGTTCGGCGACCCGGGGACGTCGCTGTGGCTCCCACCGGGGACATGGTGCCCCTTCAACAGCCAGTCCACGTGGTGGTGGCCCGTCGCATACCCCCTGATGTATCTGCCGTCCTTCTGCACATTCCGAATGACCGATATCTGGCGTGGTTTCGTCGCGCAGCGCTGTCTGTGGGAGCTGGATCGCGGTCTGGTCTTCCACCCGGCGGAGGTCGTGCAGGATCGCAACCAGCACGATCTGCTGCGTGATCTGCGAGACGAGATGCCGGGATACCTCGGAAACGAACGGCTCTGTGCCGAACTCGAGGCCGTGACCCTGGGCAGGGGGCCTGCGGCGGTCTCCAGGAACCTGCAGCGCTGCTACGAAGCACTGGTTGAAGCAGGGTTCCTGCCGGCCGACGAGCTCTTACTCGTCGATGCATGGATCCACGACATCGCCTCGTGTCTCGGCGGGCGGGAGGGTTCTTTGTGACGAAGCGGCACAGGAAGGCGGCATCAAAGGGCGCGCCGACGAAGTCCGGCAGGCAGACCGTCGGTGCGGACAAGGGCGGCGCGACCGCGTCGCGGTTCGTGCCTGCGAGGTACGAGGGTGACGCCGCGCGCTACCGTTGGATCGGTGCGTTTGTTCTGGGAATCCTGTTCGGAGGATCCCTCGTACTGGCGGTCCCCGGTGGCGCCTACGTCGCGTGGCCGATCACGGGACTCTTCATCGGGCTGTTCGAGGAGCGGCGCGCTTGGTCGGTGGGGGTGGCGATCGCTGTGGGGCTCGTCGTGGCCGCGCTGCAGCAATGGAGCCCCGGGGGCATCCCGGTCGACGCGGCGATCATGTGGATCGTCGGACCGCTTCTGGCCGCGGGCGGCGCGTTCGTCGGCAGGTGGGTCGGCCGCGTCGCGGGTGCGAAGGCCGGTTCGTGGTTGATCGTGGCCACCCTCGCTCTCCTGTTCCTGATCCAAGCAGGAGCGGTCGCGGGCCCGGTCGTCCAGCGCGTAGGATCGGAACCGCGCGACGAGGGGTATGCGTTCGACCCCGTGTTCTTCGTCAAGGTGTTCTACATGACCGACCGGGGCACCGACTACTACCAGGCCTATGGCGATGCCTTTCGGCTCGATGCTCGGTTCGACGCGCCTCCTGCGGATGTGGCGGGTTGGCGCGCCCCGACGGTGACCGCGATCTGGAGCGCTCTATTCGACTCCGGGACCGGGATGCTCAACGGCTTCATCATCCTGTGCGCGGCCTCGATGGTCGGCGCGTACTTCATCGGATCGAGATCGTCCGACCCGGTGAGCGCGCTCGTGATCCCGGCGCTGATGTATCCCTACTACCTCTACGCGGTCGCGGAACTCTGGTTCCCGGAATACGAGTTCTGGGCGGGGTTCGTGGCGATCGGCGCCGCGGCGCTCTATGTCGCCGGCAGAGAGCGTCAGGCGCTGGGGGCAGGCTTCCTAGCGGGGGCGATGCGTGAGTGGCTCATCGCTTCGACGTTGGCGGGGTTCGCTGACCAGTTGCGGCGCAAGGAGTGGAAGCGACTGGTGCCGTGGGGGCTGGCCGTCGTGGCCGTCGTGGCCGTGTACATCGTCAACATGCTTCTCGTTCGACAGTACCTGGTCGGCGTAGGGCTGGTTCCAGGCCTCGGGGCAGCGGGCCGAGCGGGAGCCGGGGGCCCCGGATTCGTGCTCTACACGCTCCAGTTCTGTTCGGGGCTGTACGCGCATCCATACGCGATCCCCTACACGGTCTTCGCGCTCGCGCTCGTGGGTGCCGTGAGGCGAGTGATGGAGGGGGACTGGTACCTCCCGGTCTGCTTCCTCGCGCCCGTGGCCGCGTTCCTGGTGTTCGGTTCGACCATGGGTCGCCCCGGCGCGCTCCAGGGATGGAACGACTACTACAACGCAGCGTTCATGCCGTTCGCGTTCATCCTCGTCGCGTCCTCATGGCGCATGCTCGGGGGATGGAAGCGGCGTCTGTAGTAGAATCTCGCAGTACGCCGACAGGGGCCGCCAGCGCCCCGGTCCGACGGTCATCCACCCCACGAGGAGAGCTCGATGCCCCGCTTCATCCCCGGCCTCAAGGCCGTAGTCCTCGCGGGCGGTAGCGGTCAGCGCTTCTGGCCGTTGTCCCGCGAACTCAATCCGAAGCAGCTCCTCTCGATGTTCGGGACCGAGTCGCTGATCGCCCAGGCGGTGCATCGCATCATCCCGTTCACCGGCGGCGGCGCGGACGTCACGGTGGTCACCAACGAGCGCCTCTTCGATGAGTTGCGCAACCATCTCACCGCGCAGCCGGACACCGAGCTGCACCGTCTGCGCTACATCCTCGAGCCGTCCGCGCGCAACACCGCGCCGGCGATCGCGCTGGCGGCGGCGGTGCTCTCGTCCGAGGACCCCGATGCGATCCTGGTCGTCCTGCCTTCGGACCACCTGCTCGAGGACGGTGACGTCTGGGCCGACTGCATCGCGGCGGCCGGAGCGGTCGCCGCCGAGGGCTGGCTCGTCACGATCGGCATCGCGCCGACGCGGCCCGAGACCGGCTATGGCTACATCCGGGCGGGCGAGGCGCTTCCGGCCTTCGCCGTGGGCTCCGTGACGCCGCACGTCGCGGCGGAGTTCGTCGAGAAGCCCGACCACGAGCGCGCCGAGCAGTACGTGGCCGGCGGCACGCACTTCTGGAACGCCGGTATCTTCGTCATGAAGGCGTCGCGGGTCCTCGAGGAGCTCGACGCGGCCGGCGACGACGGGGCCCACGTCGCGGACGTCGTCCGCCGCATCGCGGCCCT
>JAUSBS010000004.1 GCA_030651905.1 Coriobacteriia bacterium
TTCCTACTGTGTGCCCGCGTTCGGCGATAGCGCAAACGGGGCGGACCCGCGAGTGCGGACCCGCCCCGTGGTGGAGCGTCGACTGCTACGGGGTGACGCAGGCTCCGGCACCAGCGCCGGCGCCACGGCCACCGCCGAGCCCGCCGCCCATCATGCCGCGACCTGCACCTGAACCGCGACCGGCACCTGAACCGGTACCGTCACAACCGGCGGGGGCCGCGCTGTTGATGCGCGCCGGGATCCGGTCGTCCATGCGGTCGTACATCAGGTCGGCCTGGGCCTGCGTGATCGTACCGGCCTTCACGGCCGCACTCAGCGCCGTCTTGCGGGCGGCGAGCGCTTCGGAAACGACCTTGTCGGACGAGACGCCCTTCTCGGATGCGATCGTCGCGAACGACTTGCCGGCCTTGCGCTCGGCGTAGACGTCAGCGGTGGTCTGTCCGGTGAGCTTCGCCACGACGTCGGCGAGCGACGCGCCGGCGGTGCGGCAGATGCCTGCGAATCCGGCGATCGGACCGGTCGTGGCCGTCGTGGCCGCCGAGGCGATGCCGACGCTTCCGAGCGCGAGCCCGGCGACGAGCGCCGCGGCAACGAGGATGGCTACCTTTCCTGTCTTCATCGAGATACCTCCACTTGCAGAGTCGTGCGGCCCGCCCTTTGCGCGCCGTCTGATGAGGAGTATCCCGCCCGCGTTTGAAGGACCTGTGAACGCGGAGCGCCGGTGTGGTGAAGAGTCTCTAGTGGCCTGCGCACTGGTGGTCATCGCGGAACGACTCCCGCGCGCCGGCCAGATACGCCTCGACGGCCTCGCGCGGCGTGCGTGAGACCGCGTCGAAGTAGACCGGGATGCCAGCAGCGGCGAAGGCCGAGCGAGGTCCGCCGCCCATTCCGCCGGCGATGACCGCGCCGACTCCCGCAGCCGCGAGCCGCTGGACGATCGCTCCGCAGCCGCCGTGCTCGTGGGGTCCGTTGACCAGCACGGATGCGGACGCGACGGCGCCATCGACGACGTCCACGACGGTGAACGAGTCGGCGCGGCCGAAGTGCGCGGAGCGAGGGGCCTCGAGGCCGCCTTCACCCTCCGTCGGCACGGCGATGTGCAGTGTTCTCGGCACTAGGGGCTCCTTGAGGGTCACATCTCGGTGCGGATGTAGTCCAGCATCATCGGTGTCAGGTGCGGAACGAGTAGAGGCACGTAGTTGGGCATGAGCGAGTCCATCGTCTTGGGGAGCAAGTCGGGCATCAGCTCCGCCATATCGTCCGGGATCGTGCCCACGTGGCGATCGACGGCCTTGAGCAAGTCGGGCATGACCTTGCGGAGGATACCCGGCGCGAGCATCGGGAAGAGCATCGGCATCATCTTGCCCATCAGCGTCAGGCCCCCGGGGACGTACTTCATCGACTTCATCATCGGCTTCATGCCCACAGGCATGGCGTCCATCATCTGTGGCAGCAGCCCGGCCATCAAGGCCGCCATGTTCTCCGGCTGCATGAGGTCGATGAACTTCTCGAAGTAGCCCCACATCTCGAGCGAGTAGTCGTTCTGTGTGTCGATATGGAAGCCGAGCCCCTCCATGACGATGCGGGACAGGTCGTCCACGGGCATGTCGATGCCCTTCTTCTCCGCGGAAGCGCGGAGTTGGACCTGACAGCACGGGCACAGAGCCACGAGGGCATCAGCGCCGACATCAACGGCCTCATCGAGGCGCATCTTCCCAAGGATCGGGGCCACGGGCGCTTCGCCGATCAAGGTCACTACCGAACCGCAACACAGGCCCTCTTCGCGGTTGTGCTCCATCTCGACGAGCGTCACCCCTGGTATGGCCTTGAGCAGCTCGCGAGGCGCCTCGTAGACGCCCTGAGCCCGGCCCATGTGGCAGGAGTCGTGGAACGTGAGCGTCTTTGCGACCTCGTGATCGAACTCCAGCCGACCGTCGGCGATGGCCTCGGCCGCGATCTCGGAGTAGTGCTTCACGTCGAACTCGTACTCGTCCCCGCGCTTCGCGGCCAGTTGGGCGTAGAACTCCTTCCACACCAGGCCGCACGCCGGGCAGGAAGTCACGATCGTCTTGGCACCGCGCTTCCGCGCTTCCGTGGTGTTGTGGACGTAGATCTCCTCGAACAGGTCCCACTTGCCGGCCACCTTCATCGGGATGCCGCAGCAGGCCTCGTCGGTGCCCATGTAGGTGAAGTCGACGCCCGCCTTGTCGAGAAGTCGGACCGTCGCCTCGGATACATCGGTCGTCACGTAGCTCGCCGTGCATCCGGCGAAGTACATGATGTCGGCCGTCTCCTTGATCTTGGGTCTGATGTCGTCAGGCACCCAGTCGGCTCGCTTGTCGCGCTTGCCGGCCCAGATGTTGTTCTCTCCGCGCAGAGAGGCGGCGATCATCTCGAAAGGCGGGAAGGTCATGCGCTTCTCTTCATCGATGAGGCGCCCGCGCATCTCCATCCAGGAGTGCTCGACAGGAAGGCGGAGCTGGCAGCGCGTGTTGCAGACCTCGCACGTGGTGCACACGAGGAACGTGTCGACCATCTTCTGGTCGAACTTCTCGCGCCCCTCCATGACTTCGCGAAGATACAGGTACTTGCCGCGGGGCGAGTGACTCATCCAGCCGCGCCCCGAGTACTCCTCGCACGTATGGACGCAGTAGCCGCACTGGGCGCATGCGTAGGCGTAGTAGGCGACATCCGCCGGGATCCCCCGGCGCTCCATGAGCGTCACATGCGCCGGCGGCCTGAAGGCGTTGGCTATCGGGCGAAGGAGAGGCTCCAGGGCCGCCGCCGACCCCATGATCACATCGATGAGCCCGCTTCCGAGCACCTTGTTCGGGTTCATGATCCCGGAGGGGTCGACTTGATGCTTGAACGCGGTGAGTTCGCGCACCCGCTGCTCGCCCAAGACCGAGACCGCCTCGCGGCGGAAGTACAGGCCCGTGGAGTACGCGGCGCCACCGTGGCGTTTGGCGATAGCGATGACGGACAGTGACAGGGCGAACGCCGCATTGAAGGCGAACGTGCGGCTGTCGTGCGGTATGAAGCCGAGCAAGACGACCATGTCGCCCTTGCCGACCATGCCTTCGAGCACGAAAGGCTGTTGGATCTTGGCGTCTATCTCCGCGAGCACCGCGGCCAGCTCCGTGAGCGGGACGACCACCTCTGTCGGGATGATGGACGGCCCGACACGCTTCAAGCGCATCGGCGCGAAGCGCTGCTCCCACTCGTGCTCCGCGGTTTCGACGGACAGTTCCTCGCCGTCGTGAGCCTCACAGATCGCCGCGAGAGCGTTGTCGATGGCGATCCGCCGCGACTCGGGATAGGCGATCACGGCCAGGTAGGCCTCCGGGAGAGCCGGTTCGAAGTGCGGATGGGCCTCCTCGTAGGGATGACCGTGCTGGTGCGGGAGCTTCTTCTTGAGCCGGGTCGACTCGGGGTTGAGGAACGTGATCGACCAGACCGGGAGGCGCTGTGCCGAGACGTCCGCGAGCGCCGTATGCATGGAGGCGGCATCGGGGAAAGCGATCACGCGGTGCACCTCAGGTTCGAGTTCGCGCACGAGGACCGTGACCTCGGTGATGATGCCGGTGATGCCCTCGGCGTCCGCGACGTAACGAGCCAGATCGTCGCCGCTGAATCCGCGCACTTCACCGGTGGGCAGAACGACCCGAGCGGACGCGACGCTGTCCTTGAACATGCCGTACTCGTAGGAACCGAAGCCGGCGCCGCCCTGCGCAAGCCAGCCCCCGACCGATGAGGAGGGAGTCGAGGAGGGGTAGAGGCGAAGTGCGAGTCCGAGCGGCTCGAGCTTGCGCTCGAGCTCCTCCCAGATCAGACCCGGTTGCACGCGGACGCTCTTGGAGGTGACGTCGACGTCGAGTACCGCGTGCATGCCCGACAGGTCCACGACGACCGCTCCCTCGACCGGCAGGACACCGCCGTAGCCGGAGGTCGACGCACCGCGCGGCACGAGCCTGATGCCCTCGGCCGTGGCGAGTCGGACGAGCGCCACGACTTCATCCTCGGACTTCGGACGGACGACGGCTCCCGCGAGTCCCGAGGGAACGAACGGCTTGACGAGCCTCGGCATCTCGCCGATGTCCGCCGAGTAGAGCTTCCGCTCCACCCGATCCGTCCTGATCCGCTCACCCACGATCGCTCGCAGCGAGGTCTCGACGCTCTTGGACACGGCTGGCATGGTCACTCCTTGGCTGTTGGGGACCCGCACGGCACGGGCCTAACAATACCCGGCAGGGTATCTCCGCTCTCTAGTGAGCATACCCGCCGGGGTATAACGCGTCAATCGAAGGAGTATCCTTGCGGAGGGAGTATCCCACCCAAGCCCGCCGACGAGACCGTTCTGAAGACCGGAGACGCCCGATGGCCGAGAGCCCGACCTGCATCGTCTACTGCCGCTCATGGTGCGGCGACTGCCATCGCGCGCTGGCGTGGCTCGACCGCGAGGGCTATCAGTACACCGTGATCGATATCGACGAGGACGCCGACGCCCGCGCTCGCTGCGTGGAACTGGCGGGCAAGGTGGTCACGCCGACGTTCGAGATCGGCGACACGTGCGTCGTGAGCTTCGAGCCCGATGCGCTGCGCGAGATCCTGGGCGATCTGCCGCGTTAGCTACGCCGGCAGTGTCAGCGTGAACACGGATCCGGTGCCCAGCGTGCTCGTGACTGTGATGTCGCCACCGAGGAGTCGCGCGAGATCCCTTGAGATCGTCAGTCCCAGGCCGCTGCCCTGAGGCTGGATCTCTCCCGGATGATCTGCCTGGTGGAACACGTCGAACACTTTCGACACCTCGTCCTCCGGGATCCCCCGACCTGTGTCCGAGACGACGAAGGTGATCCATCCGTCAGGTTCGTACTCGAACGTGACTGACACTGAGCCGTCACTGGTGAACTTCACAGCGTTCCCGACGATGTTGATCAAGATCTGTCGGAGCTTGTCCGCGTCGGTGTCGATGAAGGTCCTGCGCCGGGGCGCATGCACCTGGATCGCGATGCCCTTCTCCGCGGCGAGAGGGCGGACCGTGTGCTCGACGTCCTCGATCACCGCAGCCGGGTCCACGGGCCCCCGACGGACCTCGACGCCGCCGGCCTCGACTCTCGACAGGTCGAGTACGTCATTGATGAGCTCGAGCAGCTGCTTGCCCGACCTATAGATCATCCCGACCTGCATCGACTGCTCTTCGGTGAGCGCGCCGGTCATGCCGCCTGCTAGTACCCCGGCGAACCCGATGATCGAGTTGAGTGGCGTACGAAGCTCGTGGCTCATGTTCGCGAGGAAGCGGCTCTTCGCGGCCGTCGCTTCCCCGAGCTCCTCGTTCGCCTCGGTGAGGCTCTCGAGGGCCGACTCGAGCTCGTCATTGGCCGACTGGAGCGCCTCGTTCGTGGCGTCAAGCTCCGTATTGGCGTCGGCGAGTTCGCGCGTGCGCGCGTCGACGAGCTCCTCGAGATGACCACGGTATCGCTCCAGTTCGAGTTCGGAGGTCCGCCTCGCGGTGATGTCCGCGTTCGTGCCCACGACCCGCTCGGGCCGGTCCTCGTTGTCGCGCTGCACGGCCTTGCCGTTGCTGGCAGTCCACATCCACTCGCCGGACTTGCGTCTGAGGCGGTACTCGACGTCGAAGGTCCGATCACCGGTCTCGATGACCCCCTCGATGACGTCGAGCGTCCTCTGCAGGTCGTCGGGGTGCACGGACTCCTTCCAGACGTCCATGCTCATCGGGAACGCATCGGGCTCGTATCCCAGCATCACGAAGTTGCGTGGCGTCCAGATCACCTCGCCGGTCTTCGGATACCAGTCCCAGATGCCCTGACCTGACGCGTCGAGCGCCAGCCGGAGTCGCTCTTCGGCTTCCCGCACGGCTTCGGTGGCGGCGACCAGGTGCTGCGTCTTGACTCCGACCTGCCACCGGAGCAGCAGGGCGAGCCCGGTGGCGATCAGCAACAGACCTGCGATCGCTCCGATCGTCCAGTAGACCCACGTCGGGAGAGGCGATTCGGGCACCTCCGCGGTGTAGCGGCTGAGGGTTCGGTAGTAGACGGAACCGGGCTCGTTGATCCACGTCGTCAGGTGGCGGTCCGCCGCCTCGAGGAGGTCGGCGTTGCGTCCCTGCGCGGTCGCGTAGAAGAGCGGGACCGCGTTGAACACGATCGGGGTCTTGCGAAGCCCGTACTCCTGAAAGAAGTAGTCGCCGAACAGGTAGTTGGCGATGGCCGCGTCCACCACGCCGTCCTGCGTGCGGGCGAATGCCTCCTTGAGCGACCCGAGCGGCACTATGGTGACGTCGTACCCGAAGCCTTTGACCATCTGCGTGAAGACGGTCTCCTGGATGGATCCCTTGAGAACGGCGACACTCTTCCCGTTGAGCTGGGAGAGCCTGTCCACTTCGACGCCCGGACGGGCGTACACATAGGACCAGCTGTCCACGACCGGCGTCTTGTGGAAGTCGTAGACCTTGTCACGCGCCTCGGAGTAGGCGACGTCCGGCATGAGGTCGATCCTGCCGGACTCGAGCTCGGCGAGGCCTTCCTCCCAACTCCCCGAGACGTATACGAGCGTCCAGCCCTCTTCCTTCGCCATCTGCTCGATGAGGTCGATGAAGATACCCGCGGGGCGGCCGTTCTCCTCCGTGACGGTGAACACCTTCGGCTCGTTCTGGTAGACGCCGACGCGCACCGTCCGCGGCGCAGCCTCGGCGGGGAGCGGGGTCGATAGGAGCAGAAGGCATGCGAGGGCGGCGTAGATGAGAGGCGCTCGGCTCGGTGTGCGGGGAGTGGCTAGGGGTTGCCGCCCGGCACGCGCGGCCCGCAGCGATGCGAGAGCCGGGCCGATTCGATCGGTCACCGATCGCGCGTCAGAAGGCATGAGCCGCGAATCCTCCTCCGACTAGACGTTGATTGTACCCCTCCGTGTGCGCTGTGCTGCGGGAACCGTCGGGGCCCACCAATGAGCGCCGAACGGTGCGCCGACTTCCTAACGCTTCCTATACGTTCCTATTGGTGCTAGACTGCGGCCATGGAGGAACTCTGGGACATAGCGCGCGTGGCGGTCTATCTGGGCGTCACCGAGCGCACCGTCTACAACAAGGTCCGAGCTGGCGACCTGCCCGCGATCAGGATCGGCCGCCTGTGGCGCGTGCGCCCGGCTGATCTGGAGGCGTGGCTCGCCGGTCGCGGCCCGCGAGTGGCGGTGCCGGAGGCCCCCTCCACACCCACAGGCGCGTTCGAGCGCGGCCCCTACCCCTACGCGGATGTCGCCGGGCGCAGCAGCATTGCCGCCGAGCCCGGCACGCTGCCGTCACGGGCCGACCTCGAGGCGATCCTCGCAGGCGTCGACGAGCTCGTGGCGCGGCGTCTGCGACTTGTCGCGCTTCTCACGAAGGCGGTGGTCGCGCTCGGATGGAGCGCTCCGGTCATCGTCGGCGGCTGCGCGGTCCAGTACTACACGTCGGGCAACTACTCGACGATCGACATCGACCTGGTGGGGGCCTCGGAGCCGGTCGCACAGGTGCTTGAGTCGTGGGGCTTCCTTCGCGAGGGGCGGCACTGGTACGACGCGGAGCTCAAGTTCGCGATCGAGGTGCCGGGAGGCCAGCTCGATCCGCACGAGGCCGCGCGCGTGTTCGGCGTGCGGGTGGAGGGCGTGACCGCGTACATCATCGGGATCGAGGACCTCATCATCGACCGGCTCAACGCCTGCGTGCACTGGAAGGATGCTGAGTCGTGCCGGTGGGCGCGCGTCATGCGGCTCACCGCGCCCGAGCTGGACGAAGACTATCTGGAGGAGCGCGCGGCGGCGGAGCAGGTCCAGGGCAAGCTGCACGAACTGCGGGTGGAACCCTAGATGAATCGGATGCAGACCGAGGAGGAGTGGCGCGCCATGCAGACGCGCAACTTCCGGATGGCCGTGCTCTTCGCCCAAGGACACCGCTCGCCGCGCAGGAAGCCCCGCGACCCGGTCGAGGACGCCATCCTGCTGCGCTTCGCCATC
>JAUSBS010000010.1 GCA_030651905.1 Coriobacteriia bacterium
GAAGTTGCGTGAGGAGAGGAGCTTGTCCTCGGCGAACTTGATGTCCTGGTTGCCGGCGACTTGCAGCATGAGTCCGAAACGCATGCCGTCCGCGCCGTAGTGCTCCATCAGGTCGAGCGGGTCGACCCCGGTACCGAGCGATTTGCTCATCCGCTTGCCCTCGGCGTTGAACACGGTCGGGTGGATGATCACGTCGGTGTAGGGGACGTCACCGACGAAGTGGAGACCTTGCATGATCATCCGCGCGACCCACAGGAACAGGATGTCGCGCGCGGTCGAGAGCACGTTGCCCGGATAGAAGTAGTCGACCCGGGGGTCGCCCTCGACCGGCCAGCCGAGCGTCGCGAACGGCCACAGCGCCGAGGAGAACCAGGTGTCGAGCACGTCCTCATCCTGCCGCACGGGACCGCCGCACTTGGAGCACGCGGTCACATCGTGCTCCGACACGGTCATCTCGCCGCACGCATCGCAGTAGAAGACCGGGATCTGGTGCCCCCACCACAACTGTCGCGAGACGCACCAGTCGCGGATGTTGTCCATCCAGTGGAAGTAGACGTTCTCCCAGCGCTTCGGGTGGAACGTGACGCGACCGTCGCGCACGACGTCGATCGCCGGGGCCGCGAGCGGCTTCATGTCCACGAACCACTGGTCGGACAGCCACGGCTCGACGACGGTGTGGCAGCGGTAGCAGTGACCGACCGAGTGGCGGTGGTCGTCGATCCTCACCAGGAGGCCGAGAGAGCCGAGGTCGGCCACGACCTTCTTGCGCGCCTCGTACCGGTCCATGCCGGCGTAGGCGCCGCCCTCGGGCGATATCGTCGCGTCGGCGTTGAGGATGTTGATCTTGGCGCAGCCGTGTCGCTCGGCGATGTCGAAGTCGTTGGGGTCGTGCGCGGGTGTCACCTTCACAGCTCCGGTCCCGAAGCTGCGATCGACGTACTCGTCGGCCACCACCGGGATCTCGCGATCCATCAGCGGCAGGAGCACTTTGGCCCCGACGATGGCCGCGTAGCGCTCATCGTCCGGGTGCACGGCCACGCAGGTGTCGCCGAGCATCGTCTCCGGGCGCGTGGTGGCCACGATCACGTGATCGATGCCGCCGACCGGCTCGGCGAGCGGATAGCGGATGTGCCACAGGTGGCTGTCGAGCTCCTCGTGCTCCACCTCGATGTCGGACAGCGCGGTCGAGCATCGGGGACACCAGTTGATGATGCGCTTGCCGCGGTAGATGAGCCCCTCGTCGTAGAGCTGGACGAAGACGCGCTTGACCGCCTTCTGGTAGCTCGGGTCCATCGTGAACCACTCGTCGGAGTAGTCGCAGGAGCACCCCATCGCCTTGAGCTGGCTGACGATGACGGAGCCGTGCTCGTGACGCCATGCCCAGCACAGCTCGATGAACTTCTCGCGGCCCACGTCGTCTCGCGACAGACCCTGCTTCGCCAGCATCTGCTCGACCTTGTTCTGCGTCGCGATGCCGGCGTGATCGGTGCCCAGCACCCAGCGCGTCGGGCGGCCGGTCATGCGGCTTCGGCGGATGACGACGTCCTGGATCGTGTTGTTGAGCGCGTGGCCCATATGGAGCGAGCCCGTGACGTTCGGCGGCGGGATGACGACAACGAACGGCTCGACGCCCTCGACGATCTCGCACTCGAAGTAGCGCCCGGTCATCCAGGAGGTGAAGACCGGTCCCTCGACCGACCGGGGGTCGTACGCCTTCGGCAGCTCATCCATGTGGGTGGGTTCCTCTTCGCGTGTGCGGGGCGGACGCGCGCTACGCGCTCGCTTCCGCGCTCGCGCACACGAGCGTAGGCGGCGCAGCATCGTTGACGCTGGTCTCGGTCACGACCACCTCGCGGACATCCGTGCGTCCGGGGAGGTCGTACATCGAGTCGAGCAGCAGGGACTCCATGATGGAACGAAGGCCGCGGGCGCCGGTCCCATGCTTGATCGCCTTGGAGGCGATGGCGCTCAGGGCTTCGTCGGTGAAGCGCAGCTCGACGCCCTCGAGCGCGAACATGCGCTGGTACTGCTTCACGAGCGCGTTCTTCGGCTCTGTGAGGATGCGCACGAGATCGGCTTCGGAGAGCTCCTCCACGTGCGCGACGACCGGGATGCGGCCGACGAACTCGGGGATCAGCCCGAACTTGGTCAGGTCCTCGGGCATCGCCTGCGCGAGCAGGACGCCGGTGTCGTGCTTGGACGCGTCGGTGAGGTCGGCTTCGAAGCCGACACCCTTGCGACCGATGCGGTTCGCGATGATCTTCTCGAGGCCGACGAACGCGCCACCCAGGATGAACAGTATGTTCGTCGTGTCGATCTTGATGAGCTCCTGCTGCGGATGCTTGCGTCCCCCCTGAGGCGGCACGTGCGCCTCAGTGCCCTCGACGATCTTGAGCAGGGCCTGCTGGACGCCTTCACCCGAGACGTCGCGTGTGATGGAGAGGTTCTCCGCCTTGCGCGCGACCTTGTCGATCTCGTCGATGTAGATGATGCCGATCTCGGCCTTCTTCGTGTCGAAGTCCGCGGCGGTGATGATCTTGAGCAGGATGTTCTCGACGTCCTCGCCCACATAGCCGGCCTCGGTGAGCGAGGTGGCGTCGGCGATCGCGAACGGGACTTTCAGGATGCGCGCCAGCGTCTGCGCCAGGAGCGTCTTGCCGCAGCCCGTCGGCCCCAACAGCAAGATGTTGCTCTTGGCGAGCTCCACATCCGCGGGCGTCTCGCACGGCAGGCAGCGGATGCGCTTGTAGTGGTTGTAGACGGCGACGGCGAGGATCTTCTTGGCCTGCTCCTGCCCGACCACGTATTCGCCGAGCGTCTCGAAGATCTCGCGCGGCGTGGGCAGCTCGCCGGTGGGGACGACCAGCTCGGCGGTCTCCTCGGCCAGCTCCTCGTCGACGATCTCGTTGCACAGGTCGATGCACTCGTCGCAGATGTAGACTCCCGGGCCCGCGATGAGCTTGCGGACCTGGCGCTGCCCTTTACCGCAGAACGAGCATTTCAGGTGCTCGGGACCGTCTTGCTTCGCGCTCACGTGTGTCTCCGTGTCCGGGGCCTTGGGGCCCTCTCGAGATGGTTCCTTGACGCTTAGACCCGCTTCGCCATGACCTTGTCGACCAGGCCGTACGCCATGGCCTCCTCGGCGGTCATGATGTTGTCGCGGTCGGTGTCGGCGTGGATCTTCTTGACCGTCTGCCCGGTGTGCTTCGCGAGTATCTCGTCGAGCTGGGCGCGCGTACGCAGCATCTCCCGCGCGCCGATCTCGATGTCGGCGACCTGGCCCTGCAGCCCTCCGAGCGGCTGGTGGATGAGCACGCGGCTGTTCGGCAATGCAAAGCGCTTACCCGACGCGCCGGCAGCCAGCAGGACCGCTGCCATGCTCGCGCACTGGCCGATGCAGATCGTGGCCACGTCGCAGCGTATGTATTGCATCGTGTCGTAGATGGCCAGCCCGGCCGAGACGAGGCCGCCGGGAGAGTTGATATAGAGCTGGATGTCCTTCTCCTGGTCCTCGGACTCCAGATGGATGAGCTGCGCGATCGTGAGATTCGCGATCACGTCGTCGATCTCATGGCCGAGGAAGACGATGCGCTCGTTCAGGAGTCTCGAGAAGATGTCGAAGGACCGCTCGCCGCGCGACGTCTGCTCGACGACCATGGGGACGAGGTCGCGTGTGTCATGCATGGGTATTCACTCCTCCTTCGCGCCGGCGTCGCCGGCGGTCGCGGTCTTGGTGGAGGCGGCCTTCTTCGGTGCGGCCTTCTTCGCCGGCGCCTTCTTGACGGACTTGGCTGCAGGCTTCGCGTCGGCCTCGGTACCGGGCTCGACCTCGACGATCTCGGCGTTGTCCATCAACCAGCGGACCGCCTTGCGATGCGTGAGGCCCTCGATCACCATCGGCAGCGCGCCGTTCGCCCTCAGGCGGGCGCCCAGCTTGGCAGCGTCGGTCTCCTGCGCGGCCGCGATCAGTGCGATCTCGGCGTCCGCCTCTTCGGGAGTCACATCGAGCCCGACTTCGCGGGCCAGCGCCTCGAGGGCGAGTTCGTCGCGCACCCGGGCCTCGGCCTCGCGGCTCAAGTCCGCCTTGAGCTCGTCGGAGGACATCCCCGTCGTCTCGAGGTACTTGTCGAGCGAGTAGCCCTTCTCGTCGAGTGACTCGAAGAAGTCGCGTGCGAGTTCGTCGGTGCGGTTGGCGATCATGACCGCGGGCACCTCACCGACGAGGCGCAGCGCGAGAGCAGCGCGCGCTTCGCGCTCGACCAGACGCGCGTGGCCGACTTGCTTGTTCTCGTCGAGCTTGGTGCGGATATCGTCACGCAGGGCCTGCGCGGTGTCGAAACCGCCCACGTTGCCTGCGAACTCATCGTCGACCTCAGGCAGCGTCTTCGCCTTGATCTCGTGGACCGTGATATCGAACGCGGCGGTCTTGCCGACGAACTCGGGATTCTCCGAGGTGTCCGGCACCGGGAACTCGGCGCGCACCGTCTCGCCGACCTTCGCCCCGATCATCGCCGCGTCGAACTCCAGAGGCATCTGGCCCTGACCGAGTTCGTAGAGGTACTTCTCGACCGTGTTGCCCTCGTACGCCTCTCCGGACACCGTGCCGGTGAAGCTGATGAGCGCGAAGTCGTCGGCGAGCACGCCGCGACCTTCGACAGGCTCGAGGGAAGCGAAGCGGCCGCGCAGGTAGTCGATCTGCGCGTCGATCTCTCGGTCACTGGCCTTGGAGGGCGGAACCGTGACCGTGAGGTTCTTCGATGAGGAGAGCGTGAGCTCGGGCCGGATGTCGATCTCGGCGGCGAACGTGTACTCGGCGCCGGGAGTCAGCTCGTCGAGTGTCCCCACATCGGGGCGGTCGATCGGCCGGAGGCTCTCGGCGTCCAGCGCGAGCGGGTAGCTGTCCTCGACGAGGTCCTCGAGCGCCTCAGCGATGACGGTCTCGCGACCGACATGCGTGTCGATGACCTGCTTGGGCGCCTTGCCGGGGCGGAAGCCCGGGATGCGGACCTTCGACGCGACTTTCGAGTAGGCGGCGGCGATGCCCTTGTCGACCTCATCGGGCGACAGCGTGACGGTGAGCTTCACGCGGATACCCTGCAACTTCTCGACGCTGGTCTTCAACGATCCTCCTGGGTCCTGAGGGTGCCGGTGACGGGCGGCGCAGCGCGCGCCCAGTCGTGATCAGTGTGGTGCGGGCGAGAGGGGTCGAACCTCCACGAGTCTCCTCACCGGGACCTAAACCCGGCGCGTCTGCCGATTCCGCCACGCCCGCGCGGAGCGAGTGAAGTATACAGCAACAGAGGCCGGGGGCCCCTCTTGGGAGACCGCCGACCTCTGTATGTGTCGCATGGTGGGCCGTATAGGGATCGAACCTATGACCTTGGGATTAAGAGTCCCCTGCTCTACCAGCTGAGCTAACGGCCCGAGCGCTCGCCCATTCTAGCGAATCCAGCCCCGTGTGCAAGGGGGCGCCCGGACCCGTGCCCGTGCGGGTCGCTCACCGGTCCCCGCGGACCTCAGTCACGCTTCCCGACGATGCGGTAGCCGTCGGGGCCCTGAGCTGTGGTGACCACGTAGCCGGAATCGGCCAGAAGGTTCTCCACGTTGGCCTTGGCGGTACCGCTGTCGACGAGGACGACCGCCTCGCCGGGCAGATCGGCGATCGCGTCCTTCGTGCGCATCACCGGCAGCGGGCACGAGAGCCCACGTGCGTCGACTTCGATCATGTTGTGCCGCCTTCCCTCTAGGACGTCGCGCGTCCGCGCTTGGCGAACGCGATCACCGTGAGCAGGACCGCCATGACCGCGAGCATGGGCCAACCGAGTGGGGCGAGGCCCTTGGCGCTCGACGCCACGTTGAGCCCGTGCGCCGCCAGCGCCCCGGCAGCCATGCCAAGGATCGCCATGCCGGCGTCCGCGTCACCCTCGCCGGACATGATCACCTGACGGAACGGACAACCACCGAGCATCACCGCGGACAGGCCCGCGATCGACATCCCCGCGAAGCTGCCGAGGATGTCGGTGTGCGCCACCGGCTGGTTGGCGAACCCGAGGTTGAACTGCCCGAAGACGAGGTTGACCACCGCGGCTCCGACCACGAGCCCGGCGATCCCGAGCAGCAGGTCGAAGCGCTTCCACAGGATCGAGTCGCGCACCCCGCCGATCGTGCAGAAGCGGGTCCGCTGCGCGACGACTCCGAGAAGTAGCCCGGCGATGAGCGAGATCAGGAACGGCGCCCGCTTGCCGCCCGGCATGGGCTTGGCGGCCTTCACGGACTCAGGAGCGCTCACCACCGTGCCGTCGGCGCCGACGACCGCGCCGTCGACCAGCTTGGCGCCCGCGGGCTTGAGCACTGTCGCGCCGTCCGCGGCGATGACCGCCTTCTCGGCCGTGGACTTGGCGCCGGGAGGAGTCGTCGTCGCCCACGGCATGCTCACGCCAGAGGCCCAGAGTGCTGCGACGAGGAGCAGGGCCGCAAAGACCGCCGGGGTCACCCATCCCGCCCAGCGGCCGAGCTTCCCTGCCCGACCGAGGTCGAACCCGCGACGAAGCAGCACGGTGCCGATCCATACGCCAAAGACGATGCCGGCGATGCCGGCCAGTGCGCTCAGGTCCCCGCCACCCAGACGAAGCCACGCGCGCACGGTGCAGCCGAGGAAGACGAGCGCGCCCGCCATGAAGGCGAACCCGAGTACGAAGCGGATGAGTGGAGCGGAGCCGCCTCGCGCCCGGAACTCCTTGGCCGCCAGTGCGGCCGCGAGTGCGCCCAGAGGCAGTCCCACCAGTTCGGGCCGGATATAGGCCACAGCACCCATGTTCGCCGACCCACCGGCGAAGAAGCCGACCGTGTCGCGCAGGAAGCACGCGATGCACAGACCCATGTTGCCCGGGTTGCCCTGGCTCACGAGCCATGCGGCGACCGCCCCGATGATGAGACCTCCGCCTCCGAGCCACAGCGCAGTACGACTGATCCCGCTCGCCTTTCCCATCGGTCCCCTTCCCGAATGTGACTGTCTTGCTTATACAGTCATAGCCTCCCGTTATTGTCAACGCCGGAGGCCGCTGTTCTTGGCCGAGACGCGCGAAGGCCCCGCCGGTGGCGGGGCCTTCGGTAGTGTCCATGGGGTGGGTAACGGGGCTCGAACCCGCGACCTTCGGAGCCACAGTCCGACGCTCTAACCAACTGAGCTACACCCACCATGAGGTGCTGGCGCGCCCGGAGGGATTCGAACCCCCGACCCGCTGCTTAGAAGGCAGCCGCTCTATCCTACTGAGCTACGGGCGCGGATCCGATGCCGCCGGAGTCAGGCGGCGCGCGGTGCATCACACTACAGACGGCATCGTCGAGTTGTCAACGTCCTTGAGATCGTACCGTTCGAGCGCCATCGTTCGGCGCAGAATCTCGTGGAGCGGGCGACGGGGCTCGAACCCGCAACATTCAGCTTGGAAGGCTGACACTCTACCAATTGAGCTACGCCCGCGGATCTGGTCGGGCCGGCCGGATTCGAACCGGCGGCCCCCTGCTCCCAAAGCAGGTGCGCTACCAAGCTGCGCCACGGCCCGACACGTCGCTCCTCCGCCTCCGGTGTCGAGCCGGGCCTCAGAGCATCGCCCAGTATAGGGGCGAGCGTGAAGCGCGGCAATTCCCATGGGATGGGACGCGTACGGGAAGACGCCTCGAGCGACCTACGCCTCGCCGAGGAGCCGGTCACGGAGCGCCCGGAGCGCATGCCCGCGGTGGCTGATGGCGTTCTTCTCGTCCATGTCGAGTTCCGCCATCGTCCGGCCCGGCTTCGCGGCCGGCAGGAAGAGCGGATCGTAGCCGAAGCCGCCGCTGCCGCGCGGGGAGATACCGATGGAGCCCTCACAGGTCCCGTAGGCCGCGCTGGGCATCCCGTGCTCGTCCACGTAGACCACGCCGCACTGGAAGCGCGCGCCGCGTTGTGCGGCGGGCACGCCTCCGAGGTTGCGCAGCAGGAGCGCGTTGTTCTGTTCGTCCGTCGCGTTCTCGCCGGAGTAACGGGCCGATCGGATCCCCGGATCGCCGTTGAGAGCATCGACCACAAGCCCGCTGTCGTCCGCCAGCGCCGGCAGTCGGAACAGGCCACGGTAGGCGAACGCCTTGATGAGCGCGTTGTCGATGAAGGTCTCGCCGTCTTCCTCGACATCCGGGCACGCCGCACCGAGATCGGCCGCGGTGACGAACTCCCATCCCGGGAACGCGAGGGCGGTGCGTATCTCGGCCAGCTTCCCCGGATTCGAAGTGGCGACGATCACGCGGTGGGTGTGCTCACCGGCCATACGAGCCGAGCTCCCCGTCCACGACGGCAGCCTGGACCTCGAGCAACTCCCGGATGCCTCCAGACGCGAGATCGAGGAGCGCGTCGAGACGCTCGCGTGAGAACGGCGTCTGTTCCCCGGTGCCCTGGACCTCGATGAAGCGGCCCTGCTCGTCCATCACGACGTTCATGTCCACCTCGGCGTGGCTGTCCTCGGAGTAGTCGAGGTCGACGAGGACCTCTCCCTCGACCATCCCGACCGACACGGCCGCGACCTTGCCGAGCAACGGCAGTGAGTCGGTCTTGCCGGCCTCCCGCCACGTGGCGAGTGCGTCGTGCAGAGCGATCCACGCCCCGGTTATGGCCGCGGTGCGCGTGCCGCCGTCCGCCTGGAGGACGTCGCAGTCGATCGCGACCGTGACCTCGCCGCCGAGACCCGTCAGGTCGGTGACGGTGCGCAGAGACCTGCAGATGAGCCGCTGGATCTCGTGGGTGCGTCCGCCGAGTCCGGCCGCGCCGACCTCGCGTCGGCGTCGCTCGTGCGTGGAGGC
>JAUSBS010000019.1 GCA_030651905.1 Coriobacteriia bacterium
CGACACGACGCTCACCGCGGGCGGCGACCCGTTCACCTACGACAGCGTGGCGCTGCTGGCCAGCGACACGATGACCGACACGACGGTGCTCGGTTCCATGGCCGAGACGAACCGCGGCTACCTCATGCCCTTCCCGCGCACGCCCGAGCAAGGCACGCACACGCCGATCTGCCAGCAGTGCCACGAGGACACGCGCAACGTGGGCGTGCTGAGCGCCGCCGGCACCCAGGCCCAGCCGCTTCCCTCGACGATCACCACCCCCGACGGCTGGACCGACACCGACAACCCGCGGTTCCAGAACTTCCCGCACGAGACGATCAACGCGACCATGCTCGTCGAGGTCGACGACAACCTGTGCATGAACTGCCACCCGCCAGTCGCGCTGCCGTAAGAGCTTCTTCTACCCCGACGTCCCGCGCGTCGCCCCGCTGAGTGGTCTGGTCACCGTAGGGGTACGAGTCCCTAGCAGGCTGATGACTGCTCCCGCATGTGCGGGAGCGCGCCGTGGCAGTAAGGGGCGAGACGATGTCCGATGACCACATCTCGAGCGAGGACGAACTCTCTGCGACGCATGTTCTGGCGCTGACGGAAGCGTATCGCAGCACGCTGGAGTACCTTGGCTACTCGCCGATCGCCTATCCGGACACCTCGGAGCGCTGCGGGACCAACAAGCTCGTCGGCGTGAAGTTCGCGTGCCTCAACCATGCGTACTGGATGTGTGGCCGCATCAAGAACTTCGCCGAATGGGACCGGATGGGAAAGGCGCTGCGCTGGCTCGGGACCGTCCAAGGCATGCTCATCATGGGCGGGGTCTTCAGCATCGACGAGATCATGGCCCACGACCGCACGACGCCGAACGCCGCCGAGATATCCCGGAGAGCCGGCGAGGACGCCTAGACGTCCTCCGCAGAATGCTAGACTACTGCTTTCCGGCGCGCCCTCGGCCGGACCTCGGGCGGCGTCACACCGTGAACCTGGTCAGATCCGGAAGGAAGCAGCCATAAGCGGTCCCTGACGGGTGTCCGGGGTCCGACCGAGGGCGCGGCGCATACACGGGTCGCACGTGCGTGTCAGGCGGCAACGCTATACTCGGCTGGCGGGTCGAAACAGACACCTCAGAGGCGACCGACCTCGACAAGACGAAGAGACGACATGGCCCACCAGTCCTTGTACCGGAAGTACCGCCCGCAGACGTTTCCCGACGTCGTGGGGCAGGATCACATCACCCGGACGCTGCGCAACGCCGTCGAAGAGGGCGCGGTCGCGCACGCCTACCTCTTCTGCGGTCCTCGGGGCACGGGCAAGACCACGACCGCCCGCATCCTGGCCAAGGCGCTCGACTGCGTCAACGGTCCGACCCCGGACCCGGACGACACGTGCGAGAACTGCCGCGAGATCACCGAAGGCCGCCATCCGGACGTCTACGAGTTGGACGCGGCGTCACGCACCGGCGTCGATGCCGTTCGGGACGAGATCATCACGAAGGTGAACTACGCGGCGACGCGCGGTGGCTGGAAGGTCTACATCATCGATGAGGTGCACATGTTGTCCACCTCGGCCTTCAACGCCTTGCTCAAGACGCTCGAGGAACCGCCGGCGCGGACCGTGTTCGTGCTGTGCACCACACACCCGCACAAGGTCCCCGAGACGATCCATTCCCGCTGCCAGCGATTCGACTTCCGCCGTATCGGCGTGGACGACATCGTCGGCCGGCTCGCGCTCATCGCGGGCAAGGAATCCATAGCGGTCGAGGAGGGCACACTGCCCCTCATCGCGCGTCACGCGCTCGGCGGGATGCGCGACGCGATCGGGACGCTCGACCAGCTCTCCGCGTTCACCGGGAAGAACGTGACCCTGCCGGATGTCGAGGGTCTGCTCGGCGAGGTGGACAGCGCTCGTCTCATACGGGTGACCGACCTGATCGCCGACCGGGACGCCGCCGAGTGCTTCCGCTTCGTCGCGGCGCTGGTCGAGGCAGGCACGGATGTCCCGGAATTCGTCCGCGGGCTGACCCAACACGTGCGCGACCTCTACGTGATCGCCGCCGCAGGCGAGGATGCCGGCGCCGTGGACGTCACCGCTGCCGACATGAACCGCCTCCGGGAACAGAGCGCTCGCTTCGACCCCGATCGGCTGGCGCGGATGCTCGACGTGCTCGGAGGGCTCGCCGGCGAACTCCGGTGGGCGCCCGACTCGCGCCTTGCGCTGGAGGTCGCTCTGACGAGGATGGCACGCCCGGTCTCAGACCTCACGCTGGAGTCGCTCGCCGAACGTCTTGCCACGCTCGAGGCGGGCGGTTCCATGTCGGGCGCGGCCCGATCCGTTCCCGCCACCACGCCCGTCGAGGCAGCGGTCGCTCCGCGTGCTCGCGAGGCGGCTCCCGCGCCTCGCCCCGAGCCCGCTCCCACGCCCGCCGCGCCCGCGATCGTGCCCGCGCCCGCACCTGCCCGCGCGCCCGTCGCGGGGAGCGGCCCGCTGGATGTGGCCGCGCTCCGTCGAGCGTGGCCGGACGTGCTTCGCGAGATGAAGAGCGGGCGGCCCATGGCCTCCAAGGCGTTCCTCGAGACCGAGGTCGACCTCGACGGCGACACCGTGGTGGTCGAGTTCCCCTCCGACAGGCGGACCCCGATGCGTGCGGCGGACGATGCCGAGACCAAGGCCCTGCTCCGGGAGTGCATCCATCGCGTCACCGGCGCGGACGTGGCGGTCCGCTACCAGCTCGGACGCGGTGTCGTGCGTCCGGACGAACAGGGGAGCACCTCCGACGCCATCGCGCCTCCCACGGAGAGTGCGGGCGTGCAGAGCGCGGACGCCGTGGATGTCGAGAGGATGCTCATCGACTCACTGGGCGCCGAAGTCATCATCGAACACTCGTCCGAAGAACCCGGGAAGGGCTGAGACAGGTATGAAGCCGAACATGCAGCAGGCGATGAAGCAGGTCCAGAAGGCGCAGGCCGACATGGCCCGCGTCGCCGCGGAGCTGGCTGACGAGACCGTGGACGCCTCCGCCGGAGGCGGCATGGTCAAGGTGGTCATGAGCGGCGACATGCAGGTGCGCTCGGTGACCATCGATCCGGCCGCGGTCGACCCCGAAGACGTCTCGCTCCTTGAGGACATGGTGACGGCGGCCATGAACGAGGCCGTGCGCGCCAGCCAGGACCTGGCCAACCGCAAGATGTCCGGCGTCATGGGAGGCATGGGCCTCCCCGGCGGCATGCCGGGCCTCTTCTAGAGCGGGTGCGCCGATGCCGTACTACGCCGAACCCATAGCCCGTCTGCTCGAGGAGCTCGAGCGGTTGCCCGGTATCGGGCCGAAGTCCGCTCAGCGCGTCGCCTTCCACATCCTCAAGGGCGATGACGAGACCGCACACCGCCTCGCGGACGCGATCGTCGAGGTCAAGCGGCAGATCCACTTCTGCAAGGTCTGCTTCAACTTCGCCGCCGATGAACTCTGCGAGTACTGCGCGGACCACGAGCGCGACCGCACCGGGATCTGCGTGGTCGAGGAGCCACGCGATGTCGTCGCGATCGAGCGCACAGGCGAGTTCCGCGGCCTCTATCACGTCTTGCAGGGAGCCATCTCGCCCATCGACGGCATAGGGCCGGAGCAGTTGCGGGTGCGCGAGCTCATCTTGCGACTCGAGGACGGAACGGTGACCGAGGTCGTCGTCGCCACGAACCCGAATGTCGAGGGCGAGACCACCGCCCTGTACCTTGCGCGCCTGATCAAGCCGCTCGGCGTGCGGGTGACGCGCATCGCATCCGGGCTCCCGGTCGGCGGGGATCTGGAGTATGCGGACGAAGTGACGCTCGGGCGTGCGCTGGAGGCTCGCCGCGAGATGTAGGCGTTCCGGTCCGATTGCCAGTATCTGTCTACCGTTCACCGACGAATCGAGCACGTTGACCGCCGCTGCGACTCCGCATGGCGGTAACGTCGCTGGTATCGTTGTCGGACGTTTCGCGTCGGCACCGCTTCGCTGCGGGGCGACGGGCACTCAAGAAGAGAGGGGATGGCATGCAGCAGCTGACGGAGATCCGTTGGCATGCGCGCGCGGGCCAGGGCGCCGTCACGGCCGCCAAGCTCGTGGCCGAGACCGCACTCGAGTTGGATCGGTACATCCAGGCTATGCCTGAGTACGGTCCCGAGCGGATGGGCGCGCCCATCCAGGCCTTCACGCGCATCAGCGAGGATCCCATCGAGATCCACAACAACATCGAGACCCCGAGCGCGGTAGTCGTGCTCGACGAGTCGCTTCTTCCGATCGTCGACGTCACGCGCGGCCTCCTGGCCGACGGGGTCCTCATCGTGAACACGTGCACGCCTCCGGCGCAGGTCCGCGCCTCACTCGGTCTGGCTGCCGGCAAGGTGGCCTCCATCGACGCCACGACCATCTCGAAGGAGACGCTCAAGCGGGACATGCCGAACACTCCGATGATCGGCGCGCTCGCGAAGGTCACGGGGCTGTTCACGCTGGACCAGGTGGTCGACCACCTGCGCAAGACCTTCGGCAAGAAGTTCTCCCAGGAGGTCATCGACGCGAACGTCGCGGCGGTCACGAGGGCGTACGAGGAGGTGCAGGTCGGATGAGCTGGGACATCTCCAAGATGAACGAATGGAAGGCCGAGGAGTTCCCGCGCGGGGCGGTCATCCCCCAGGCCGGCAACTCCAAGGACTATGTGACCGGCGGCTGGCGCAGTGAGCGTCCGGTCCGCGACGACGCGAAGTGCACGCAGTGCCTGCTGTGCTGGATCTTCTGTCCGGACTCCGCGATCGATGTCGAAGGCGAGAAGGTCACGACCTTCAACCTGAACCACTGCAAGGGCTGCGGCGTGTGCGCGAACGAGTGCCCCGCCAGCGCGATCGAGATGGTGCCCGAGGGCTGCGAACTGCCGGAGGTGAAGTGACGATGGCTACTCAGAAGACACTCGCCGTCACCGGCAACGTCCTGGTCGCCGAGGCGATGCGCCAGTGCGCCCCGGACGTCATGGGCGCGTATCCGATCACGCCTCAGACCACGATCGTCGAGGAGTTCGCCAAGTTCGTGGCGAACGGCCGCGTCCACACCGAATATGTCACGGTCGAGTCTGAGCACTCCGCGATGAGCGCCTGCGTCGGCGCCTCGGCAGCGGGCGCCCGCGTCATGACTGCGACCTCCAGCCAGGGCCTCGCGCTCATGTGGGAGGAGCTCTACATCGCGGCCGGTATGCGTCTGCCGATCGTCATGGCCAACGCCAACCGCGCGCTGTCCGCTCCGATCAACATCCACTGCGACCACAGCGACATCATGGGCGCGCGTGACGCGGGCTGGATCGTCCTGTTCGCGGAGACCGCGCAGGAGGCCTACGACAACACGATCATGGCCGTGCGCATCGCGGAGCACCCCGACGTGATGCTGCCGGTCATGACCTGCCTCGACGGCTTCATCACGACGCACTCCATCGATCGCGCGCAGATCATGGACGACGAGACCGTCAAGGCCTTCGTCGGCGACTACAAGCCCGAGAACGCCCTGCTCGACACCGACAACCCCGTCAGCCACGGCAACTTCGCCGGCCTCGGCGGCCCGTACTTCGAGTTCAAGCGCGCCCAGCGCAACGCCATCGACCGCTCCGCCGCCGTCATCGAGTCCGTCGGCGCCGAGTGGTCGAAGATCTGCGAGCGTCCGTTCGGCATGGTCGAAGGCTGGGGCATGGAGGACGCCGAACTGGCGATCGTGGCCATCGGCTCGACCGCCGGCAACGCCCGCCACGTCGCGCGCGAGTTGCGCGCCCAGGGCGTGCGGGTCGGCGTGCTCAAGGTCCGCTGCTTCCGCCCGTTCCCCTTCGCCGACATCGCGGAGGCCCTGGCCGGCTGCAAGGCCGTTGCCGTGCTCGATCGCTCCGAGAGTTTCGGCGCCGAGGGCGGCCCGCTCTTCCTCGAGGTCCGCAGCGCACTCTACGATCGTGCGGAGCGTCCCGCGATGGTGAACTACATCTACGGTCTCGGCGGCAGCGACGTGAAGCTCGAGTTGCTGCGCCAGGTGTACTCGGACCTGTCCGATCTGGCCGACGGGGCGTCAACGCCCGGGCGGCTCGTCTACCTCGGCGCACGGTAGGAGAGGAGGAGCTATGGCGACCATCAAGGAACTCTCCCAGCGCGAAGACCGTCTCGAGGGCGGACATCGTCTGTGCGCCGGTTGCGGCGCCTCCATCGCGGTGCGGCAGGTCATGCTCGGGGCGGGTATGACGCCCGTCGTGGTGGGCTGCGCGACCGGCTGCCTCGAGGTATCCACGACGATCTACCCGTACTCCTCCTGGAAGACCCCGTTCATCCACAACGCGTTCGAGAACTCCGCCGCGACCGTCTCCGGCGTGGAATCGGCGTTCAAGGCACTCCAGCGCGCCGGCAAGATCCCGGCCGACAAGGAGATGAAGTTCGTCGCGTTCGGCGGCGACGGCGGCACCTACGACATCGGCCTGCAGTCGCTCTCCGGTGCGATGGAGCGTGGCCACGACATGGTCTACGTGTGCTACGACAACGGCGCCTACATGAACACCGGCATCCAGCGCAGCTCGGCGACGCCGATGGGTGCCTGGGCCACCACCTCGGAGGTCGGCAAGGTCGGGCAGGGCAAGCCGATGCGCCGCAAGGACCTCACGTCCATCATCGCCGCGCACAACGTGCCGTACGTCGCACAGGGCTCGATCAGCGAGTGGAAGGACCTCACCGCGAAGGCCGAGAAGGCGTTCGCCGTGAAGGGCCCCGCGTTCATCAACGTCTTCGCGCCGTGTCCCCGCGGCTGGCGCATCCCGTACAACAAGACCGTCGAGAGCGCGTCACTCGCCGTCAAGACCGCTTTCTGGCCGCTGTTCGAGGTCGAGGACGGCGAGTGGAAGATGACGACGCGCCGCGTGACCCGTGAGAACCGTCTGCCGATCGAGGAGTTCATGAAGCCTCAGGGCCGCTTCAAGCACCTCTTCAAGCCGGAGAACGCGGAACTGCTCGCGAAGATCCAGGCCGAGGTCGACCGCAACTTCGACTACGTGTTGAAGCGCTGCGGCCAGTAGCGTTCCTGCTTCCGGCACGCGCACCACGCTGCGACAGCGACGAGGCCCCGGCTCATGACGAGTCCGGGGTCTTGTCGTACCCCACGTGCGCGCCGCTAACGGATGGTAAGATTAATCCGCTTGAGCAACCCGTCACCCCCCTCGGACCCGGGAGCATCATGCGTGCTCGAATCGTCGCGGTCGCCGTCTCGGTCTGTCTCGCTGTCGTCGCGGCGGGCGTAGGCGGTTGTTCCACACTCCAGGGCGGCCCCGCGCCCGAGAAGGACCTCACGCGCCTGCGGGTCTCCGGCTCAGGCACGTGCCTTCCGCTTCTGCGGATCCTCGCTTCGGAGCAGCCGGACCATGCCGTCGGGATGGTCTTCCTGCCGGGGCTGCACACCAAGGGCGGCGTCAGGGGCGTGATCCAGGGGAGCCTCGACATCGGAGCGGTCTCCCGCGACCTGAATGCCGACGAACAGTCCGCCGACCTCCAGGTGACGTGGCTGTCGAGAGACGGCCTGGTCGTCGCCGTGCACCCCTCGGTCGGCAAGCTCGGGATCACGGACATCACCACTCAGCAGCTCCGGGACATCTACTCCGGCAAGGTCACCGACTGGAAGCAACTCGGGGCCAGCGCCAGCATGCCCATCGTCGTGCTCGATCGGCACGAGGACGAGTCGGCCAAGATCATCATGCGCAAGTTCGTCTTCGGGTCCGCGGACCAGCTCAAGGTGACGCCCGACTCGGTCAACCTCTACTACGAGTCGGACATGGTCGACGCGCTGCAGTCGACCGTCGGTTCGATCGGCTACTTCTCGCTGGGCTACGCGGTGTCGCAGAAGATCTCCGTCACCCACCTGCAACTCGACGGGGTCGCCGCGACCGTGGAGAACATCGAGGCTGGGAGCTACACGCTGGTGCGCCCCCTCGGTGTGGTCACGAAGACAGCAGCGCCGGCGCCGGTGCGGGCGTTCGTGAAGTGGGCGGCCGGGCCGGATGCGCGGGAACTCATGCTCTCGAAGGGTTACGCCCCGTACGACGAGTGATCGGTCACACGCATGCGGTTCCAGCCGTTCGGCAGACACCTCCACAATCAGATCGTCATACCGCTGCTGGCGGTCTCCCTCTGCGTCGCAATCGTCGCGACCGTGGTCGGCGTCTTCATCCTGCAGGGCCTCATCGAGGACTGGGTCGGCGGTAACGCGGAGCAGGCCGCCTCGACCGTGCGAGCGAACCTGACCGACGTCGCGCGGCGCCTCCAGCTCGACGCCAAGCTCGTGTCCGAGCAGGCGGCGGTGAAGTCCGGCGTGGAGAAGGGCGACTGGGGTGCGGTCGAGCGCGCCCTGGCCACGATCCGCGCCAGCATCGACGTCGATGACATCCTGCTCCTGGACGACAAGGGCGTACTCGCGGCCCGGGTGGGCGCACTTCCGCTCGACATCGGCTCCAAGCCGCTGAGCACGGACTTCGAGCGGTACGCCCAGATGGACATGAACTACACCACGATCATGCAGCTGGCCGGCAGCGACGTCATCGCGGCCGTGCGGCGCATCACGTTCGAGACCCCCACGGGGCTGCGGACCTACACGGTCGTCGCGACGAGGGCCATCACGTCTGAGTTCCTCGGCGCGAACTTCCGCGGGACCGCGGCGGTCGTCGGTTTCTGTGACGCGAGCGGGACTCCTCGGGCGCGCTACGTCGACAGGGTGGCCGCGGGACGACCCGATCGGGCGATGACCGATGCCGAGTACGACAGCCTCACTGCGGCCATCTCGCGAGTCACGCCGGGCATCGACGACGCGCTCGGTCATCCGGACACGACGGTCATGTTCAGAGTCGACGGCGTCGACCAGCAGTACGCGGTGCGGGCGACACGCGTGACCTTCACGGACGACGCCACGGCGGGCGTCGCGCACGTGGCACTCGATCCGACAGGCGCGGTCTCCTACGTGTTCATCGTCATGAGCAATGCCGTGGCGGAAGACGCGGGCAACGCCACGATCGGCCTCATCACGTTCTGGTCGGTCGTCGCCGTCTTGCTGCTCACGGGGTTGGGGACGATCATCGCGCGTCAGGTCTCCGCTCCGCTCACCACGCTCTCCGACAGCGCCCGGCGCGTGGCTGAGGGCGACTTCACCGCCCGTGTCGAGATGCAGGGGATGAACGAGGTCGCCGAGCTTGCCGAGAGCTTCAACTCGATGACCGAGTCACTGCAGGAGCGCACCGAGACGCTGACGAAGAAGGTCCTAGAGCTGGCGACTCTCTACGAGATGAGCCGCGCGCTCGGTTCCACGCTCGATCTGGACGTGCTGCTCGATTCGGTGCTCGACTCGGCGCTGCGCATCTTCAACGTCGATTCCGGCTACGTCATGCTGCGCGAGAAGGCGACCGGCGGACTCGACTTGCGGGCGTGGCGCGGGATGTCCGGGGTCCGTCCGGACGACCGCGCGGTCCGCAGTTCGATGTCGGAGTGGGTCGTTCGTCAGGGTCGTCCGCTCATCTTCAACCCACCCCAGGACGAGAACGCCGAGGAGCACGTGGACTCGGTCACCGGCGCGCTCGCGGCGCTGTGCGTACCGCTCGTGTCGGGCGAAGGCGTCATCGGTTCGATCAGTGTGGGCAGCCGGGACCGGTCGTACCGCTTCAGCAGCGACGACGTCCGGTTGCTCTCGACCATCGCGAACCACGTCACGATCGCCATCGGGAACATCGAGCTGTTCTTGAGTCTCCAGGAGGCGTATCTCGCCACGGTCCGCTCGCTGGCCGCCGCGGTCGACGCGAAGGACCCGTACACCCGTGGCCACTCGGACCGGGTCGCACTGTACGCGAAGGCGATCGCCGAGCGGCTCGAGCTGTCCGGCGAGCAGTGCACCGCGCTCGAGATGGCGGCGTACCTCCACGACATCGGCAAGATCGGTATCCGTGAGGCGATCCTGCTCAAGCCCGGGAAGCTCGACGCGGAGGAGATGGGGCAGATGCGCCATCACCCCCTCATCGGAGCGAACATCCTGCGCCCCGTCGCATTCCCCTGGCCGATCGCACCGGTCGTACGCCACCACCACGAACACTACGACGGCCAGGGATACCCGGCCGGTCTCAAGGGCGAGGAGATCCCGCTCCTCGCGCGCATCCTCACGGTCGCGGACGCCTACGAGGCCATGACGGCGGATCGCCCGTATCGCAGCGGGCGGGACGAGGAAGAGGCCATCGAGGAGTTGCATCGTTGTGAGGGGACCCACTTCGACCCACGTGTCGTCGCGGTCTTCGTCGAGGCGCTGTCCGAGATGGAGGACCAGGCGGCGGTGCGCCGGGCACGCGCGGTCGAGGAGATCCAGCCGGAGGAGGCGCGGGCCATCTTCGTCGCCATCTGCGACGGCATGTTCGCGAGTTTCCGACGCCTGGGTGGCCCACGGCTGGCCGCGAACCTGGAGGCGAAGCTGGAGGCGTGGTTCCGGGAGGGCACGATGCCGTACTCCATCCACAACGGGCATCTCGCGGTCGAGTGGGACAAGGCGGGCGCCGCCGAGCAGCAACTCGAGGACATGCGCGAGGTCATCAGGCGCGTCTCCGCGGGCATGGAGGCCACGGCAGGACGCAGCCTCGTCGACCACTTCTACGACGAATCGGTGAGCGCACTGTCCGATCGCATGCGCTACCTCGCATTGGCGCTCGATCTCTTCGAACGGATGTAGGCGCGTATGCAACTGGTCGTCATGAAGTTCGGAGGGACGTCCGTCGGTACGACCGACCGCGTCATGGTCGTCGCGCGCCGACTCATCGAGGCGAAGGAACGTGGCGACCGGGTCGTCGCGGTCGTCTCCGCCATGGGCGACGTCACCGACGACTTGCTGGCGCTCGCCTCCGGCATCAGCGACGCGCCCCCCGAGCGCGAGATGGACATGCTGCTCGCGACGGGCGAACAGGTCACGATCGCTCTGCTCGCCATGGCGATCCACTCCCTCGGCCACCGCGCCATGTCGTTCACCGGGGCGCAGGCGGGCATCGTCTCCGACGCGAGCCACACCAAGGCGCGCATCCAGGCGGTCCGAGCGGATCGCGTACTGGAGGCCGTCGAAGGTGGGGCGATCGCGATCGTGGCCGGATTCCAGGGGCTCACGCCCGAGGGCGAGATCACGACGCTCGGCCGCGGCGGCTCTGATACGACCGCCGTCGCCGTCGCCGCCGGATTGGGCGCCGATGTGTGCGAGATCTATACCGATGTCGACGGTGTCTACACTGCTGACCCCCGCATGGTGCCCGCCGCGGTCAAGCTCGACATCGTCTCCTACGAGGAGATGCTCGAGATGGCGGCGGCCGGCGCTCGCGTGCTGCAGTTGCGGGCCGTCGAGTTCGCCCGCAACCACGGCGTGGTCCTCCACGTCCGCTCCTCGTTCAACGACAGTCCAGGCACCATCGTCAGGGAGGCCGACGAGACCATGGAACACGCCATCATCTCAGGGGTGACGCACGACACCTCGGAGGCCAAGGTGACCATCCGCGACGTGCCGGACCGGCCCGGCGTGGCCGCAGCGGTGTTCGGCCGGCTCGCCGACAGCAACGTGAACGTGGACATGATCATCCAGAACGTATCCGAGGCCGGCAGCACCGACATCTCCTTCACCACACCGAAGGAGGACCTCGTCCGCGCGACCCGCGCGGTCGAGGAGGTCGTCGCCGAACTCGGAGCGCGGGACTGGCAGGTCGACGAGACGGTCGCGAAGGTCTCGCTGGTCGGCGCCGGCATGAAGACCCACCCCGGCGTCGCCGCCACCATGTTCCGCGCTCTCGCGGACGCGGGCGTCAACTTGAGCATGATCTCGACGTCATCGATCCGCATCAGCTGTGTGATCGAAGCCGCGCAGGTCGAGACGGCCGTGCGCGCCTTGCACACCACGTTCGGGCTCGACTCGGACGCTGTGACCGCCGAGATCTCGCCCGCGGCAGGAGGGAACCTCAACTGATGTCCTGGTCCAAGCCCATGCCCTCACGTCCGGTCGTCGCCGTCGCCGGCGCCACCGGCGCGGTCGGCGTCGAGATGCTGAGTGTGCTCGCCCAGCGTGCGTTCCCGGCCGAGCGGGTCGTAGCGCTCGCATCCTCACGTTCCGCGGGCAAGCGTATCGGGTTCGCCGGCGGCGAGCTGGTCGTCGAGGAGATGACCGAGCGCAGCTTCGAAGGCGTGGATATCGCGCTGTTCTCCGCCGGCGCCGGCGTGAGCAAGCAGTTCCGCGAGGCCGTCACCGGCGCGGGCTGCGTCATGATCGACAACTCCTCGGCGTTCCGGATGGATGAGGACGTCCCGCTCGTCGTGCCCGAGGTGAATCCGGGCGACGTGGCGTGGCACTCGGGCGTCATCGCCAACCCGAACTGCTCGACGATCCAGATGGTGGTCGCGCTGCAGCCGCTCGCTGCCCTGGCTCCGCTCAAGCGCGTCGTCGTCTCGACCTATCAGGCGGCCTCGGGTGCGGGTCAGGCCGCGATGGACGAACTCTATGAGCAGACCGGCGACTTTCTGGCGGGCCGCGACCTTGTCCCCGCGGCGTTCGCGCATCGCATCGCGTTCAACTGCATCCCACAGATCGACGTGTTCCTGGACGACGGTTCCACCAAGGAAGAGTGGAAGATGGTCGTCGAGACCCGCAAGATCATGCACCTGCCGGGACTGGCGGTGGCCGCCACCTGCGTGCGCGTGCCGGTCCTGCGTTGTCACTCCGAATCGATCGCGGTCGAGTTCGCGGAGTCCGTGACACTCGCCGCGGCGGCAAAGGCGCTCGGCGCAGCAGCGGGCGTGAAGGTGCTCGACGACCCTGCGTCGAAGTCCTACCCGATGCCCGCGACGCTCGAGGGCACGGACGACACGTACGTCGGCAGGCTTCGCATCGACGAGAGCGTGCCGCACGGTATCCAGATGTGGGTCGTTGCTGACCAGCTTCGCAAGGGCGCAGCGCTCAACACGGTACAGATCGCCGAGGCGCTGTTGCCGTGACCGGCCCTGCGGGGCACAAGCGGATCCGCGCCAGCGCGGGTCCGCGAGGAGATAGGGAGACCGATGTCTGAAGCGACCATCCTCGTGGTGGAAGACGACGAGAGCATCGCTCGCTTCGTGGAGCTCGAGCTCGTGCATCAGGGCTTCGCGGTCGCTCGAGCGGCCGATGGCGTCGCCGCGCTCGAGCTCGTCCAGAGCGCCGCGCCCGACCTCATCGTGCTCGATCTCATGTTGCCGGGTGTCGAGGGGCTCGACGTCGCGCGCATGCTGCGCTCCAACGGGTTCGACAGGCCGATCCTCATGCTCACGGCGCGCGCCGAGACGCGCGATCTCGTCGACGGGTTCGAGGCGGGAGCGGACGACTATCTGCGCAAGCCGTTCGAGATGCCGGAGCTGCTCTCAAGGGTCAACGCTCTGCTCAAGCGGTACGGACGGTCCGTGCCCGGCTCGATCACCTCGGCGAGCGGTATCACGATCGACCCGGCCGCTCGCAGTGCAGTGATGGACGGCGCGGCGCTGGACCTGACCGCGAAGGAGTTCGATCTGCTGTCGTTCCTCGTGGCGAACGCAGGGCGCGTGGTCACCCGCGAGGAGCTCATCGCCGGCGTGTGGGGCGGACAGCGTGCGACCGACAGCAACGTCATCGAAGTCTTCATGTGCCACCTGCGCGGCAAGATCGGCGACCGCGGCGCGAAGATCATCCAGACGATCCGGGGTGTCGGGTACTTCTTCGCGAGGATCTAGATGCGTCTCACGTCCTTCAGGACGAGGATCCTCCTTCTTGGGATCCTCTTCGCCTCGATCATCGTGGCGGCCGTACTGATCACCACCTACCTCGTGGTCGCGGACGGCATGGACGATGTCGCTGCCACCGAGACGTCGCGGCTCGCGGCTCGCGCCGCCTCCGAGGTCCGTCATGCGGTGACGACATCGATCATGGATGCGCGCCGCTCCGGCCTGACGGGGACGCAGGCGATCGCCGCGGCCGAGGTCGCGTTCGCCAACAGCATCCCCGAGCGGTTCGGTGTGGCGCAGGGCTTCCTCGAAGGCAGCTTCGCGTTCTGGGACCCAGCCCTCGAGGAGCCCCAGTACGTGAGCGCCGAGAACTCGGTGGTCGATGATGATGCCGGCCGACAGCGCGCCGTCGCGAACGCCGAGTCCGTCGAGGCCCATCTGGGCGGACGCCCGTTGGTCCTCAACCTCTTCTTCGCGCCGGACCTCGGTTCGTACGTGGTCCACGTCCCGTTCCAGCGGCCGAACGGACACACGTGGGTGCTCGATGTCGTCTACTGGCCCGTCCGCGAGACGGAGGCCATCGAGCGCATCAGGCCACCCATGCTCGCGCTCTCCGCGCTGGCCATCCTGCTCACCGCATTCATCCTGCGCCTCACGGCCAAGTGGCTCCTGCGACTCGTGGACGAGCTGAGGATCGCGGCCGACTCGATCGACGCGGGTCTGCTCGACGTGCGGCTCCCGGAGGCGAGCGGCAACGAGATCGGCGATCTCGCCCGCTCACTCAACGCACTCATCGAGCGGCTGCGGCGCCGCTCCGACATGCAGACGCGGTTCGTCGCCGACGCCTCGCACGAACTCGCGACACCAGTGGCCGGCATCCGCGGCTACATCGGCATCCTGCGGAGTTGGGGCGCGGACGATCCCGAGGTCCGGACCGAGGCGCTCGACGCCATCGACCGCGAATCGCGGCGCATGGTGCGCCTCACCCGGCAGCTGCTCGGGCTCATCCGCAGCGAGCACGAGCTCGAGTACCACTCCGTTCGCCATGACGTCAACGCGGTGTGCCGCGAGGTCGTCGCCGGTGCGGAATCCCGACACGCCGAGAAGGACATCCTGTTCACAGGTCCCCCCGACACGGCCCTGACCCTTCTCGCCGACCCCGAGCGGGTCGAAGAGGTCATCACCATCCTCGTCGACAATGCGGCGAAGTACACCCAACCAGGGGGCTCCGTCACCGTCTCGACCATCGGGCGCAAGGGCGACGTCGTGATCACCGTGTCCGACACGGGACCCGGCATCTCCGCCGAGGAGCTGCCGTTCATCTTCGAGCGCTTCTACCGAAGTGACCGCTCGCGCTCGGCGGGGTCCGGAGGGTTCGGGCTCGGGCTGGCCATCGCGAAGCAGATCGTCGACTCCTCCGGCGGCCTGATCGACGTGGCGAGCACACCGGGCGAAGGCACCACGTTCACGGTCTGCCTGCCGAAGGGCCGCGGCTGAAGCCGTCGGGCCTGCCATGTCGCCGAGAACAAACCTCTTGACCCCGGCGCTCGAGATGCCGATGCACAACGGGTACGGATCGCATCGTTGCGCGAGGGGCTTGAGGTCAAGGTTGATCGATTCCGAATACATGCGGGCGGCCTTCCGGTCGCCGGGCTGGGTAGACTCGTTCGGCGTTCTGCAGACCGCTTTGGGTCTGCGGCTCGCCGTCGTCGATCTGTCCACGGGCGAGACGCTGTGCGGCGGCGAGCCTGTCGCCTTGTGCCAGGACGGTCGGACACCCGGCGTCCCGTGCGTCGCCCGCACCGAGCATGAGATCGATCGGCACGACCCAGCGCCCGTTCGCGCCGTCTGCGACGACGGACTGCCCATCCTGCTCCAGCCCGTCCACGTGGATGGGGAGATCGCGTGTCATGTGATGCTCTACGGCTACGTGGGCAGCGCGAAGGAACGCGCGCGGATCCTCCAACTCGTCATGGCGACCGGGCGTCCCGAACCCGAGGCGCGTGCCGCGATCGATGAACTGACCGTGCTCGACCGGGTCCGAGTGGACGCGGCGGGGTCGCTGGTCGCTTCGCGTGTCGGTCAGTTGCTGACCGAGCAGCACGACCAGATGCGCCGCGTCGGCCGACAGCTCGAGGTCTCGCTGCTTGCGGACGTCGCGCGCGACCTCGGCCCCGACGGGCTCGTCTACGACCGCATCCCCTCGACGTCGCTC
>JAUSBS010000023.1 GCA_030651905.1 Coriobacteriia bacterium
CCAGGTCGCGTCGCGACCGCCCTTGGTACACCGGATCTCGCCCTTGTCCCGGAGCTCGCCGAGCACGCGCACGATCGTGGGGCGGCTGATACCCGGGCACGCCGCTTCGACGTCGGCGTAGCGGAAGGTCGACGGAAGGTGCCGGATGCAGTCGATGACCCTGTCGCGTTTGGCGCCCCGACCGCTGCCCATCTGCCCGACCCGCTGCTCGAACTCAAGGTAGGCGGCCAGCAACACGCCGTGCGAGTACTGCAGCCACGGCAGCAAGTCGTGCTCGCCCTCATGCCAGCCCCTGGAGGAGGCCTCGAGCGCCTCGTAGTAGGTCTCCCTGGAGTCCTCAACGACCTTCTCAAGGCTGATGTAACGTCCGACCTCGTAGCCCGCTTGATACAGCACGAGCAGGTTCATGAGTCGGGAGACCCTTCCGTTGCCGTCACGGAACGGGTGTATGCAGAGGAAGTCCAAGACGAGCGCGGGAACCAAGATGAGCGGGTCGATCTGGCCTTGTGTATGCGCGGAGCGGTATCCCGAAGCCAGCTCGCTCATCGCAGCTTCGGTGAGATGAGGCGCCACCGGCGCGAAGCGCAGTCGGTGCGTGCCGTCCGGCGCAACGTCGACGATGTCGTTCGACGTGCTCTTCCAAGCGCCCCCCGGCGTCGGAGTGAACTGATACAGATCGCGGTGCATCTGAAGGATCAGGCCGGGGGTGACCTCCATGCCGGCAGTGTTCGAATGGATCGTGGAGAGCACATCGCGGTAGCCCGCGATCTCCTGCTCGGACCGGTTGCGCGGAGTCGTCTTCTGGGCGGCCAGCTCGGCGATCCGACCCCGAGGAGCCGTCACGCCCTCGATCCGGTTCGAGGACTCGATGCTTTGGACCGCGGCGGCATCGCGCAGTGCGCTCAGCGTCTGCGGCGCCTGGTGCTGGAACAACTGCTGCTTGCCCTTGTACTCACCCAGCAGCCGGATGGAACTGACAGTGGCTGTGGGGATGGGAAGCCCCTCGAGATAGCCCTCGCCGAAAGACCCTCGCATGATGTCTCCTCACCGAAACGATATCACGAAGCAACCAGATGATATCGTTAATGCATCATGATGTCATTCGCGGGACGCGAGCACCGGTGAGTTCCTCGCGCAACCGGAATGGGCGGTGGGCCGCCCGCTACCGACGCCCGCACCGCGGTTGGATTCCGTTCAGAGTCTGGCAAGGTGGCCGCGGTAGGGTGAGCGTGCGAAACGCAGCGCTGGTCGACCGTGCTTGACGGGTTTCGCCGCAGGGCGGAGTATTCTGAGCAGATTACCCCTGTGCTTCGGCGCAGGGCGCGAAACCGTCCATCAGGGCGGTTTCTGCTTTCTCGGGGGAGATTCGATGCGGGAGCCGCACCACCGGAGGTCGCGGGCGATCGTCTACGTCGACGGCTTCAACCTGTACTACGGCGCGCTCAAGGGGACGCCCCATCGCTGGCTCGACCTGGCGACACTGGCCGATCTTCCTGTCGCACGTCAAGCGCCGGCCTCGCAAGGCGACGTGTCCGCAATGTGGAGATCGGCACGTCGACGTCGTGATCACCGAGGAGAAGGGCACAGACGTCAATCTGGCCACGCACCTCGTGTACGACGCGTGCTCCGACGCCTTCGACGTCGCGGCAGTGATCTCGAACGACTCGGACCTGGTGATGCCGATCCTCTTCGCGCGGGAGAAGTGCGGGAAGACCGTCGGCGTCATCAACCCCCAGCAGTATCCGGCGCAGGCACTTCTCAAGGCAGTGGACTTCTACAAGAAGCTCCGCGCTGGTGCGCTCGGGGTGAGTCAACTGCCGGCAGTCATCGAGCACGGCGGGCGGCGGTTCGAGAAGCCGGCCACTTGGTAGAGCACGCGGTCGGAGGCCTCACCACGCCGTCGGGTCAGCACCCCAACGAGATCGGGGCCCTTTGTTGGCCGGGCAACAGCATCAAGATGACTTCAAGAGATACTGCCAATGACTCACTGAGTCACTTGCTCCCACGTCGTGTCCTCGCCACGCCGGAACAGGTCGCCACCCATCCGCGCCGCGCCCGGGCCAGCAGCACGGCCGCGAGCAGCAGTATCGCGCCGACCGCCACGAGCGGGGAAAGCTCCGCCGGCATGAGCCAGTCGAGCCGGAACCGCATCGAGCGGACCGATCCCGGGATCGACGTCACGAGCATCGCGACGATCGGGGACCACACGAGCAGCGTGCCGGCGATAGCGAGACCCTTGGTGAGTCCACCTGTCTTCGACATGTCGATCACCCCCGGATGCTTATTCCCCGGCGGGTACATAGTCCGTGTTGTATGCACGTAGATCGTGTTCGATCGCATCACGAGGGGCGGTGCAACGCGATGTCCTCCGAAACGACCTTCACGAAGCGCGACCATGCACTCCTGATCGGCGACGGCTGGCTCCTGACCGCGGGAACCATGTCGGTTGCGATGGCCCTCATGTTCGGCTTCATGGCCATCCCCGGCGTAGAGAAGGGGCCGAGCCTTGTCTCGGCCCTGGTCTCCAACGCGCTACTGCTGGCGGGCGGCGTAGGCGGTGTCGTGCTCACCTGGCTCCTGAACGGACGTCGCATCACTGTCTTGACCGCGCTCGGCGGCTTCGCCGGCGCCGGCGCCGGCGGGGTGCTCGTACCGATCGCGGCGGGGCTGTCGTTCCTGCTGGGGTTTCCCATGAAGCTCTTCACCGACTGGGAGTTCGCCGGACCTGTCGCGATGCTGGCCCTGCTGTCATTGGGCCTCATCGCCTTGACGGCGTGGCTGCTCGTCGACGCCATCCGAGATCTCGCGCCGTCGCGACGGACGCACGCGCGGCTCGATGTCGCGCGGATCGCCGCCGCGGTGGCGTTCGCATCGGTCGCTGCGGTCTGCGCGTATCTGATCTTCGCTCAGCCCGGTCCGGAGCAGGGCGAGGCCGTCATCTGGGTGATGGCCGGCGGGGCCGTGGGCGCGGGCGTGATCGCCGGCGCCGACTTGGTGACCGTCATCGCCAAGGGGCCGAAGCGCGCGGCGCCCGAGGGCGAGTAGCTCGGCTACTCCAGCGCGAAGCGGATGGCCGGCCCGAGTCGCGGTATGCGCAGCTCCAGCTGGTAGGTGACCCCGCTGGGGACGCTGAACGGCAGCCATGCGCGTTCGGTGGCGCCCTTGTTCAGCGGCCCCACCTTCCACCACAGCGGCTTGGGCATCATCTCTTCGCGGAACAGGCCGATCGAGCCCATCGGGGTGTTGTATTTGCCGTCGGGCCCGACCAGGAACAGTCTGCCCGCTCCGAGACTGTCCGGCGCGATCCTGACCAACTCGCTACCGAGCACGTCCGGCCCGACGGTGAGTGTCGGTTCGCGCCCCACGTTGCGTATCGACATGTCGACTTCGAGGAACGTGTTGCCCTTCTGGGGCGTGGACGAGTAGGTCATAATCCCGCTCTTGTATGAGTACTTGGCCACGGTGCGGATGCCGTGGACGGTGAGGCCGACGCCATCGACCACCGCCTCCGTGCCCAACGCGACGACTCCCTCGACCGGCGCCTCCGCCACGGTCCCCGATACAGATACCTCGACGTCCTTCTTGTTGGAGTCGAAGGTGGACAGGCGCACGCTGCCAAGCTCGGCGCCCTCCTTCACGTAGAACGCCACGCTTCCGGTGTCGGTCTCGCCCGCGTCGAGAGACTGGATGGATCCCAGGTGCTGGAAGTCGCTCGGGCCGTTCGCCATGATCGGCGGTCCGGGCGTGCAGCCCTTGCCGTCCTTGGTGGACAGCGACACCACGAATCCGGTGTACGGTTCCGCGGCCGCCTTGCTCGTATTCGTGATCTCCATGTCCACGAACGCCCACAGATATCCGTCCGCGGGCTGCTTCACCTTCGGGAAGAACCCCGTGACCTGCCGGGCGAAACGCACCCCGGTGACCTTGACGTCGACGTTGGCGCCCTTGACCGTGTCGCCGGTCTTGTACGACGCCTTGCCGATCAGGCCGCAGCCGGCAAGCGCGACGATCGCCATGGCCAGGACCACTACCACCGCGAGCACCCTCAGCGCGCGACGCATGGTGCCTCCCCTCGGCGGCGCGAAGAGCGTCGCCCCCGATGAACCGTCCCTCGGGGGCAGTATTCCACAAAGCGCCTTTCCGGTGACGTCGTACTCAGGCCCGCAGGAGTACTGTGTAGTCGCCGGTCCGACAGGAGCAGAGAGCGCCCGGGTGCATTCGTTGCCAGTCCACGACGCGCGTCACAGGATCGGGTTCATCGACTTGCACCAGGACATGCTGTCCGGCGTGGCGCGGCTGGAGGGCGGCTTTCCGGACTACGGCTCGCACTATCTCACCGGCCCGTCTTGCGCCGCCGCGATCTGGTCGTCCCTGTATCCGCACGAGCCGGACAGCTCGCTTCTCGACCAGCTCGACGTCCACGCCGAGCTGCTCCGCACGCACGGTTCATCGCTACGCCTTGTGACGACCGTCGAGGACTTCGTGGCCCCGGACCAGCGGACCGGGGTGCTGCCCCATTCGGAGGGGTTCCACCTTCCAGGCACCGATCCCGAGACGCTGGATCGGCTGTGGACGCAGCACTCCCTCCGCAGCCTGTCGCTCACGTGGAACCACGAGACCGACTACGGCTTCAGCTGCTATGACGATGGCGCAGCTCGACTCAAGCCGGAAGGCAGAACGCTGGTCGGATCGCTGGACTCCAGCCGCCTCTTCCTCGACTTGGCGCACCTGAACGAGGGCGGCTTCTACGACGTGCTCGATCTGTACTCACGCCCGCTGTTGGTCACGCATTCGTTCTGCCGGGCGATCGGGGACCACCCGCGGGGCCTGACCGACGACCAGTTGCGCACCCTGGGCGATCACGGCGGACTGGTCGGACTCGCGTTCGCGCCGGACTTCCTGGGAAGGGGTTCCGTCGATGAGGCGCTGCGTCACGTCGACAGGATCGCCTCGTTGGCCGGCGAGAACGCCGTCTCGATCGGCAGCGACTGGGGCGTGGCCACCATGGGCGAAGTGGCGGACCCGGCGGCGCTCGTCCGCCTGCTCGACGCGGTCGGTAACGGCTACGGGCACGACCTGGCCGACAAGTTCGCGTTCGGCAACGCGTACGGCTTCCTGTGCGCCCACCTACCGTGCGCTGAGTAGCCGCTGCTCGAGCTTGGGGAACGCGCGCACCACCATGTCGACCAGCAGGTCGGTCGGCCTCGTGAGCGCGTCGGTGACGGGGATACCGAGCTCGAACTCATAGAGCGTGATCGCCGCGCTGACTTCTGCGTCGGTCATGTTCTCGTGGTTGATGGTGAGGCCGATGACTCGTGTGTCGGCGAAGGTCTGGATGAGGTTGATCTCGCTCGCAGCCGTCGGCATCGGCACGTCCGCGAAGTCGCCCAGCCACCGGCGCGCGGGCGCGTGTTGCAGGATGACGGCGTCGGGTCGGCTGCCTCGCAGGATGAAGCTCGACGACAGGTAGGCCGGATGGCTGAGTGCACCCTGGCCCTCGATGACGATCACGTCCGGGCGCTCACCTTCGAACGCCTCCACCACGGAGGCCTCCATCTCGCCCGAACCGAACTGGCACGGGATGGCGTCGAGCGCCACGCCGTAGCGGGCGCCTTGGATGAGGCTGGTCTGTCCGGTGCCGACCAGGACCGCGCGGATCCCGGACGCGTTGAGCGCCCGCGTGAGGATCGTCGCAGTGGTGCGCTTGCCGATCGCGCTGTCGGTGCCCAGCACGGCGATCCGAGGGCAGGTGACCGTGGAGATGTGGCCGGTGAACATGCGAAGGTTCTTCTTCGCGCGCGGGCGCCGCACGTCCAGGATCGTCACGTTGTGCGCGACGGCCGCCGCCGCGAACTCCGGGTCGTCGTTGAGGAACTCATGCAGGCCGTTGACGATGTTCATCCCGCGGCCGATGGCATCGAGCACGGCGCGGCGCTCGACGGGTGAGAGCATGCCGCTGGCGGGCGCCATCCCGAAGATGAAGAAGCGGGGGACGTGTCCTGCCAGAGCGATCGCTTCCGCGAGGTCGCCACAGATCGGGATGCCGTTGGGCTCGTCGCCCAGTACCTCGCCGGCGTCACGCCCCGACTTCGTGCTGTCGATGACGGAGAGGATCTCGTACTTCTCGGAACTGCGGACGAGGCCGTTGGCCGTCTTGCCGTCTTGTGCGCCGAAGTTGGCCTCGCAGTAGACGACCGCGGTGCTGCGGTTGCGCGCGGGCATGGCTCTCCTCAAGGGATCTGCGCTGCCCTGATTCCAGGTTGATCAAGCGTTGCGCTTGAAGCCCGTTGACTATACCCGCTTCGACCGCGTCCGACCGTTTCGTCGGCTACAGCTCCCGGTACCATCCGATCGAATCGATGATGTAGGCGTCCGCGCCGGGATCCGGCACGGTCAGTGTGATCGTCTGCCCGGGCACGAGGTGCACCCGGCTGTCGTCGCGGTCGCGCAGCCGCGCGGCCGCGTCGCTTCCGGGCCCGCTCACGCGCGGGGCGAGCGTGCGCACACGCGCGAGACCGGAGGGCGCACTCGACAGCGCTATCGAGTCGACGAGCTGGAAGACGCTCGTGTCACACGAGACGGCCGTGATGCGGACCTTCACGCGTCCCGCGCGTGCGAACCGTGCGACATCAAACGCGGTCGTGTCCGCCAGTTCGCGCGGGCGGGCCTCGCCAACGAGCGTCCACGTTCCGTCGGCGAACGCCTCGACCCGCACGCCCGGACGCTTCGGAGAGATGACCGGCTTGGTGGCGTCGTGCTGGAAGCCGTCGACGGTGAGCAGCAGCACGGCGTCACGGCCCGGCGCGGCGAACTCGGCGGTCGCCGAAACGCCGTCGTAGCCTTGCAGCCCCGCGCCATCCACGGACGTTAGCGCGCTAGCCGGCACGCCGCTGACCGACAGCGCCGGCGCGGCGTCGCGCACGCTGTAGGCGCGGCCGTCCGGCGAGAGCGCGGCGGTGTAGCCGTCCGGGACGTCGACCGCCCGCAGCGCGATCTGGTCGATGAAGCTCTCCTCGTCACGCACCTCGGACACGCGCAGCTCGAGCCGGCCGTCGGCCGACGCCTTCGCCGCGAACAGCATGCTGTCCACGTACTCGCGCTTCGGGTCGCGCGACACCGAGATGATGTCGTTGACCTCGGAGAACGCGGCGCCGTCCCACGCGTAGAGGAACGGACAGGACTTCACGGAGCCGTCCCAGCCCGCCGGAAGCGCCTTCTGCTCCGGCTTGTAGTCGTTGCCGGTCGCCATGAGCGGTGAGTTCTTCACGAGCGGGAGCTGGCTCTTGAGAGCACCCTTGTCGTCCTTGGTGACGATGATGGGCTCAAGCCCCTTCGCGCCGTAGTACTGGCCGATGGCGAACTCCAGATCCCCGGCCTCGAACGCCTTCTTGTCGTCCGCCGCGAGGATGATGCCGCCCATGGGGCCTGTCGCGGGGTTGGCCGGGTCGATGAGCTTGACCTCGTCGGCCAGCGCCGTCTTGAACGGGTTCTCGCCGAAGGAGGGCAGGGTGACTTCGTCCTCGGTGGTCCCCGGGCCGTCCTTGATCGTCATGTCGAGCACCATGCTCATCGCAAGGTCGCGGGTCAGTGCGGCGTACTCGTCGGCGTTGGCGCCGGAGGACTTCTTGTTCGCCAGCGTCGAGTTGACCACGTTGGCCATCGCCCGGATCTTGGCGTCGAGGATGTAGTCCTCCACCGGGTCCCCCGAGGCTTCCGGTGGCTTCGTGCCCACCTTGCCGAAGTCGATCGCCTCGATGTCCTTCTGCAGTTCGGCGATGTCGGCCGGAGGCGCCGTGGCGGCGTCGATCGCCGCCTGCCCCAATCCGGTGCCGCCGTAGACGTCCCAGCTGAACTTCACGGCCTTGCCGACCTTGGTCAGCTTCGTGAAAGGCACCGCGGCCGAGCCCGCATCGTAGACGGTCTGGCTGACGTTCTTCGCCACGTCGAGGTTAGCGCCGGTCTCGGTCTTGTCCGCCAGCGCCTCCATCTTGCCGGCGTTCTCCACCATGATCTTCGAGTCCGCGTCGTCGCGGCCGGCCATCTTCTCCTTGATGACGCCGGCCTCGTCTCGCATGACGCCGGCGGCCGCGTCGAGGTCGCCCTTGTTCTTGACGGAGGCGACCACCTGGCTGCCGCCGATGATGGTCGTGGACAGCAGGCTGGTTATGGCGAGCCAGCCCAGGATGCCGATGGTGATGACCTCGCCGCGATCGTCGCGGACCACGCCCCAGATCCTCATTTCGCGGCTCCTTCCGTGATGACCGCGGCCGTCTGGACGCCGACCAGCTTGCCGCCTTCGAACTCGGCCATCACCTGGTCATCGAAGACGTACGCCTCGAGTCCTTTGAAGGTGTCGGGCGCGATGTCGGCGGCCTTGGTGGGTGCGGCTCCGACGACCTTCGCTACGTCCTCGAGCGACATCCCGGCGTAGAACTCCTCGGGGCGCAGCTTCGGATACGCGGTGCCGGCGGCCGGGGCGGGCACGGCGGACGTGCCCATGACCTTGCCGTCACGGAAGATGAACCGGGTGCCCATCTCGTGGTACGTCCACGTCTCGATGCGATGGATGGGGAAGCCGTCCTCGCCGGGGTCGTCGTTCTTCGGGTCGGCCGCGCAGATGATGTCGAACGTCTGGGGCGGCCCGAACTCGCTGGCCACGCGCGTCTGGTCGGCGGAGAGCTTCCATGGTTCCGCGCTGCTGGAGCTCCCGAAGATGAGCACCGCCGCGAAGGCTATGCCGCAGCAGGCCATGAGGGCGAAGATGACGCCGACGACGACGGCCACGATCAGCCCGGTCGAGCGCTTCGGGGCAGGTGGGGGAGGCGGCGGCGGCGCCGGATACATCACGGGCTGCTGGTCGGTCATGTGCGCGACCCCCTTCGCAGGCGGCGGACCGGCTGTTCGGTCCGCGATGGTGCTGTTGGCGTCACTATAGCGCGCGGAACGCGAAGTGCTAGAGGTGGCCCGCGCCGAATGGCTGTCGGCAGGCTACACTCAGCGTGCGCGTGAGTGTGTTGCTCATGAACGATCCCGGAGGTAGGTACGTGGTCGAACTGCTGGAGCCTGCCTTCGAATACCACCCGAGCCGGATCCCGCGGCCCGTCCTTCTCGGGCTGGGCTGGACGTGCGTCGTCCTGGGCTTCCTCGGCGTCTTCATCCCGGGTATGCCGACCACGACGTTCCTGCTCGTCTCCGCGTGGTGCTTCTACCGCAGCAGCGAGCGGGCACACACGTGGCTGCTGGAGAACCGCCTGCTCGGTCCCTACGTCCGGGACTTCCTCTCCGGCAAGGGGATGCCGCTGCGCTCCAAAGTCATCGCGATCTCCATCATGTGGCTGACGTGCGGCAGCTCGGCGGTCTTCTTCGTGCAGGCCTTGTGGGCGAAGGCGCTCATCCTGTCGTGCGCGGTGATCGGCACCATCGTCGTGGTGCGGGTGCGTCCCCGCGCTACTCCGCCAGGAGGCGCGCCCGGCCCGCGCCCGAGCCCGCCAGCCGCCGATCCGCTGTGACCAGCTCCGCATCGAGCGCGACCGCGAGCGCGGCGTAGGCCGCGTCGTAGAGCGTGAGACCGTGCCGGGCGGCGATGTCGCAGGCCGCGACCGCGAGCGAGGCGCTCACCGGGTGCCAGACGAGGTGGAATCCGTCGAGCGCGTCGGCCGCGCGGCGGATGGTCTGCGCGTTGAAGCCGCGGTGCCGCAAGGCGTTGAGGACTTCCAGCCGCAGGTGGTCCGGTGCTGCGAGGCGGATGCGCTCGGCCAAGTGTGACTCGAGCAGGGCCCACGCGCGTTCGCCGTCCGCTTCGCCTTCCGGGAGGAACCACTTCACGGCGACGGACGAGTCGATCACGAGGATCGCGGGCGCGGGCTCAGGCATCTGCGGGCCCGTTGCCGTAGTCGCGATCGCGGTCGCGACGGATAGCCATCGTTGTGTCGCCGCCGGCCGGCACGCGCCCCGCCAGCTCGCGCGCGTCCGTCATCGCCGCTTCGATGCTGCTGCGGCGATGCTCGCGCTCCCGCTCCTCCGCCACGCGGACCACGTACTGCGCGGTCGCCTCCGCCACGATGCTGCTGCGCGAACGATCCAGCTCGAGCGCCAGGGCATCGACCGTCTCGAGCAGCTCGTCGGGCAGGGAGACGTTCACTTTGCCCATGGTGGTCCTCCTTGGTGGTGCTAGGTGGTAGTGCCATGCAGTAGTGCCACCAAGGAGTATACCACGCAGCGGGCGCGGTCTAGAAGTCCACGTAGAGGAACTGCGACACCACGCCCGAGAAGAGCACGATCGCCACGACGAGCGCTGCCCACACGAGCGCTACGAGCGCATCGGCTCCGAGATCGGTCAGTATGCGGCGGATCCGCGTGCTCACAGCAGCCTCCCCAGCAGCTCGATGAAGCGGCCGACCGGCATGACGAACAGCCCCCAGCCGAGCGTGACGAGCGCGAACGTCGCCGCGCCACCGGTGAGCGCGCCCGCACGGCCGACAGCGCGGGCGACGCGTCCTTCGCGCAGGACGGGGAGCCGGGTCAGCAGCAGCGGCTTGAGCCCGCGCTCCCACAACCGGAACAGCGCGAGCAGCACGCCGTGGTAGAGCCCCCATGCGACGAAGTGCCACTGCGCCCCGTGCCACAATCCTGAGACCGCCATGGCGATCACGACGTTGAGCGCCGTGAGCGCGAGACCTCGCCGGTTGCCGCCGAGCGGCTTGTAGACGTAGTCGGTGATCCACGACGTGAGCGACATGTGCCAGTGGCGCCAGAACTCCGCGACGTTGCGTCGCAGGTACGGCCACGCGAAGTTCTCGGGCACATGGATGCCGAACAGCCGCGCCGAACCGATGGCGATGTCGGAGTAGCCCGAGAAGTCCATGTAGATCTTCACCGCGAACGCCAGAAGTGCGACGAGCAGCTGCGCCGCGCTCGCCTCGCCTACGCCCGTGTTGCTGAGCAGCGGAGTCGTGAGCGGAGCGATCGTGTCGGCGATGACGACCTTCTTCGCAAGGCCCACGACGATGCGGGTGATGCCTGCGTTGATGTCCTCCGCGCTCGCCCGTGCGGTCGTGAGCTGCGGCTGGAAGTCCTGGAACCGCTTGATCGGCCCGGCGACCATCGTCGGAAAGAAGAGCATGAACGCGAGGAAGTCCTCGAGGCGGTGCTCGGGCAGCGTGCCTTTGCGCGCGTCGACGACGTAGTGGACGAACTCGAAGGTGAAGAACGAGATCGCCAGCGGCAGGGCGAGCTGCGGGAAGCTCGGCAACCGGCCGGCGCGCAGGACCGTCGCCGCACTCGCCAGCGTCGAGGAGAGCAGAGCGCCGTACTTGTAGGCGACCAGCACACCGATCGTGACCGCCAGCGCGCCGCCGAACGCGAGTGCGCTGCGCCGCACGCCCCGCACGAGCGCGAAGACGACCGCGAGCTCCACCGCGAGCAGCCACACGAACGCCGGTGAGTAGTACGCGTAGAACGCGAGCCCGCACGCGGCGAGCCACCACGGACGCGCGCGCCCGGGCAGGAAGCGGAAGACGGCCGCGGCTCCGATGAGGAAGACGACGTAGACCCACTCGCCGAAGATCATCTCGCCACCGCCGTGACGGTGGCCGACGTGTCGTTCCACAGCGCTGCGCCGAAGACGCGGCCGCCCGCATCGGTGGTATGGCTGATGTCGGCGAAGAGGCCCGGGCCGAAGCGCACCGGCCCGCTGTTGTAGTCGATGAACGTGGCGCCGCGCGCCTCGACCACCCGACGCAGGATCTCCACGTTGCGAGCGTAGAGCGCCTCGTCGATGAGCTCGTAGCTTCTGATCAGCTCCCGGTTCAGCGGCGCCATGTAGAAGACAGCGGGGACCTCGCCTTGTTCCAGCAGCGCGGCGAGGCGGTCGAGAGCGCGGACCTCGCTGTCGGCGGGCTCGATATCGAACGACGAGTCCTCCGCATACGCCGCGACCGCCATCATCTGCTGTTCGGGTTCGAGCGAGTCGAAGGCGGCGAAGCCGTCCCCGGTCACGTCCTCGTCACTCGTGACCTCGTCGCCGGCGGCGCGGGCGGCGAGACGCTCGAGGGCGTCGCGCGGCCGTCCGCCCAGCAGTGCGCGATCGATCGCGTCCCGCGCGCGCCAGAGGCGCCAGTACCGTCCAAGCCAGCTCTCGCCTTGCGCCAACAGGCCGGTGTCCGAGCCTGAGAGCCGCAGCAGCGCGGCGTCGTCGCTGCTCAGCGTCACGCCGAGCACCTTGGGCAGTTCGGGGTAGCGGATGGCGGCTTCACCGCGCGCGGCGCGGTTGAAGGTGTGATAGGTCAGCTGGACGTAGACGGCCTCCGCGTCGGGGGCGAGCCTGCGGGCGATCACGAGGTAGTCCCCGACGAACTGCCCGTTGCTGGCGAGGTTGAACGCGCGCACATCGACGCCGGCCGAGGCGGCGGCCGAGCGGAACGCGTACGGGAACGTGTTCGCCGCGTCCTTGGTCCGGTGCCCCCACGTAGGTGAGGCTCCGAGGAAGAGCACCACGGGCCCGCCGGCCACGCTGCGCGCGCTCGCGTCGATCGCATCCGCGTAGTCGGCGATGTCCGCGGTCGGCATGGTCCTGGGCAGTCGGTAGTCTCGCTCGAACGAGGCCTGCGAGGTCGCCGTGGCGGCCACGAGAGCGTCGACGGCCACCAGCATGATCGCGCATAACACGAGCCGTGTGAGCAGGCGCCGCCATGTCATGCGGCCCCGGAAGGGGAGGTAGGCCCCTTCGGATCGCCCGGGCGCGAAGAAGCCAGGCTGCTCGTCGGTCACCCGTCCCCCTCACCCGCGTCCGCCCCGGATCGTCTCCGCTTCGCATCGTACCTCTGCTGCCGGTGGTGGCGAAGCCGCATATGGGGGCATACTCCATCCGGAAGCACGAGGCCGTATCTGTCTCTGGGAGGGATGAACGTGCATCGAACGAAGCTAGTGCGCGGTCTGTTCGTCGCCGCTCTTGCGGTGAGCATGCTTGCGCCCACGACCGCCTACGCGGCCACGGCGCGTATCTACGTGAACAAGGGCGTCAAGTCGGCTCGTCTGGGCATGTACGACACCGCCGCGGCGAGGCGCATCGGCCGGGTCGTCCTCAAGAAGCGCGACCGCAGCTACGCCGGACGCGTCGTGTGGGTCCGCTACTTCGGCACCAAGCGCAACGGCAAGTACGCGCTCGAGCTGTACAGCAACAAGAGCCGCAAGGTCTTCGCGTTCGTCATCAACCGCAACACGTATGCGACCGCGAAGGGCATCAGGGTCGGGAGCAGCGAGGCTGCACTCACGGCCGCGTACGGCACGCTTCTCACCGCGAACCCGGGCCCCGTCTACAACCGGTACGTCCTGGGCGGTCGCTCCGGCACAGACTTCTACGTGCGCGGCGGCGTGGTCACCAAGATCGTCGTCAGGAGGTTCTAGATGACCACACGCAGATCGCTCAGGCTGGTCGCGCTCGTTGTCTGTGCGTCGTTCGTGCTCGCGGTGGCGCCGCTGCCCGTCTCCGCGACGATGGCGCTCCCGGACGCACCGACCATCTCGAATCCCAACAACCAGCTCACCCGCGACGGCAACGTCGTCATCAGCGGCACGCTGGACGGAAACACCGATGAACTCCGCTTCGTCACGCCGACCCAGGACACGACGATGGCCGTGAGTTCCGGCGCCACCACCTACACCGCCACGGTCAGCATCCCGGTCGCACGCGAGGCCTCGCTCATCACGGTCACCCCGAGCAACGCCGCCGGACCCGGTCTGCCGGCCGTGCTGTCCGCGTTCAATCTGGGCGCGGTGCCCGGCTACGCGACGTTCGTGCTCGTCGACAAGTACGACTTCACGCTCTACGTGATCACGAACGACGTCGTCGGCTTCCAGCGGCCCGTGGCGATCGGCATGCCGGGCGCGCAGACGCCGACCGGCACGTGGATACTCGGCCCCGGTCAGCGGATGCGGCCTTCTACGACGTCTTGGGGCGTCATGCGGCTCCCGCTCATGCGCTATCAGACACGCCACGTGCGTGTGCGCGTGCGTGCCCGCGTGCGCGGCCACGTGCGCTGGGTGCGCCGCTGGAAGCACCGCAGGGTCCTCGTCAAGACCAGCTACTACATCCACGGCACGAACGATCCAGACAGTATAGGCACGATGGCGAGCCACGGCTGCATCCGCATGTACAACGCGGACGTGGTCACGTTCTCGACGCTCGTGGGCCGGTGGCCGGTGGTGATCCGCAACTGAGTCGTCGCACGGACAGCGCCCATCGTTCGGCGGCCGTCCCCATAGCGGCGATCGTCATGCTCCTCGCGGCCCCCGGATGCACCGGGGGCCGCGAGGCCGTATCTCCCCCGGGCACGTCCGCGGTGGCCACGCAGCCGCCCGCCGTGGTGACGACGGTCCCTCCCGAGGTCGAACCGCCGGCCGAGGAGGCCGAGCTCCCCGTCGCCGACCAGCAGCTCGACGTGCAGCGCGTGCTGACCGACAGCCAGGCGATCGAGGATTTCGGCGTCAGGCCGGTCGGCAGCTCCGCGGAGCGCAAGGCGACCGAGATGATCGCGCGGCGCTTCCGCGACCTGGGCTGCACCGTGCGCGTGGAGGTGTTCCCCGTCCCAGGCGGGAAGAGCCGCAACCTTGTCGTGCGCATACCGGGCGCCGATTCCCGGGTGATCGTCGTTGGGGCGCACATCGACTCCAAGCGCGGGACACCGGGCGCCAACGACGATGCGGTCGGGGTGGCCATGCTGGTGGAGTACGCGCGACTGCTCAAGGCCCGGCCGGCGTATCCCACCGTCGAGCTGGTCGTCTTCGGCGGCGAGGAGTACAACGACGGCAAGCCCAGGGACCACCATCGCGGCTCCCGCTACCGCGTGAAGCAGATGACGCGCACGGAGCTTCGCCGGACCTCCGGGATGATCTCGGTCGACGTCATCGGCTACGGTCCCAAGCTGCACGTGCGAACGATGGGGGTCGGACCGCGCACGATGTCGGACCTGCTGCTGAGCGAGGCCGACCGGCTCGGCGTGGCGCTTACCTACCTCAAGGACCCGGGCCCGACGGGTTGGAGCGACCACGAGCCGTACGAGAAGGCCGGCGTCCCCGCGGTGTGGCTCGAGCGGCTGCAGGACCCGGCGTATCACAAGATGAGCGACACGACCGATCACCTTCAGGTGGAACACGTGCGGGAGTCGGGCCAACTCGTGCTCGACGTGCTTCGCAGGCTCGACGCTGGGAAGCTCGACGCGCTGGCGCGCCACTGAGAAGGCCCGGCGCTACAATCAAGCTGCATCGACGGGGGCTCGTCCGTCCAAGAGGGGGTATGTCCCATGCACGCAGGACGTCTCACGATCCTGGCAGTGGTCGCGTGCGCGCTTGCGCTCACCGGGTGCAAGGGTGGTGCGTTGGGCGCAGGCGGAGCGGCACCCCGGGAGGTTCCTGCCGCGTTCAAGGCGGACGCAGCGAAGGGCGCCGACCTCGCGATCGGCGCGAAGGGCGGCGGCATCGCCGTCCGTTCAGGCGACGCCACTGCGGCCGTCTACGTGCCGGCGGGTGCGGCCAAGACCGGCGCCACCTGGCGCGTCACTCCGCTGACCGAGGCTCCGAGCGGCGCGCGCAAGCCGCTGTGCCCCGGCGTCTACGTCGATACCACCGGCGGCGAGCCGACCCAGCCCTGCGCCATCGGCTTCGCGCTCCCCGGGACCGCGACGGTCGATGCGACCATCGTCCGCATCTCCGACGACGGTACGGCCTCCGAGATCGTCCCGACGACCCGGCTCGTGTACGGCGGCATGACCATGCTCACCGCCTATGTCGACGGCTTCTCCACCTACACGACGAGTGAAGAAGACGCCGCCGCACGCGACAAGGCCTTCACCGACAAGGCAGCCGCCAAGGGCCAGGTGGTCGACTGGACCATCAAGGCGGGCGGCAAGGAGACCCAGACGAACCAGGGCTGGACGTTCAACTATGAGCTCGACCTCTTCGCCTCGGGTGGCGGGATCCAGCAAGGTGGCTTCTACGATGGCCGGGCGTCGCTGTTCATGGACGGGGAGTACAAAGGCCCGGCAAGCTCCATCGTCAGCTCGTTCGGGAAGGTCAAGAGCAGCGGCCGAGACGAGAAGCTTCGGTTCATCATCATCGAGGCTCCGCTCGCGGACCTGCTGACCGGCGCTTCGGTCGGCGACCCCATCGTCGCCGGCGCCGGCACCATGAACCTCGAGGGGCTCGCTTCGCTCGACATACAGGCGAGCGCCCCGAACGTGAAGGGCCAGTACAACAGTGGTGATGTCTCGGGAAGCGGAGGTGCCCCGTTCCTGATCAGGGTCACCACGAACGAGGACGTGCAGATCGAGATCCCCAACATAGGCATATTCCCCGGCAAGATCCTTCGCACGACCAAGTAGCCGCCCTCGCGCGGGCCGCAGCGCTCGTCGTCGCCCGCAAGGAGTGACCATGAAGACCGGTCCGACCCGCAGTCGTCTCGCCTTCTGGGCGCTCGCCGCGCTCGTCGCAGGCCTCGTGCTCACGGCCGGGTGCACGGCCGCGCCCGCGAGCCAGACGCCGCCCGGGGGCGGGATGATGGGCGGCGGCGGATCCGAAGGCATGGTGGCCGGCGTCATCGCCACGTCCCGCGACGCCGCGATGGGCACGCCGAGACTCGATCTCGGCTCCGGCGGGATCCGCGTCGACCGCGTGCTTGCCCCCGACGACGGATGGGTCCTCGTCCGCTCCACTGTGCCCCCCGGGGGCGTGCTCGGTGCCACGCGCGTTCGCCGGGGCGAGAACCTCGACGTCAAGGTCCGGCTCGATGCGCTCGATGGCATAGACGTTCGCGTCGCTCTGCATGTCGACCGCGGACAGCGGGGCCTCCTTGAGTTCGATCCGGCGCGGCCGGATCGCGCGCTCGACCGCCCCGTCCTGATCGACGGCCGGGCCCTCGAGTCCCCGCTCCGGCTGGAAGGGTACGGCGCCCACGCGCTCCCCAACTCCGCACTCGTGATGGTCGAGGCCGGGCGCATCCGCGGCGGTGTGCTGACCGCCGACTACCTCATCGTGCCCGGACCGTCGTGGGTGGTCGTCGACGCGGTGGAGGGCGGAGTCCCCGTGCGCCGGGTCGGTCTCGTCTCACGCCCCGCGGGCGAGTGGCATGAACTGACCGTGCCGGTGTCGGGCATCGGCTCCGCGACGGAGCTGGCTGTCACCGTGTACGCGGACCGGGGCGCCGTCGGCACCTTCGAGCGCCGTGATCGCGATCCGCTCGGATCCGCGGACCAGCCGTGGGTCTGCGCCGACGTCGTCGTCTCGACGCGCGTGACCGTTCGGTAGCGTCCATCGCCGTATTCTGCCGTTCGGAACTCAGTCGAGTCCGTTTGTCGCATCGAAGATTAGAATGTGTTAATCCTTAGACTGCGGGGCAATCCATATCGTGGAAGTCCGGTGTGGGGGCGGACTTCCAGGTTGGCGTTTCCAGATGCCGGTTCGAGGAGGCACACGAAGGTGAAACGAACGATCACAGAGGCCAGCCGCATCGTGCTGATCGCAATCCTGCTCGTCTTCGGCGTGGTCCAAGGCGTCGCGGCGGCAGACTCGAGCGGCGGCACTGCGTCCGAACCCACCACCGCCGAGATCCGGGCGAAGGTCGACCGCATCAACCGGAGCAGGACCTCACAGGCCCAGCGCGTCGCTGCGGCCGAGCGCCTGAAGCTCATGCAGAATGTCTCGGGGCTCGTC